>JAEYUX010000119.1 GCA_023432235.1 Actinomycetes bacterium
CACTCTTCACACTCCCCGAGGTGCGCCATCGCTGCGTAGGCCCGATCGCCGCGGAGCCTGCCGTCGAGCAAGTCGTGGACTGCGTCACCAAGGTGTCGCGGTTTCACAGCCCGCCTCGCGTGGGCGCATGGTGAGCGAGCGACTCGCGCAAACGCGCGCGGGCACGCGAAAGACGGGAACGAACGGTCCCCAACTTGATGCCTAGAGTCGTCGCGATTTCTTCGTAGGAAAGTCCCTCGATGTCGCTCAGCACGACGGCCGCGCGGTACTCCGGGGGCAGATCGGCGAGTGCCTCGATAATGTCAGCGCCAAGGTGCGACATGTCGAAGGCTTCCTCGGGCTGGCCTGAACGCTCGTCTCGGTCGAAGCTGTCGGAGGTCGCAACCCCGGCGTCGTCATCGGCCATGAAATCAAAGCGAATGCGCGCCTTACGGCGCATGCGATCCAAGAAGAGATTGGTCGTGATGCGGTGTAGCCAACCCTCGAACGTGCCCGGCTTGTACTGCGACAGCGAGTTGAACACGCGAACGAATACGTCCTGCGTGAGGTCTTCAGCATCGTGCTGGTTGCCGGTGAGGTGGTAGGCCAAGCGATACACGCGCGATGCGTGCTGCTCAACGATGTTGTGCCACGTCAAGTCTTGAACAGTTTCGGCGGTCGGCGCCGGGGTGATGCTCATGCGTCGGCCTCCTTCACGTGTCGGTAACGACTTGTTGCTCCTCTATGTTCCCATGCGCGAGCCATACGCAACCTCGAATGTGGTGCAGATAGCATCACACCAGGAGGTCTCATGAGCATCGACGCGGCGATCGCGGCATTTGCGGACGACTTCATTCGCGAAGACGACGCCTTGCTCGCCGCACGCGACGCGGCCGACCAGTTTGGTGTGGAGCCGCTTTCTCCTGCGACGTGCGCATGCATCGCCACCCTCGCTGCCGCGGTCCGTGCACGCAACCTTGTCGAGATCGGCACCGGCGTCGGTGTGTCTGGGCTGTACTTGTTGCGCGCGATGGAGCCGGGCGGCGTCCTCACCACTATTGACGTCGAGGCCGAGCACCACAAGGCAGCCCGCGCTGTCTTCGCCTCTGGCGGTTTCCCCCCGGAGCGCACCCGCCTCATCACGGGCCGGGCGCTCGACGTGCTCCCCCGCCTCACCGATGGCGGCTACGACGTGGTTCTCATTGACGGCCGACGCTCAGAATTCGCCGGTTACATGGAGCATGCACTGCGCATTACGCGCCCGGGCGGGCTCATCATCATGGCGCACGCACTTGCACGGGGCCGAGTTGCGGATCCCGCTCAGCGCGATGCGGACACGACGGCGGTGCGTGAGGCGTTGCGTATTGTGCGCCATCGAGATGATGTGCGGGCGAGCCTGCTCACCGTTGGCGATGGCGTGCTCACGGTAATGACCGCGAACTGAAGCGGAACGTTACTGAGGAAGCGCGCCGAGAAGGGCGTCGCCGAGTTGCTTCACCTCGTCAGCGTTGATTTCCACCACGAGGCGGCCGCCGCCCTCAAGGGGTACGCGCATCACATAGCCGCGACCCTCCTTCACGACCTCCATCGGGCCGTCACCGGTACGGGGCTTCATAGCAGCCATGCTGGAGAACTCCTTGTGCCGAACGAGTGGCGCTCCTTGGCGCCTCCCCTATTCTACGCGACGCTCTCGCGTGATGACAGCCGCCCCCTCATCAGGGCTTGCGTCTAGTCACGGGGCGGAACGGGTGCGAGTTCTGCCTGGACGTGCTCGACCGCTTCGTCGACGTCGTCAGTGACGATGACGAGATCGAGGTCCGTGGGCGAGATCATGCCGCCGGCAGCCGCTGAATCACGGAGCCACGCGACAAGCCCGTCCCAGTACTCGTGGCCAAAGAGCACCACGGGGAAACGGGTGATCGTGCGCGTCTGGACCAAGGTGAGCGCCTCGAACAGCTCGTCGAAGGTGCCAAAGCCTCCGGGGAGCACGATGAAACCCTGCGCGTACTTGACGAACATCGTTTTGCGCGCAAAGAAGTAACGGAACTCGAGACCAAGGTTGACGTACTCGTTGAGCCCCTGCTCGAACGGCAACTCGATGCCGAGTCCCACGGACACTCCGCCTGCCTCATGCGCGCCCTTATTGGCGGCTTCCATCACGCCCGGGCCGCCGCCGGTGATGACAGCGAAATCGGCCTCGACCAGCTTGGTCGCAATCTCGACTGCCGCCTCGTACTCCCAGCTCCCAGGCTTTGACCGAGCCGAACCGAACACCGAGATCGCCGGGCCGAGCGCCGCGAGGGCGCCAAAGCCCTCGACAAACTCAGACTGAATGCGCAGCACTCGCCACGGGTCTTCGTGAAGCCAGTTGTGAGCCTGGTGCGGCTGCAGGAGGCGGCCGGACGTCGTGGTGGACGGGACATTCTTGCCGCGCAAGAGCACGGGGCCGCGACGATAATCGCGCATCTTTCCTCCTTGAGAGGCCGTGGCGCTACGCACCACCGAGCCACGCGCCTAGAGCCGCGTGGCACCGCTTGATCTGATCAATTGGACACCGTTCCTCATCGCCCGAGGCGTGCGCGCGTTCAGGGTCTCCGGGCCCATAATTCACGGCGGGGATTCCCATCGCGCCAAAGCGAGCGACGTCGGTCCACCCGAGCTTGGCTCGCGGCGCCCCCACACCGGTGGCAGAAACGGCCTCCACAAACTCTTGAGCGAGAGCAGCATCAAGTCCAGGGCGCGCACCCGACGATTCATCCGTCCACGTCACGTCATATGACGTGGCGCGCCCGGCTCCGACCACCGCCGCGAGCGCATCAGCGACAACTGCCTCCACCCGCGCTTTGGCGTGATCGACCGAGTTGTCTGGCGCAAAGCGAAAGTTCACAGTGACAGTGCAGCGATCCGGAATGACGTTGCCCGCGATGCCGCCCGTGATCCCCACGGCATTGAGGCTCTCGCGATAGGTAAGCCCGTCAACCTCCGCCGCGCGGGGTTCGTACTGACCGAGAAGATCGAGAAGGGGCGCAACAGCGTGCACGGCGTTGGTGCCTTTCCACGCGCGCGCCGAATGGGCCGCAACACCGTGAACTGTCACTTCGCACCGCACGGTGCCATTGCAGCCGCCCTCGATGACGCCCTCCGTGGGTTCACCAAGGATCGCGAAGTCCGCCGCAAGCAGGTCGGGACGCTCGCGCGCGATGCGACCGAGACCATTGAGCGTGGCCTCCACCTCTTCATGGTCGTAGAACACCCACGTGACATCCCGCACTGGATTACTCAACTCGACCGCGAGTTGAAGCTGGACTGCCAGTCCGCCCTTCATATCAACGGCACCACGGCCGATGATGTCGAGCCCATCCGCTGACAAGCGCGACGGCAGGTTGTCCTTCACGGGAACCGTGTCGAGATGCCCCGCAACAATGACGCGCTCGAGGCGGCCCAGTGTGGTCCGCGCGACGAGCGCATCGCCCAGACGCGTCACCTCAAGGTGATCGCAACTGCGAAGCACAGTCTCGACAGCGTCGGCGATGGCGCGCTCGTCCCCCGAAACGGAAGGGATATCGATGAGCGCCCGCGCAAGGTCCTCGACGGGCGCGCCCGGAACCACGCTCAAAGTCATGCGCC
The DNA here is from genome assembly GCA_023432235.1 of Actinomycetes bacterium. Classification (GTDB taxonomy): domain Bacteria; phylum Actinomycetota; class Actinomycetes; order Actinomycetales; family Demequinaceae; genus Demequina. The sequence goes on from JAEYUX010000119.1 coordinate 3,607, forward strand.
GATCCTATCGGCGCGTCACGGCCCAACTGACGAACCACCACCCAGCGATCTGGATCAGTACCGCGTAGAACGCGGCGAAGGTGATCTCAAATCGACTCTCCTCCGAAAGCGCGACGTACGCCCGCACCACGTTGATCGCGTAGATGATGAGAAGAACCGCGACGACGAGGCCCACGATGCGCCAGATCCGCACGGCGCGCCGCGCTTCCTCATGCGCCTTCTCGCTCAATGGAGTGGGCGCTACCTCCTCGTACCACGGCGGCGGAATTGGCGCGTCTCTGCGTGGTCGCGGCGGGACATCGTCGTTTTCCGCCGACCAAGGCTCGTCCATGGGGCAATGGTAGGCGGCGTGCCGTCGTAGGCTTTGGGCCATGAAGGCGCACGGCTACGGACTTGCAACTCTTGATGGCAGCGGCAATGTCCTCGATACCTGGTATCCCTCTCCGGCACTTGGCGACGCCCCGGCCACACCAAATCCACCGCGGCAACTCGAAGCGGCGGTGCAATCGGACGAGCTCCGTCACACGAGCACTGAGTTGCTCCTCATCGAAATTGACACGGACGACGCTCCCGAGACGGTTCCCGACGCCTACTTGCGCCTCCACCTCCTCTCGCACCGCCTCGTGCGGCCTCACGGAGTCAATCTCGACGGGATCTTTGGGATCCTCCCTAACGTGGTGTGGACGTCCGCGGGCCCGTGTGCGGTTGACGGCTTTGAGATGACCCGCGCGCGCTTCCGTGCATTTGGCAAGCACCTCACCGTGTACGGCGTCGATAAGTTTCCGCGCATGGTGGACTACGTGCTTCCCACCGGGGTCCGCATTGCCGACGCTGACCGCGTCCGCCTGGGTGCGCACCTCGCTGAAGGCACCACGGTCATGCACGAAGGTTTCGTCAACTTCAACGCTGGCACTCTCGGCACCTCAATGGTGGAGGGCCGCATCTCCGCAGGAGTCGTTGTAGGCAACGGCTCTGACATCGGTGGCGGCGCCTCGATCATGGGCACGCTGTCCGGCGGCGGCAAGGAAGTAATTTCCATTGGCGAGCGCTCCCTGCTCGGCGCCAATGCCGGGCTCGGCATCCCCTTGGGCGATGACTGCATCGTCGAGTCAGGTCTCTATGTCACCGCCGGCTCCAAAGTGGTGCTCGTGGGTCAGCAGGACGACGCTGGCGAACCGGTGGTCGTCAAGGCCCGCGAGCTCGCGGGCAAGAACGGTTTGCTGTTCCGTCGCAATTCAGTGTCCGGCGCAATCGAAGCAGTCGCGCGAAACGGTGCAGGCGTCGAGCTCAACGCCGCCTTGCATGCGAATTAATGGGACGTGGGGGTGCGGCGATCGCCGCAATCGCGTTTGTGGGCGTCGCCGCCGCCGCGGTGCTGTGGGGCCCCGACCTCTTAAGTGATGACACCGTAACGCCCGAGCGCGAGCGTTGCTACGTCACGGTGGACGATGCTCGCACATACGAACTCCCCCTCGAGTCCGCGAACAACGCCGCCCTTATCAGCGGTGTCGCGTTCCAGCGCGGCTACGGGCTGAACGGCATGACGGTGGGACTCGCAACCGCGATCCAAGAGTCCGGCCTCCGTAACCTCGATTGGGGTGACCGGGACTCGCTTGGGCTCTTCCAGCAGCGCCCATCTCAAGGGTGGGGCACTCCCGAGGAGATTCAGGATCCGTATTACTCGACAAACACGTTCTACGCCGCGCTCGAAAAGGTTGACGGGTGGGAGAACATGCGGGTGACGGACGCGGCGCAGGCCGTGCAGCGCTCGGGTTACCCAGAGGCTTACGGGGATCACGAGGAAGAGGCACGCGCATGGTCGCGGGCATTCACCGGTGACGCCGACGCTGTGGTGACGTGTGTGGTCAATTCGGCACAGCCGCGTACCGCCGAAGCGTTCGCCGCGCGCCTGCGCGCCGACCTTGGCCCTTCCTACAGCGTCGAAGTGCTCGGCCAGGAGTCGGCGAGCATGGAGCTCGGCGTTCAGCCGCTCGACGATTCGGATGAGTCCGTGCGGGCTCTTCAAGCGTGGGCTATCGCCACGGCATCGAATACGTCGGTCGCGTGGGTCGACCGTGCAGGCGTGCGCTGGGACCGATCGGGCTCCTGGAGCACCGAGACGCCGCCCGAGCAGTTTGCGGATTACCGCGGTGTGCGCGTGTCCGTGACCACGGGCTAGCGCAACGCGTTAGCGCTCGTCGATCGCCACGTAGTCGCGCTCGATCTCGCCGGTGTAGATCTGGCGCGGGCGACCGATCTTTGTACGCGGGTCGTTCATCATCTCGCGGTAATGCGCAATCCAGCCCGGCATCCGCCCAAGCGCGAACAGTGGCGTGAACATCTGCACGGGGAACTTCATTGCCGAGTACAGCAGGCCCGTGTAGAAGTCGACGTTGGGGTAGAGCTTGCGCTCAATGAAGTACTCATCGCTCAGCGCGATCTCTTCGAGGCGCTTGGCCATATCGAAGGTCTCGTTGTTGCCACCCAGTTGGTCGAGCACAGTGTCGGCGACCTTTTTCACGACGGCGCCGCGCGGGTCATATGACTTGTAGACGCGGTGCCCGAATCCCATGAGGCGAGCACCCTCAGCACGATCCTTCACCTTGGCGACGAACTGCTCGATCGTGTCGCCCGACTCTTTGATCTGATCGAACATCCGCAGCGCGGCCTCGTTCGCGCCCCCGTGGAGCGGCCCAGAAAGAGCGCCGATGCCGGCGGAGACGGATGCGTAGATGTTTGCTTGCGACGAGCCGACGATACGGACGGTTGACGTCGAGCAGTTTTGCTCGTGGTCTGCGTGAAGAATGAGGAGCAGATCGAGAGCGCGGCGCACAGTGGGGTCAATATCGAGTTCGCCATCGGGGCCGGAGAACGCAATACGCATGAACTCGTCGACGTAGTGCCCACCGGGGCGAGGCTCAATAAGCTCACCGCCGGTCACGCGGCGTTGCAGGTACGCAATGACCACCGCGGTCTTCGCAAGAAGTTGAACGGTCGCGAGCTCGATCTCGTACTCGCCGCGGCCAACCGACTCCGGGTAGAACGTCGACAGCGCGCTCGTGGCGCCCGATAGCACCGCCATCGGGTGAGCGCTGCGCGGGAACGCATTGAGGAACGTCTTGATGCCTTCGTGCACGTGCATGTGCCGTGCGACACGATTGTTGAAGGCCGTGAGTTGATCCGTGGTGGGCAGGTCACCGTGGATGAGCAGGTACGCAACCTCAAGGAACGTCGATTTTTCGGCGAGCTGCTCAATCGGGTAGCCGCGGTACCGGAGGATGCCGTTGTCGCCATCGATGTACGTGATTGCGGATTCGCATGACGCGGTGTTCATGAAGCCCGGGTCAACAGTCACGAGGCCGGTGTCATGGAGGAGAGTGGCGACCGAGACTCCATCGTTTCCGATCGAGGCTTGTTCTAGCGGCAACTCCGTGGTGGTGCTACCAAACGTCAGTCGAGCGCCAGTCTCCTGGGTCATGTCTCCTCCTTTGAAGCACCCCGAGCCACTCTGCCACGGGACACCACTTGGGACCAAGTTTACTTTCCGTTGACGAGCCGCTGAGCCGCTTGAGCGATGTCCGTATCGGACGCGGTCAACGCAATGCGCACGTGACGTGCCCCTGCCTCGCCGTAAAACGTGCCGGGTGCGACGACAATCCCGCGATCAGCGAGCCACGCGATGGTGTCCCACGCGCCTTCACCGCGCGTCGACCACAAGTAGAGGCCGGCGTCGGAAGCATCGATCGTAAACCCTGCCGCCACCAAGGCGGGTGCAAGCACAGCCCGACGCTTTCCATAGCGAGCGCGTTGGACTGCCACATGGGTGTCGTCGCCCAGGGCGACGCGCATCGCTTCCTGAACGGGCCACGGCATCATGAAGCCTGCGTGCTTGCGCAGTTCGAGCACCGAGGAGATGAGCCGGACATCGCCTGCCGCGAACGCCGCGCGGTATCCGGCGAGGTTCGACTGCTTTGACAGCGAGTAGACCGCGAGAAGTCCCTCGTGGTTGCCCTCGCACACGCGTGGATCGAGGATCGACGGCGCACCATCGCTCGCCCACGGCTCGGTCCAACCCAGCTCGGCATAACACTCGTCCGATGCGACAACCGCGCCGATTTCTCGCGCGGCCTCGACGATCTCCCGCAACGCCTCGTGAGCCATGACGGCGCCCGTGGGGTTCGAGGGCGAATTCACCCATACGAGCTTGACCGCCGGGTTGCCGCGCCAGTCGTCAACAGCGTCGGCCGGAAGCGGCGTAGCCCCGGCGAGCCGGGCCCCTACGTCATACGTGGGATATGCCGCGCTCGGGTGGACAACCACATCGCCCGCACCCAAACCGAGCATTGCCGGCAGTAGCGCGACAAACTCCTTCGAACCAACGGTGGGCAAGACCCCCGCCGGGTCAACCCCGGGAGCGTGGCGTCGGCGCTCAAACCATGCTGCGACGGCCTCCCGCAAGGGCGCCGTGCCGTAGGTCTGCGGGTAACCGGGCGCATTCGCCGCGGCTCGCAACGCATCGGCGACAACGGCAGGCGTTGGATCGACTGGCGTACCGACAGATAAGTCGATTACTCCGTCGACGTGCTGAGCCGCACGCTCGCGAAATGGCCCGAGCGAATCCCAGGGAAAGTCGGGCAGAGCAGAGCCGTAAAGGCCCACGTCCTCGCCTACTCGGCGTTCTGCGGCGGCAGAGACTTAATGAGGTCGTGGTCGTGAGCAATCAAGCCCATCTTTGCCGCACCGCCGGGCGAACCGATTTCCGAGAAGAACTCGACGTTCGCGTTGTAGTAGTCAGCCCACTTGTCCGGGACATCGTCCTCGTAGTAGATCGCCTCTACGGGGCACACCGGCTCGCACGCACCACAGTCAACGCACTCATCCGGGTGGATGTAGAGCATGCGCTCGCCCTCGTAGATACAGTCAACGGGACACTCGTCAATGCATGCCTTGTCTTTCACGTCTACACAGGGCAAGGCGATGACGTACGTCACGATGGCTCCTTGAGGTCGTTCATGGGGATAAGCGACATACTAGCGCCGCAAATGGGGGGTTGATGCGCGCCTAATCACACACGATGGCGTGGTCCGGGCGATACGTCCAGGTGTCCGCTTCATCCTTGACCAACTCGTCTCCGAGGAACACCTGGCGGTAGTTCGTGATGGTGAACCCTGCCTGGCCCGCCGCTGACGGCACACAGTGGTCGCCTGCGACGTGTTGAGTGCCTGCGGCCCTCACGTTCGTCTTGGGTGAGGCCCACGTGTTGACCGTGTAGTGCGGGGTCGACCACACCTCGACGTAGAGCCGGTTGTTCGCGACATACGAGTTCATCACCGCGGCATACGGGGTGTCGTTCTTGAACACCATGTTGATCTGGCCCACATAAATGGTGGACTCGCGACCTGCCGGATATCGCGGCAACCACACGGAGTGCTGGCGGTGCTTGAGGATGTCAAAGCCCGCGAAGTAAGCCGCGTTGTAGGAGGTGGTCGCCATTTGGCTGAGTCCACCTCCGATCGCCTCGGTGTGAACACCGTTGGTGATGACGCCTGCGCTGTAGTAGCCGCCTTCGCGCGTGATGGGACTCAGCACCTCAGTGAGATCGAACGTGTCCCCCGGCAACAAGATGGTGCCCCTCACCTTGCTTGCCGCATGGATGAGGTTGAGAGTGCGGATGCGCTCGTTCGTGAGCGGGGTGTCAAAGGACGAGACCTTCTCCTTGAAGTCGGTCACGTCGAGTCCGGGCACCACCGGAACGGGCTCGGTGATCTCATATGGCATGAGCACGGCGCGGCTTGGGCGGCTCGCAGCGTCGAGAACCGCGTCTCCCAGCGCTTCCCCATCGATGATCCGCCCGGGTGCGCCTGCATCCACAACGAGTTGATGTGCGTCGTCAAAGCTGACGGACGCACCGCGGGCGTCGTTGTTGAGGTCTGGGAACTGCTCGAGAAGTTCAGCGGCGAGGGCCTCGCCATCCACCTCAAGGGTGAGCGTGCCGTCACGGTCAACTACTCGCGCGTGCGCGCTCCACGTCGCAGCATCAAGCTCTACATCGCGGTTGGAACTGAGCAGGCGAATAGGCTCCGCGAACTCACGCCCATTCATGAGGTCCGTGAACGCCTCGGCCTGTGCGCGCGTGATGTGGGGATGCTCAATCTGAGCGACAACGTCAACGACGCTCGTTTGGGGCCACGCTTCGAGCACGGCGTCGGCAGTCGCGGTGGCGTCCACGACGATTGACGGGTCGCCACCCTCGGCAACCACCCGAGCGTTCTCGATACGAACGTTCGCTGGCGCCTGGTCGCGGTCAAGTTCCGCTACCGCCTTGTCGATGGCCGCAACGAAGGCCCCTCGATCAACGGTCATCTCCGGTTCGACCTCGTCGCCGCCTTGCAGGCGAGCAATGAGTCGCGCCGGGTCGAGCGTGAATCCCACCACCTTGGATGCAGTGCCATCGACATCGAGTTCAAGACCCGCCTCCGATGGCGACACTGAGTGCACGAAGTGAGCAGCCTGGAGCTCCAGCGGCGTGGCCTCAAGATCACTAGCCAGTTGCGTCAGCGCGCTGTTGGTTTCTGCTTGCGACATGCCACTGAGGTCCACGCCCAGCACAATCACACCGTCCGCGACTCGCTGCGCAGCCCACGCTTGGGCGCCCACGTAGGCCGATGCAAGAAGCGCAAGCACAATCGCGATCGCGACCCGAGCACGCGCCCCTCGACGCCGGGGACGACGCTCGGGTTCCGGATCAGGTTCCGGTTCTGGTTCTGGCTCCGGTTCTGGTTCTGGCTCCGACTCAGGCTCTGGTTCTGGGTCCGGCTCAGGCTCTGGCTCCGGCTCCGGCTCAGGCTCTGGTTCCGGCTCAGGCTCCGGCTCCGGCTCCGGCTCCACGACCTCGAGTTCCTCGGGCACGGGAACCGTGACCGCCGGGGCCGCCGAGTCATCGATCTGTGGGCCTGGATCCTCGAGCGGCCGAATGATGTCGCTGAGATCAACGTCGAGTCCCGGCACCACCGGTGCGCGGGGGGCGGGCGGAATCGGCGGCATCGCGAGCGGCGTGCGGTCTGGAACGATCCGTGTCCGCGGCCGGGAGAGCGTCTCGTCGGAAGGAGTGAAGCGTCGCGCGACGCGCCTGAAATCGGCCCGGGACCGGGCCCGTGCCAACCGAGCGGCGGCGTCGGCCGCCTCTACCTGCCTACGACGCGACATCCCGGCCTACCAACGCCGATGGC
>JAEYUX010000163.1 GCA_023432235.1 Actinomycetes bacterium
GTGACGCTCTTCGACGGCACAATCGGCCAGAACATCGCCCTCACCTGGGATGACGATTACGACCGCGAGAAGGTCCTCGAGGTGATCGAGAAGGCCCAGTTGACGTCGCTGATTGAAGACCGCGGACGCGGCATTGACGAGCGAATCGGCGAACGCGGAGCGACGTTGTCGGGCGGTCAGCAGCAACGGCTTGGCATCGCGCGCGCCCTATACAGCGACCCGCTTGTCCTTGTCCTAGACGAAGCGACAAGCGCCCTCGACACGAAGACCGAGGACGACGTTGTTCGAGCGCTGAAGAGTCTCGAAGGAGAAGTCACCATCGTCGCCGTTGCACATCGCATTTCAACCATTAAGGACTACGACCAAATCTGTTACCTAGACCAAGGAACCGTGCTCGGCATCGGTTCGTTTGCCGAACTGGCCCAGAAGGTCCCCCAGTTCGGACTTCAGGTCTCGCTCGCGGGTCTTGATGGGCACAAGTCGCAACCGAGGAAAGACTCATGACCGCGCGTCCACGCATCCTCTGCGTATCGTTTTCTCCCATCCACGCGGATTCCCGCGTGCTACGCCAGATCGAGGTGCTCCGCGAGCACGGCGATGTCACAACGGTTGGCTACGGCGAGGCTCCACATGGCGTCGCGCGCCACATTCAAGTCCCTGACTCGGCCGCTTCGCTCCCCCAGACACCACTTGGCGTCCTCCGTCTGGCCCTACGGCTTCACCGCTCGGTTGAGCTCACGGCCCCAGGCGAGAAGGCCGTGCTGCCAGCCGTGCTAGGTGCGGGTCGCTTCGATCTCGTCGTCGCCAACGACGGCCGAGCGCTTCCTCTTGCCTTCGCCGCTGCACAAGGCGCTCCGGTTTACGCGGATATGCATGAGTGGGCGCCCGAAGAGAGAGCCACAATTTTCTCATGGCGCGTTCTAGTGGGGCCGTACATGGCGCACCTTTGTCGCTCCTACCTGCCCCGCGCCGCCGCGATTACCAGCGTCAGTTACGGCCTGACCAAGCTTTATGCGGACACGTTCGGCGTGGAGGCCGAGACCGTGAGAAATGCTGCATGGTGGCGTGACCTCACACCCACCCCGGTGAACCCGGACCGTATCCGCATCGTTCATTCCGGCACGGCGGATCCAGAGCGCAACATCATGGAACTGATCGACGCGGTGGATGAGTTAGGAGAGCGGTACAGCCTTGACCTCTATCTACTCGGCGACCCGAATGGATATCTCGCGGAGATTAGGGCTCGAGCCGCAACAAGCGCGCAGGTGACCGTTCACGACGCGATCCCACCTGCCGAGTTGCCCAGCACGCTCAATCAGTACGACATCGGCGTTTTTCTTTACCCGTTGTTGACAAAGAGCCACCTGTATCACCTGCCGAACAAGTTCTTTGATTTCGTACAGGCACGCCTCGCACTCGTCTTCTCACCTGCTCCTGAGATCAACGATTACTTCGAGCGATACGGCGTCGGAAGAATAACTGGGGGTACTTCAGCACATGCCCTCGTCGACACCTTGCGAAGCCTCTCGGCAGATCAGATTGCCGCCCTCAAGGACGCGTCACACGCATCATCCAGAGAACTGGCGGGCGAAGTCGATCACGGCATTCAAACTCAACTTGTCGGGCGTGTTCTCGCTGGACGAGTATGAGAGTAGTTATCGCCACCCGGGTCTTTAGCCCGGAGGTTTCGGCAGCATCAGCCATCCTGCGGACTTGGGCCGAGGAGTTTGAAGCGCAAGGCCACGAGGTCGAAGTCTTTACAGCGAAGCCCCCGCGTGGACTCCAACATGACGACCCCCCGGGCGTGAAGGTACGGCGCGCACGGGTGAAGCGTGACAAGCAGCAATATGTGCGTGGCTACCTGAGTTACATGAGTTTTGACATGCCGTTGGCATTCCGACTCATGCTCAGCCGTCGGCCGGACATCTATATCGTCGAGCCGCCGCCCACCACGGTGGCGGTAGTCCGTATGGTCGCGGCTTTGCGGCGGCGACCATATGCGGTCCGCGCTGCCGACTACTGGACCGACGCCGCGGAGTTGGTGGTCCGGTCCAAGTTCGTTATCAGTGTGCTGAAGAGGATCGAGGCGTGGGGCCTTGAGGGCGCTGCTGTTCTCTTTGCCGCGCATGAACCTCTTGTGGGTCGGTTTCGGAGAGCCGGCGTCACCTCGCCCGCCATACCGATTGGCTTTGGCGCCGATACTCGAGCTTTTCACTACGACGGCCAAGAGCCGCCAGCGACACCGGTATTTGTTTACGCGGGCACGCATGCCTCGTGGCACGGAGCGGGCATTTTTGTGGAAGCTCTGGCGAAGATCCTCGATCAAGTTCCAGCCGCCCGACTCTTGTACTACGGGACGGGCGAAGAGCGAGAGTCGATGATCGCACGGGTTGCGGAACTAGGAATCAGCGATCATGTCGCCTTCCACGCGCCTGTCCCACCCGCCACGCTCGCGCCCATCCTCGCCGCCGCCACCGCTTCTGTCGCGAGCCTTGCCCCCGTAGCCGCGAACGAGTATGCAGTGGCGACCAAGGTGTACGCATCGCTTGCGTGTGGTTGCCCAGTGATTTTCACGGGAGTTGGCCCCACAGACGAGTTGCTCGCTTCTTTCGGCGCTGACTCAGCAGGCGTCGCCGTACCGTATGACATCGAAGCCGTTGCGAAGGCAATGCTGACTGCAGCGTCAGAACCTTTGGCGCCAAGAGAAAGGGAGCGGCTCGCGCACGAAGCGACCACTCGCCACTCGCTCAAAGCGATCGCCGATGTCATTGTGCGCGAAGCCACAAATGTCGTTCGTTCGTCGTTGCCGGAGTCCCGTGCCAAACGAAACACATGACGGGCCAAGAATGGCGGCTGAGGTTCAACCATGGGGTTTGATCGTGGCACCATTGGACGGCGCGCGTTGGCAGTTCGGCGCTACGGACCGCCTTCGCTAGGGACAGGAGATCTGCCGTGTGCGGAATATTCGGATTTGTTGGCGACACTGCGCTTGACGCCACCTCCGCAAAGGCCCTGGTCAAGCACGCCCAGCAGCGTGGTCGTGACTCAAGCGGCATGGTGGTGCACACCAATGGCGCTTACCAGGCGTACCGCGGTGACATCCCGATCGATCGGCTCCTCAAGCGCATCCCGACGCTCGGCAACTTGTTCTTCGGCCACAGCAGGCTCGTCACGAACGGCACTGCGGATAACCAGCCGGTGCTTCGTGACCAAGTGATCGTCATCCACAACGGCATCATCGTGAATGAGCAGGCCGTGTGGAACGAGATCGGCAAGGAGCCGGCTCTCACCATCGACACCGAGGTGATCCCAGCGATCGTCGCGTCGCAGCTCGACAAGGGCTCAACTGTGGAGGAGGCGGCAGCCCGTGTCCTCGAGCTCGCAGAAGGCATCGTCGCGTCAGCCGTTTTGATCCCAGCCCAAGGCAAGCTCGCCCTGATGTCGAACAACGGCAGCCTCTACTTGGGTGACAAGAGCGGCGGCAAGGTGTTCTCGTCGGAGCGCTACCCCCTCACGCAGATCGGCGCAGAGAACATCGTCCAGGTCCGCGAACCGATCGTGCTCGATGTTCCCTCCAATGGGGCCGAGGTGCCGCTTAAGGAATGGGCGAACCGTTCTGTCGACCTCGTTCCGGGCTTGGGTGTGTCAAAGGAGGAAGAGAAGCTCCTCATCTTCCCGACGCCCAATTTCCGACGCTGCACTCGCTGTGTGCTGCCGGAAACGATGCCGTTCATCACCTTCGATGACGAGGGTGTCTGCAACTACTGCCTCAACTACAAGCCCCGCAACCAGCCCCGCCCCAAAGAGGAACTGTTCGAACTCATCGAACCGTATCGTCGCCCTCACGGCGACGAGGTGCTCGTCCCGTTCTCAGGTGGCCGTGATAGCTGCTACGGCCTCCACCTCATCGTCAATGAGCTTGGTCTGCGTCCCGTGACCTATACGTATGACTGGGGAATGGTCACCGATCTTGGACGCCGCAACATCAGCCGCATGTCGTCCAAGCTGGGCGTGGAGAACATCATCGTGGCGGCGGACATCACCAAGAAGCGTGAGTACATCCGCCACAATCTCAATGCATGGATCAAGGATCCACATCTCGGAATGCTGAGCGTGCTGACGGCTGGCGACAAGCACTTCTTCCGATACATCGAGACCATCAAGCAACAGACCGGCATCTCGCTCAACCTGTGGGGCATCAACCCCCTTGAGGTCACGCACTTCAAGGCTGGCTTCCTCGGGGTACCGCCCTATTTCGCCGAGGAGCGTGTGTACACGCATGGCGCGATGAAGCAACTTCGCTACCAATCCCTACGGTTCGGCGCGATGCTGAGAAGCCCGGCTTACTTCAACCAATCCCTTTGGGACACGCTTTCGGGCGAGTACTACCGCAGCTTCACGGAAAAGACCGACTACTTCCACATCTTCGACTATTGGCGTTGGGACGAGAGGCAGATCGAGGACACTCTCGACTCCGAGTACGACTGGGAGCGCGCTCCCGACACCCAAACCACGTGGCGCATTGGCGACGGCACTGCCGCGTTCTACAACTACGCGTATTACACAATCGCCGGCTTCACCGAGCACGACACCTTCCGCAGCAACCAGGTGCGCGAAGGCGACCTGACCCGTGAAGAAGCATTGCGCCTTGTGCAAGAAGAGAACGCCCCGCGCTATCCCAACCTCAAGTGGTACCTGGATGTGGTTGGCGTTGATTTCAAGAAGGCGATCGAAGCTGTCAACAAGGCACCGCGACTCTACGAGGAATAGCGCCTTCACGCTGAGGGAGAGGCACGCAGTTCAATGAAGCAGATCAATGGTGATCTGCGCGGGTGGTTCCGCGCGCATGTCCGGACCATATATATCGTCCCCTTGCTCACTTTCCTGTCGCTTGGTGTGTGGGCAGTCGCATCGCCGATCGGGGCTTCTCCCGACGACGACTACCACCTCGCGAGCATTTGGTGTGCGCAAGAGTCTCGGACTGACTTGTGCTTGCCTGACCCGCACCACGGCTCCCACCGCCTCGTGCCGCCCGGCATCGCAATGTCACCATGCTTTGTCGCAGGTCCTGAGCAGAGCGCAGCATGTCAAGAGTGGCCCGCGGTGACCGGGCCCACCCAATCTGTGTCGCATGGCAACTGGATCAACGCCTATCCCCCGCTGTACTACGCCGCCTTCAACCCGCTCGCCTCCTATGACGTACAAGGTGCCGCGCTCACAATGCGCTTCATCAGTGTCTTTCTCTTTGTTGCACTCACCACAGCCATCGCATTTCTCGTCCCCCGAGATCTACGGGTGCCGCTCCTCGCGGGCTGGACCATCTCAATGGTGCCGCTCGCTGGCCATCTCATCGCGTCCAATAACCCCGGTAGCTGGGCGGTCATTGGTGTGGGGAATGCGTGGGTCGCGGCCTATGGCTGGTTCCGCACCGAGGGAAGACGGGCTTGGGCTCTGGGAGCTCTGACGGTGCTGTCAGTCCTGCTCGCAGCCGGGGCACGCACCGACGCAGCGGTTTACTCGATGATTTGCCTCGGCATCGCGTCAGTTCTCGCTTTCGCGCGGACCAAGGCTTATGCACTCAAGCTCATCCTGCCGGGTGCGCTCGTCATCGTCGCTGCGATGCTCTTCCTCGCCTCGGGAAACTCGGACGTCGCCACAGGTGGTCTCAACGGCGGCGTTGACGCAGGCACCTTGGGAGGTGAGCCGCGAAACCAGGCCGCGGTGCTCGCGTTCAACATGATCTCGATTCCGATGCTGTGGTCTGGCGTATTCGGATCCTGGGGCCTCGGATGGCTCATGGAAACCTGGCCCGGCTTTTCGATGGTGGAGTTTGGCGCAGGCGCGGTGTTCATCGCCTTTGTGTCGCTGGGCCTGCGGATCATGCCCTGGCGGAAGGCGACGATGATCGTCGCGCTCATTGCCACGCTATACGCGTTGCCGGTCTACGTCCTCACCGTGGGCATGAGCGTGGTGAGCGAGAACGTTCAGCCCCGCTACCTCGTTCCGCTCGTCATCGTGCTTGGTGGTCTCTTTTTGGTTGGCACCGAGAAGCGCTCGGTGCGCCCTACCCATTGGCATGTGATTCCGGCGATCATCCTGCTCACCGTGGCCAACTCGGTGGCGCTTTATGGCACGCTCCGGCGCTATGTGACGGGCTTCGATGTGGAGCAACTGAGCCTCGACGCAGGCGCCGAGTGGTGGTGGGATGGCGCACCGCTCGGGCCCACCGCCGTGTGGCTGCTCGGAACGGTCGCTTTCGGGCTATGCGTGAGCGTGCTCGGTGTCGCGTGGTTGCGCTTCAACGCCCTCCCGCAAGAACGGCCAGACGAGTGCGAGCGCCCCAGCGAAGGCGAGGCTACCGATGAGCCACACCGCGTTGGGTCCAAGGACGGCGCCTGACCACCACCACTCGCGTCCGGCGTCGAGATCGAGGCCCTGTTGCTCAATGCCCGTGACGTAGCGGCGGATATTCACCTGCAGCGCGACGAGGTTGGCGGTGCTGAGGGCCATCACCAGAACCGTGGTCTGCAGACGCCCGAAGCCTCTGAGCCGCGCACCCGACTCAGTGACAAGCACAAAGCACAACAGCGCGATGAGCGGAAGCAAATAGCGCGGCTGCACGCTCTCGCCAACGGTGTCACCACCCTTGGTCAGCACGTACACCGGCACCAGCACGAGCACCGTCAGCACCCCACCGAGCGCGATCACTTTACGCACAGACGCTCCGAGCAGGCCGGTGAAGCCAATGGCGACAAAAGTGCCCGCTGCACCCCACAAGACCACAGCTGGCATCATCGTGTCGAGCCAGCCAAGGCCCCATGATCCCCACACTCCCGTCCACAAGAACGGGATCATCAAGAGGTTGTACGCCGCCAGCCCCAGTGCAGTCGGCGGCGCCTCCGCATCGCCCACTGCCTCGAGATCACTTCCTCCGCCACTGAAACCAGTCGCTCCTACCCCGGCCTGGCCCGCCATCGACAAGAAGACGACAGCAATGACGAGGCCCGCCGCGGGCAGCGCGGCCCTGAAGAGCCACGGCTTCGTTCGCGCAAACGTGAGAATGAGTGCCGCGACAGAGGCGCCTGCCACATACACGGCCGCATCCCCGCGCGAGCCTGCCGCCATCAGCACGCCGAGCACATACAGAGCTCCGAGCGCCCAGCGTCGGCGCCCCTCTTGCTCCATCCAACCGAGCAGCGCGACAAAGGCCGTCCCCACCCCAGTGATCGCCCACCCACTTGGGTTGTTTGAAGGAATGAGGAACATTCCGAGCGGGACGAGAGCGATCGTCCAACCGAGAATCACCGTGCGGCGGCGGGACGGAGTCGATAGCACGGCGAGCGCCGTCGCCAACCCCACGAACAGCACCGCATTGACAATCCGCATGACAAGCGCGCTGAACTGGACGTCATCGCCAGCAAACACACGCTGGACGCCGTAGTACACGGGTGGGTATTCGCCGTAGAAGTTGCCGCGTTTGGTCTCGTAGGTGCTGGACGCCCAGCCGGACCAGACTCCATCTTGGCAACCGGCGCTCTCTTCCGGATCCTGCGCGAAGCAGATGACCTCGCGAAAACCTTCCGCGACCACGCGAAGCTCCGGTTTGGAACCCTGCTCGCAGTATTCGCTGCCCCCATCGGCGCACCAAATACTGACGAGGTGATAATCGTCGTCGGGACTCGCCCCAACCGGCGAGGCGAACGCCCATGAGACGAGTGCCACAAAGGCCAGTACCGGCAACAGAATCCATCGCCACCGTGCAGTGAACCAGTGGAACGTGGTCGTCATGATGATCCCCGGTTGGATTCTGGCCCGCGGCCTCCGCGCCGGGGCTGCCTGGTGCAACGTCGCGAGCCTACCTCAGGCCTTCGGTCGCGCCGCCACCTCCTCCTCGCACCATAGAATCGAGCCATGAAGATTGCCGTCATCGCCCTCGGAAAGATTGGACTCCCGCTTGCGGTGCAGTTCGCCAACAAGGGACACGAGGTGGTGGGCGTTGACGTCAACCAGACCGTGGTGGACCTGGTGAACGCCGCTCAGGAGCCGTTCCCGGGCGAGGCACACCTCCAGGAGCACCTCAGCACGCTTGTGCCCGCGGGCAAGTTGCGTGCGACAACGGACTATGCCGACGCCGTCCCTGGCGCCGACGCGGTGGTCTTGGTTGTCCCGTTGTTCGTTGACGATGAGGCCCGCCCCGACTTCGGTTGGATGGACGCTGCCACCGAGTCGCTCGGTAAGCACCTCACCAAGGGCACGCTTGTCTCTTACGAGACGACGCTGCCCGTCGGCACCACCCGTACCCGCTGGAAGCCTCTTCTCGAGAAGATCTCGGGCCTGACCGAAGGTGAGGACTTCCACTTGGTGTTCTCCCCTGAGCGTGTGCTGACGGGCCGCGTCTTCGAGGACCTTCGCAAATACCCCAAACTCGTCGGCGGCCTTTCCGACGCGGGCGCTGCTCGCGCGATTGACTTCTACAACGCCGTGCTCGACTTCGACGAGCGCCCCGACCTCAAGCGCGCCAATGGAGTGTGGGACCTCGGTTCCGCGGAGGCCGCCGAGCTCGCGAAGCTCGCCGAGACCACGTACCGCGATGTCAACATCGGCCTCGCCAACCAGTTCGCTCGCTTCGCTGCAGAAAACGGCATCGACGTCTATCAGGTGATCGAGGCTTCAAACTCGCAGCCCTACAGCCACATCCACCAGCCTGGCATCGCGGTGGGCGGTCACTGCATTCCGGTGTACCCCCGCCTCTACCTGTGGAACGACCCGGCAGCCACCGTGGTGGCCGCAGCGCGCGCCG
>JAEYUX010000187.1 GCA_023432235.1 Actinomycetes bacterium
ATGACGCGGTGAGCGAGGCGCGCTCAACAAACTCGCGTGCGGCGTCCTGAGGGACGCGGAAAGACTTACCGAAGCGCACAGCGGGCAGTTCGCCTGCGTGCACCCATCGATACACAGTCATCCTGGATACGCGGCACATCTCGGCCACCTCAGCAACCGTGAGGAAGCGGGGTGCGGAATTGTCGGGCAACGGATCTCCTTTTGAAGCGCTCGCCGCGTGTATCGGCCAGAAGGCACTCTCACTGTAGGGGCCAATGTGACTGTTGTGAAGGTGTGCCAACGTGCCGATGATGTGAAAGGCGCGTTTTTCGTGCCACAGTGACCAGTTGGGTCGGCGAATTCTCGCCGGGCTTGCGAGGGAGACGGATGCCATCACAGCGCACAGTGCGCAAGTGGGTCGATCACCAGATTGATCGGATCGCCCTGCAACACCCGGCGCGGCTCGCCCTGGGTGCCTTCGGCATGGTCATCTTGCTGTTTACCGGCCTCTTGTCTCTTCCCGCCGCGACGACGAGCGGCGTGCGCGCACCGTTTGTTGACGCATTGTTCACCGCAACGTCGGCCGTATGTGTGACTGGCCTCAGCACTGTGGATGTCGGCACGTACTGGTCCCCGTTTGGCCTTGCGGTCATGGGGGTTGCGATCAAGGTGGGCGGCCTTGGCATCATCACGCTTGCGTCGCTTGCCAGCCTTGCAGTGAGCCGACGCTTGGGCCTCACCCAGCGCATTCTCGCCGCCGGCGAGGCACGCTCGACGGGCTTGGGGGACTTGCGGTCGTTGCTCACCACCATCGTCGCGGTCTCGACTGCGGCCGAAGTGATCATCTTCTTGGTGCTACTCCCCCGCTTCCTTACGCTCGATTACGAGGTGGGCACCTCGATCGGTTACTCCGCGTTCTATGCGGTCTCTGCCTTTAATAACGCGGGCTTTTCGCCGGACCCCATTGGGCTTACGCCGTATGCGGGCGACCTGTGGATGCTTGCCCCCATTGGCCTCGGCGTCGCGGTGGGCGCACTTGGCTTCCCGGTGTACCTCAACATGTTGCGTGATTGGCGCCACCCCCGCCGGTGGACGCTTCACACCAAGATCACCCTTGTCACGATCGTCACGCTGAGCCTTCTCTCGGCGGCCCTGCTCGCGGTGTTCGAGTGGTCCAACCCAGCCACGCTCGGCAGTCACTCGACGGCGTCGACCATTGGCAACATCTTTTTCCAGTCGATCAACCAACGCTCGGGTGGCTTCAGCTCCTTTGACATCGGGCAGGCGCGCGAATCCACGTGGCTTCTTGAGGACATCCTCATGTTCATCGGCGGTGGCTCAGGGGGCACGGCGGGAGGTATCCGCGTCACCACGATGGCGGTGCTCGTGCTCGCCATGTGGGCGGAGGCGCGGGGCCGGCGCGATATCGAGGCGTTCGGCAAGCGCATCGGCACCGAGGTGCTGCGCCTTGCGGTGTCGGTCACGTTGGTGAGCATGCTCATCGTGACGGTGGGCACCGCGGTGTTCCTCATGCAGACCGGGCTCGAGCTCGACCGCGCGTTGTACGAGGTGATCTCCGCCTTCGCGACGTGTGGGCTTTCGACGGGCATTACCGGCAGTCTTGATGCCGACGCCAAGGTCACCTTGATTGTCATGATGTATGTGGGCCGCGTCGGCTCCATCACGCTTGTTGCGGCGCTAGCGTTGAACAAGCGACGCCGCGCGGTTCGCTACCCGAACGAAAGGCCCCTCATTGGCTAATTCAAAGCGCAACCAGGGTGTGCTCGTCATCGGCTTGGGTCGGTTTGGGTCGGCGCTGGCAGACACTCTTGACCTGATGGATGTGGACGTGCTCGCGGTGGAACGCGACGCCGACCTCGTTGAGAAGTGGTCCTCCCGCCTACCAGTGGTGGAGGCGGATGCGAGCGATCCCCGCGCTCTCGACCAGATTGGTGCCAAGGACTTTGGCGCCGCTGTTGTGGGCGTCGGCACGTCTCTTGAGGCGTCTGTGCTCATCACCGGCAACCTCGTTGACGTAGGTGTGCCCGAGATCTGGGCAAAGGCCGTGTCGGCAGAGCACAAACGCATCCTTGAGCGCATTGGTGCGCACCACGTCGTCCTGCCGGAGGCCGACGCTGGCAGCCGCGTCGCTCACTCCGTGGGTGGGAAGATGCTCGACTACATCGAGGTGGAGGACGGCTTCACCATCGTCAAGATGCGCCCGCCCACTGAGACGCACAACTTCCGCCTCGATCAACTGGATTTGCGCAACAAGTACGGCGTGCAGGTCATTGGTGTGAAGAGCCCCGGTGAGGACTTCGTTTACGCGGGCAAGGACACATACATCCGCCCGGATGATTTGCTCGTGGTTGCTGGTGATGGCGAGCTTCTTGAACGATTTGCGCAGCGCCCCTGACTCGATGCCTCTTCGAGGAGTATCGTCAAACTGAGTCGCACTCAGATTCGGGGGAATCATGACTATTGCTGCTGTCATTACGCGATCACGTGCCGCACGCCAACAACACCGCCGCGCCGCGAAGGACGCCATCACCGGTTACGTCGCGTTGAGCGTTGCGCTCCTTGCGGTGCTGGCCGTGCGTGCGGCCGACGCTGGCGAGGGTCCTCGCACGGATGGCCTGTCCGCTCTTGTCACGTTGTCCGCAATTGGTTTGGTGTTTGGTGGCTTGTGGGGCTATCTCGCCGTCGCCAACTGGATGTCCGACGCTTTAGCCGCCGCGGCCGCGCGCGGTCAACAAGTTCCAGCGCCATGGAATGCGTGGGTTGCCTGGTTCATCCCGTTGTACAACCTTGTTGTGCCCTACCTTGCACTCGCGCGGCTGGCTGCGGCCGCGTCGAGTTCGCGTGCACGCGCGGGAGCAGCCGCATGGTGGGCCGGTCTCGTTTTGGCGGTGATAGCTGAGCGGGCGACGAGCGGCGGTGAGGCGAATGGGTCCACGGCGTGGGCGCTACTGGCTGCTGTGGCTCTCATCGTGAGCACGGTGGGATTTGCCTGGGCGGCACGCCCCATCAGCGAACACCTTGACGCGCCCTCGTCGGGCCACGTCACAACCTGACGGACGAGTGCCAGGCGCGAGGCGCGCGGTGTGCGGCATTGTCACGGTGACGTCTCGGTTGAATTGCGGCTTGCACCCAACGCTGTCATTGAGCGGGGCGTCTTTCTAGCATGAGCAACATGAACGAATCGAAGGTGGGGACGGTGCGGCGTGGTCGCATCGGGATGATGGCCGCTCTTATTGCGGCCGTGGGCGTTCTGGCGGGCTGTTCAGCCGGTGAGGACTCGGCGTACGACCCGGCTCCGGCCGTCGGCTTCGCGGACGGGGGCAGGGGGTTTGAGGCCAACGAAGACATGGCCAAGGGCGGTGGCGCTGCACCGGGTGACACGTCGGTCGTTACTGCCGCTGACAGCCAATCGCTCATTGTCACGGGCTCCTTGTATATGACGGTGGACGATCCCATTGCAGCGGCCGACGCTGCAGCTGAGATCACGAAGCGCAACGGCGGGCGCGTGGATGCCCGGGACGAGACGGCGCCTCGCGAAACGGGCAGTCGCGCCTCCGCGGAAATGACGTTGCGTGTTCCGTCCGCAAAGCTGGACGGCGTTGTGGACGAGCTTGATGCGCTTGGGACCACCGATTACTACAACACGACCACCCGGAATGTATCGACGGAGGTCATCGACCTCGATGCGAAGATCTCGACGCTGCGCGCCTCGACAGCGCGCATCGAGGGGTTGCTCGACGACGCCAGCGACATTCAGGACATCATTGCTCTCGAAGACGAGCTCGCAAGCCGGCAAGCCACGTTGCAGAGTCTTGAGGCGCAAAAGCGCGGCCTTGACGACCAGGTGTCGATGTCGACTCTCAATGTTTCCTTCACCACGGAGCCGATCGTGGTCGAGGAAGAGGACGACTCCCCCAAGAACTTTGTCGACGGCCTCAAGTCCGGTTGGAACGGGCTCGTTGGATTCGCGACGATCGCTCTGACTGCGTTTGGCATCCTCTTGCCGTGGTTTGCCGTCATTGCACTGATCGTGTTCGCGATTGTGTGGCCGCTGCGCAAGCGTCGTGCAAACCGGCCGGCCGCGCCGCCAGCCCCCGGCCAGGTGTTCGCGGCTCCGCCGCCGCCCGCTCCGCCAGCGGAGTGAAGCAACTGCTCAACATATAGGACACCCGTGCCGCCCCGACAGGTGCGGTGCGGGTGTCATTCGTTGGCCCTGGCTTCTGGGCGCTCCATCAGGTCGCCCAGGAACTCGCGCACGCGTTCCTCGGTCCCCTCTTCCCAGGGACCGAAGGAAGCGATCGAGATTGATGAGCCCGCGCCTTTGATTTGGATAGTACGAAGATGCTGCTTGCCGATATATTGAACGCTCTTGTCCTCGCGAAACCTCACAGTGATAGGAGCGGAAATGCGTCTTATCTGCGTCTTGGTGAGTGGAGTGTTGCTTGTAATTCTCACCGTGACGCTGGACGCGTCTCTGAAGAGATGGGCCGCCGGCACTTTTCCCGAGTTAATCCGCTGCATTTTACGAGTCATAAGGACGCCGCAGATCATCACAAGCGTCAAGAAGATATTCCTTACTCGCATCACATTGTCATCAACGAAAGACCAACGATAATTGGGGTCCTGCATTGCATAGACGGCCCATATTGCGCAACCTGTGAAAAGCGCATAGAAGAACGAATACGCCAATCGTTGTCGCACTCGCTGCACGTCTGCCACCCTTATCTCAAGAGACTCCATCTACCCCCGCCTCAACTCGGTCCACTAAATCTCCCATATTGCTTGACACGACCGCGCATCTCATCGGCTCCGAACCCTGGCACACGCAACCACCCCGCTTGTTGGGTCGCGCAGAAGTTTTCAAGTCTGCGCATGTCCTCCTTTGGGTCAACTCTACGTGGAGAAACATCATGCATGATTTCGTTGCCTTCAATAAGCCAGGTCCCTTTCTGTGTCAAGATCACCGTGTAGAACCCTGCGTCGTAATAGGACGAACCAACAAATACTTAGTCATATTCGCTCGGTTCGATCGGGGCTCCCATCTCCTCGGCGAAGGAGAAATAAGGGCGACAGGAGCCCGCGTCAGGCGTCGTATTCCTAACCGAGGCACACTCCGTAACTTTCGTCGACGTAGCTGTACACATCCAACGTCAGCGGATCACCGGTGCTAATCAATAGAGCTGTTCATGCGATAGGTGTCGATTCTCATGCGGAGCCGGGCTGCCACACAAGATAGATAGGTCGAAAGTGTTCAGTGTCGCACCAATAGAAGGTCTCCAACACGGACCAATCATCCTCACGCGCGAAAGCGAGAGAATAAACGAGGTCAAACCTATCGACGGGAACTTGGAACCGGATTATCGACTCTCCCTCGCTCACGCTCCATTCATCGATCGCGCGCGTGGTGGTGGCCGACCATTGCTCATCCTTCGCACACCTACCCGGTTCATCTGGAGGCACCGATAGCCCTTTCGACATGGTGGCAACACCACGGCCGGTCGCCATATCCAACTCCAACCGATCCTCCGTGGTCGTGGACACCCACACCCCACCCCTAAACGGGCCGTCCATCGTCGAGTCAGGAATGGGAGC
>JAEYUX010000077.1 GCA_023432235.1 Actinomycetes bacterium
ACATTGCCGACGCTTACGTCGCCAACGACTTCACGGCGGACCTCATCGATGTGTTTGTCGAGATTCACCACCGCACTGCCGGCAATGCGCGGGTTGTCTATCTCGCCTATCCAAATCTCGAGGTGAACGATGACCTCGAGCTCACAGGGATGAGCGGCGGTGGGATGAAGCGCATTCCCGTGGCCGAGCGGTTGCGCGCCCTGTCGGATGCGGGGCTCGAGGCTCAGCGGCGGGCGGTCGACGCGGCGAATGCCGAGGCGCAGGACGATGCGGTCGTCTTCCTCGACGCAATCCCCGAGCTATTCGCGGGGCATGAGCCCGACGCTCGCCCCGCGTCGGTCAACGCGGACCGGTGGATGTATGAGGCCTTTGAGACACTCCACCGTGACGAGTGGTACCACCTCACCCCTGACGGCCACGACGCGATCGCTCGCTATGTGTCGAGCTTTGGCGACTTTGGTGCAGCGGCTACCTCAGCAGCCTCTACCTCAGCACCTCGCGCTCCAGCGCGGGACGTGGCGCTCGTCATCGGTGACCGCGGTTTGGCGCATGCCGCCGCCGCTCAAGCGTTGAGCGACGAGTCGCTGTGGGACGGCGCATCGATCGCCGTCATCGAGCAGCAGATCGCCTCGGACGGGGTCAACATTGAGCGACGCGTCGTGATCGACGGAGCAAGCGCTCGCGATGCGGCGCACGCTCTCACCGCGCGCGATCGCCCCGCATGGCAGGCAGGGACAGACGTCACCCTCCCCGCACGATGGAACGCGACGTCACACGTCATCTATGTGGGTGACACACGTTTCAGCATGAGCGACTCGGCGCCCGTGTGGAGCGGTCAAGCCCAGGGCCGTTCCGCCCACGTCGACATGCGTGCAGTGGACGTGACGCCCCTGCGCATTGGCTCGTCAGGTGTCGCGAACCATCGCATTGATCAGGCACTTGAGCAGGTGCAGGACAGTCTTGAGCGCGCGCTTCTTGAGGTTCAGGCAACACCACATGCGTGGGCGGGCGGCCCCTACATCGCGTCCGGAAACTCCGCGGCACTCAACGCGCAGGGCTCATATCAGGCCGCGAATGCAGCACCCTCCCACAGCGACCTCACCTTTGAGTGGGATCTCGATGCCGATGGCGTGTTCGAGACCCGCGCTCCTGGGCCACAACTTGACGTTGGCCCGGGCCAACTGTCTCCCGGATGGATCGCGGTGCGGGTCACCACGCCAGCAGGTCAGGCGTCGGTCGCACGTGCATGGGTCGCGTCGGTCCCGGTCATCGACGAGGGTGGCGCAGCATGCTTCGGGGACGACGCGGGTGCGGGCGCGTCGCGAAGCCACGGCCGGGTGGGGTGTGGAACTGAGCAGCCGACGGCAACCGGCCCCGATGACGAGCCGGTGGCGCTTCTCGACAACCATCTGCGGTCAGCGTCGGGTGATGGCTACGGGCACGTGGGCCTTACGCCCTTGCTCATCGATGAACGCGTGACATCGTCCGAAGGGGGGCGTGGCCGAGTTACCGCACGCGCGGGAAGAGCTCGCGAACGTGTCCGCATCATCATGCGGCGTGAGCGAGCCTTGGCGGCGCTCCTGAGAGGCGCCACGAGCGCAGGCAGGCCTGCCGCAACGGTCGCCTAAGACGACCAGATCCGCACGCGCTTGCCCGGATCAAGCCACAGGGCGTCGTCCTCGGTCACACCAAACGCGTCGTACCACGCATCGATATTGCGAACCACGCCGTTGATCCGAAACTCCTCGGGGGAGTGGGGATCCGTTGCCACCTGAGTGCGCACTGCTTCGTCGCGCCTCTTCGTGCGTTCCGTGAGGGCGTAGGCGATGAAGTAGCGTTGAACGGCGGTGAGACCGTCGACGAGCGGCAACTCCTCAAGCGGTCGTCCCACAGCAAGGCGCAACGCGCGCAAGCCAATCTCCACACCGGCAAGATCGCCAATGTTCTCTCCCACCGTGAGCGCACCATTGACCTTCACGTCATCAGGCAACTGCGCAGGCGAGTATTGGTCGTACTGCTCGATGAGCACGTTCGCACGTTCCATGAACGCCTCGCGATCGGCGTCGCTCCACCAGTTCTCGAGCGCGCCCGTGCCGTCGTACTTCGAGCCTTGGTCGTCAAAGCCATGACCAATCTCGTGCCCAATGACTGCGCCGATGCCACCAAAGTTGGCCGCGTCGTCGGCGTCGGGGTTAAAGAACGGCGGCTGCAGGATTGCCGCGGGGAACACGATCTCGTTGGCAGTCTGCAAGTAATACGCATTGACCGTTTGCGGCGTCATCAGCCACTCGGTGCGGTCAACAGGCTTGCCGATCTTCGACCACTCCCAGTCAAGGTCAAAGCGCGATGAGGCTCGCACGTTTCCAACGAGGTCATCGGCCGACGCCGCGAGACCCGAGTAGTCACGCCACTTGTCGGGGTAGCCGATCTTGGGCGTGAACTGCGACAGCTTGGTGAGGGCGCGCTGGCGTGTCTCAGGCGTCATCCACTCAAGAGTGGTGATCGATTCGCGGTACGCCTCGATGAGGTGCTGAACGAGTTCATCCATGCGGGTCTTGTACGCGGGCGGGAAGTGCCGCGCCACGTACTCCTGACCAACGAGTTCGCCCACGCAGCTCTGCACAAACTGCACGCCGCGCTTCCAGCGTTCACGCTGTTGCGGCGCACCAGAGAGCACAGTGCCGTAGAACTCGAAGTTGGCCCGCGAGATCTCCTGCGTGAGGTACGCGGCACGCGCACCCACAACCCGCCACCGCAACCACTGCTTCCACTGGTCAAGGTCGGTCGCGCGGAACATCGCGGCGAGCCCCTCAAGGAACGAGGGTTCGTAAGCAATAAGCAGATCGTGCGCGGCTTCCGGCAGGCCGA
>JAEYUX010000114.1 GCA_023432235.1 Actinomycetes bacterium
GTGCGGTGGGAGATGCGCTGAGCGCACTCACTGACGCCGTCCGCATTGGGTTGCGCCTGCCCAGCCGAATTGATGCCTTTCTCACGCGCGCCGAAAACGAGGGCGTGCCGATCGATGCGCTCCCGCTCGAGAAAGCGATCACTCGCCACGAGCGGGTTTCGCGTCGCACGACGTCCGCCGTGATCTTTGCTGCGCTCTTTGTTGGCGGCGCCGTATTACGCCCGGACGACGCTGGGTGGGGTACCGCGGCAATGGTCGCGTCTGCGGTACCCCTCCTTCACAGCGTGTTCTCAGGGCGGCGCCACTAAAAGGCGCGGGCGGCGTCGGCTACCCGTCGCAAGGCGTCGGCCATGATGTCGTCGGCCCGGGCGGGGTCATGGTCCATGCCCTCGGCAGCGAGGTACTGCACATCCTCAACCCCAAGGAACGTGAACATGCCCTTGATGTACTGGCTTGCCGGGTCATTGCCGCCATAGACCGCACCCGCCGTTTGAATGTGGAGCAACTTCTTGCCGCGCACGAGCCCCTCAGCCTCACCGGCTTCGGTGTAGCGGAAGGTCCGGCCCGCAACACAGACGCAGTCGATCCATGCCTTGAGGCGCGTGGGCACCTGCAGGTTCCACAACGGATTCGCGATGACGATTTTGTCCATGGCGAGAAACTGATCCGTGTAGCCAGAAAAGAGCGTCACCTTGTTCTGCTCGACTTCATCGAGACGCACAAACGGCGCACCGTCTTCCAGTTTCTTCCAGGCGTTGAGCAGATCGAGGTCGATCTCGGGCACCGCGAGGTTGTAGAGCTGTTGTTCCAACACGTCGTCGTCGGGGTGCGTGTCTGTGTAGACCCGCACAAACTCGTCAACGAGTCGCATTGACTGCGAGGATT
This sequence comes from Actinomycetes bacterium, assembly GCA_023432235.1. GTDB lineage: Bacteria > Actinomycetota > Actinomycetes > Actinomycetales > Demequinaceae > Demequina. Next base: position 886 of record JAEYUX010000114.1, read on the forward strand.
CACTTGAGAGTGGGTGGGCGCGAATCACGAGCAACTTGGCCATGGCTGGTGTCCCTTTCTTCCGGAGCGCGATGACGATTCGAAATGTGGAGCGTTCATCCAGTCAGTTCGAGCATACGAGTGCCGCGCGGCGTCCGCGTGGGTCTTATGTCCGGGACCGTCCCAGATCGTGTCCTAGGACGTCCACATCCGGGTAGGGTGCCTCAAGAAACCCGCGCACCTGACCTCTGCAAGGACCCGTTATGGCCAAGTTGTACTTTCGCTACGGAGCGATGAACTCATCGAAATCGGCGTTGCTGCTCACTGCGGCGTACAACTACGAAGAGCGAGATCAGCACCCCGTGATCGTGAAACCCGGGATCGACACGAAGGCGGGGGAGGCGGTGCAATCGCGGATCGGCATCGAGCGTCCGGTCGACATACTGTTGGACCATTCTGCGTCGTTTCGCGACGCGCTCATCGAACACCGGCCGCTGACCGAGATCGACGCCGTCTTTGTCGATGAGGCGCAGTTCCTCACGCCTGCGCAAGTCGACGAGGCCTTCGCCGTTGCGGTCGAGGACGGCATTCCCGTCCTGTGCTACGGCCTTCGTGCGGACTTCCTCACCCGTTCCTTCCCCGGATCGATGCGTCTGTTGGAGATCGCGCACTCGATTGAGGAGCTGAAGACCATTTGTCGATGCGGTTCCAAGGCCATTTTCAACGCTCGAATCGTCAACGGCGAGTTCGTGCGTCATGGTGATCAAGTGGCGATCGATGGCCAAGATGCCAGGTACGAATCACTGTGTGGACGGTGCTACCTCCACAAGGTCGGCCCGTTTCCCGTGGCGGCGCAGAAGTGACAATCAGGACAGCACGGATGGGACCGTCCCAACTAGGTCCGCGGACCTGTACGAGCATCCGGAAAAGTGCGTAACAATGGAGACCGTGACAGAGCCTGTGCTGCTGGTGATCGTGGTCGCGACCGCACTCGCATTTGACTTCACAAACGGGTTTCACGACACCGGAAACGCGATGGCGACGTCGATCGCCACCCGGGCCCTCAGCCCGCGCCGTGCGGTATTGCTCTCAGCCAGCCTCAACCTCGTCGGTGCATTCTTGTCGCTCGCCGTTGCGGCAACGATCGCAAAGGGGATTGTCGACGCAGGCGTCGTCACTCTTGACGTCGTTCTTGGCGGACTGGTCGGCGGCATCGTGTGGAACCTCATCACCTGGCTCTTTGGGATACCGTCGAGTTCCTCCCACGCGCTGGTGGGTGGAGTCGTGGGTGCAGTGCTTGCCGCAGTGGGCGGTGGCGGTGTGCTCTGGGGCGGACTCACCGCAAAGGTGCTCATTCCCGCGCTGCTCGCACCCATTGTTGCCATCCTGGTGGCCTCAATCGCGACTCGACTTGTCATGCGTGTCACCCGAAACGTTCCCCAAGAGGACAACGACCGGATGTTCCGTTGGGGTCAAATTGGCTCGGCGTCTCTTGTCTCGCTCGCGCACGGCACGAACGATGCACAGAAGTCGATGGGCATCATTCTGCTCGCACTCATCGCCGCGGATGCGGTACCTGCCGACTCAAACGTGCCGTGGTGGGTCATCATCTCGTGTGCGGTGGCCATGGCGCTCGGCACCTACACGGGTGGATGGCGTGTGATCCGCACGCTCGGCAAGGGTCTTGTGGAACTCGAGTCGCGCCAAGGCATGGCGGCCGAGACATCGTCGGCCGCCGTCATCTTGCTGTCGAGCCACTTTGGCTACTCGCTGTCGACGACGCACGTGGCAACGGGCTCGATTATGGGCTCGGGTGTCGGTGCAAAGGGCAGTTCCGTGCGGTGGAAGGGCGCGGGCCGCATGGCGATCGCATGGCTGATCACCGTGCCAGCAGCCGGCATCG
>JAEYUX010000183.1 GCA_023432235.1 Actinomycetes bacterium
TCGGCGACACGGGCGATCTCAGCGAGATGGGCATCGAGGAGTCGATGTTTGACGACATCTTCGACATCAGCGTGCGTCACACGTTCCCCGGTCCGGTCGAGTCGACCACCATCGGCAAGGTTGACCCGGACGACCCGAACACCGTGGTCATCGACTCTTACGCTGAGCTCACCGGAGCAGGCAGCTACACGATTGTCGCGAAGACTGGTGGCGGCTCCGACTCAGGTTTGCCGTGGCTCATCATCGGAATCATCGCTCTTGTGGTGATCGCAGTCGCCGTTGTGGTCATCGTGCTCGTGACCCGTCGCAAGGCCGCAGCGCCTGCGTCGGCCATTCCGGGAATCAGCGACGGTGCCGTTCCGCCGCCGCCCGCTCCTCCGGCTCCCCCCGCGCCGCAGGCACCCCCCGCGCCGCAGGCACCCCCGGCCCCTCCGGCGCCCCCGGCACCTCCGGCACCTCCGGCACCCCCGGCGTCGGAGTAAGAACTCTCCATGCAAAGAGGCCCGTGTCGCTCCAGACACGGGCCTCTTTGCATGCGACCGTAACGATATGAGTTCTCGGCGTCGCCTCGGTGTGATCGTTGTCGCCGCCCTCGCAGTCCTCGTCGCCACCGGATGTATTCGCTTCAATACGGACCTCACCCTCAGCGAGGACAACACCGTGTCGGGCAACTTTGTGGTGGCCGTCAAGGAAGGCACCGGCGGCGAGTACGGGATGAGCGACCGCGAGTTTGCCGAGGCGATGTGGGAAGAATCGCCGCGTGGGACGACGCTCGGGGACACGAGCGTGAGCGACTATGCGGCGGACGGCTATCGCGGCATCATCGTGCGCTTCCGCGATGTACCGCTCGAGACCTTCGCTCCCACAGCAGAGACGTGGGGCATCATGCGCGAAGGCGACGTCTATGTTGTGTCCGGACCGTCCGAAGCCGCGTCGCCCACCACGGACGACGCTGGCAACGGCACCGACGGAGCGTTCAGCGGAGACATAGATGAGCTGACCGACGCACAGGTCATGCTGTCCGTGACGTTTCCGGGTGACATCGAGCAGGCGAACGGGGACATTGACGGTCGCACCGTCACGTGGGACCTTCAACACGGCCCTGCAGAACTCGCCGCACGCGGCTCTGCGATCCCGCCGTCAGACCCTGCGGTCGCCGTCGCGTATGTCGTATGTGCGCTCTTGGCCGCAGGCGGCGTCGCATACGTGGTGGCGGGACGGCGCGCGCGGCAACGGACACGAGGTCATCGACCACCAGTACGGTGAATGGCCGCCCATGAAAGAGACGACCTACCCACGTGAGGGGGTGGGGACGTGAGAAGGTACCCGTATGCGCAGAATGACGCGCGTACTCATCCTCGCAGCAGCGGCAGCGCTTGCTCTCGCCGGATGTGTGCGTTACGAAGCTGACATCACGTTGACGGCCGATAACACTGCCTCAGGCGACGTGGTGTTTGCTGTTGCCACGGAAGTGAAGGACCGGCTAGGCGTCGCCACGGATGCGGAAGCGCTCCACACGATCTTCGGCAACATCTCATTTGGTAGCGCCTTTGAGAAGACGGCGTATGAAGATGGGGAGTTTGTCGGAGAGCGCTACGTCTTTGAGTCCGTGACCTTTGCAGAGCTCGGCACCTTCGGAGACTTGTTCACCGTGTCACGCGAGGGCGACACCATGGTGGTGACCGGCATCGCAACGCCTGCGGCTGATCCCGAGACGGACGACCCTGTGCTGAGCAACGCGACGGCAACGCTGCGCATTGAGTTTCCCGGGCCCGTGACCGAACACAACGGCACGCTTTCCGGCAACACTGTGACGTGGGATCTCATGACCCAAACCGAGCCCATCATGGCCACGAGTACCGTGCCGAGCGATGACGGGCTCAAGCAAGCGCTCGTCGGGGGACTCATCGCGGCCGCTTCGGCCACCGTTCTCGCCGCGATCATCATCCTTATTCAGCGCCGCCGCGCGGCAACCTCACGGGCACGCGCGCTCACGCCGTCGCCGTCATCGGATCAACCAGCGGAAGATCTCTAGGAGAGGCACCATGGCATCTCGAACTCGCCGTTTGCTCGCGGCGGCCGCACTGGTGCTCGTCGCGACCGGGTGCGCGCGCGTCACATCGACTCACTCTTTTTCCGACCACAACACGATCACGCAGGACACGGTGGTCGCCTTCACTCCGCAAGCAGCGGAGGCGATCGGCATCGACCTCAACAACCTCACCGCGGCAACGATCACCGAAAGCGCGACGGGCGTTTTGCCAGGAGTCGACGCGAGCAAGGTGACGGTCGAGGACTTCGTTGACGGTGATCTACGCGGCATTCACGTGCTTGCCCGCGATCTCACGTTGGACGAGTTCAATGCGGCGGCATCCGTCAGCTCCGAGGGAGTCGCACCCGGCATTGGTACCCCGATGTCCGTGGTGCGCGACGGCGACACGTACGTGGTGACGATTCCGGCCGATGAGTCGCGCGATGTCTCGGGGATGCGCGGCGCATCCTCCATTGGCGCGATCGCCAGCGCGGTCACGTTTGAACTGCGCTTCACTTTCCCCGGTCCCGTGAAATCTGCCTCAGTGGGCCAGGTCAATGGCAAGACGGTTGTCATCGGTCTGGAGGACCTCCTCAGTCCGGAAGAGATCGTCATTTGCGGTCAGGCCACTGACGGCATCGCGTGGGGACCAATTCTGCGGTGGGCCGGCCTCATTGGCCTCGGTGTGCTGATCGTTGGCGGGGCGACATTCTTGGTGTGGCAAGACAAACGGCGGCAACGGATCACCGGTCTTGACCCGATACCCGATGCAGGTGGAGAGTCCGCGACTTAGTCCGACGCTGTGGCTCCGAAGTGACAAGAGCATCCCTACCGCGGTGAGACCATTGCAAGCGTGTACAAGCCCTATCGCGCCATCTTGAGTCGCCCAGGCGCGGCCAACTTTGCGTTTGCCGGCCTCCTTGCTCGGCTCCCCATTTCCACCTTCAACCTGT
>JAEYUX010000004.1 GCA_023432235.1 Actinomycetes bacterium
TGATGCCGGTAAGGGCAGTGGTGACGTGTCCGGAGTCTTCTTGGAGTGCGTCGATCATTTGGGTGATGCGTTGAGTGGCCTCGGCGGTCTCGCGTGCCAGTTCCTTCACCTCGGATGCGACCACGGCGAAGCCCTTGCCTGCTTCGCCTGCGCGGGCGGCTTCGATGGTGGCGTTGAGGGCGAGAAGGTTCGTTTGCTCGGCGATCGAGGTGATGAGTTTGACGACGACGCCGATTTCTTGGCTTGAGGCGTCGAGTTTGGTGACACGTTCGGTCGCAGTGGAGGCAGCCCCAACGGCCTCGCGGGCCACGGAGACGGCTTGGGATGCTGAGCTTGCGATCTCTTGAACGGATGCGCTCATTTGCTCAACAGCCGCGGCCGCGGTCTGTGCGCCCTCGGACGTGTTCGACGCCTGCAACGTCAACTGCGTCATCAACGTCTCAAGGTTGTCGCCGAGCTGAATGAGGCGAGTCGCTGTTGTGGTCGAGAAGTCTCGAAGGTTGGTGTCAAAGGACACGTCATCCCAGGTAACGCAATAACCCTGCTGGATTCCAGCGTCGTCAAAGAGTGCGGTGATGGTGGTGCGCAGCCTCACGCTGCCGGACGCGAAGAAGTACTCGAAAGGCAACTGCGAGGGGTCTCGCAGAATCGCCTCCATGCGGGCAGGGTCTTCGTAGAAGCTTGCGAGAGAGGTGCCAATGGGACTGTCCGTTGAGGACGCGCCACCATTGCTCATCGCGTTGGTCACCTTCGCCAGCATGGTGAGCGAGGCCTTGTTCGCGTAGGTCAGCGTGAGATCCATGTCAGCAAGGAACACGGCAGCGGACAGCGAGTCCAACAGCGCACTCGGGGAAACGGATCGAGGCAACACCGTTGCCGAGCCCTGCGGTGCGCGACGGGCGGTGAGCAATGCCATGGCAGACCTTTCTTTAGAGACTCTCGCGCACCCAATCGGCTCAGCGCGCCACCCCGTGAGGATTTGCCTCAGGCCTTGGGTGTGCGCGTCGGCACAAAAAAGTCTGGGTATTCCGCTTTATCCCGTAGGGGAGAGATCGCTAGAATGGACGGCGGTCCGCATCCGGGCCATCTCCCTCAATGAAACGAGTCCCCCGCATGCCCGTGCGCTCAGATCTGCGCAACGTTGCCATCGTCGCCCACGTCGATCACGGTAAGACCACCCTCGTCGACGCCATGTTGTGGCAGGGGGGTGCGTTCGGCGAGCACTCTCACGTCAACGAACGTGCAATGGACTCCGGTGACCTTGAGCGTGAAAAGGGGATCACGATCCTCGCCAAGAACACCGCGATCCGCTACACCGGTTCGTCTCACGGACCGAACGAGGTGACGATCAACGTCATCGATACCCCAGGCCACGCGGACTTCGGTGGCGAGGTGGAGCGGGGGCTGTCGATGGTTGACGGCGTCGTTCTCTTGGTCGACGCGTCAGAGGGCCCACTGCCGCAGACCCGCTTCGTTCTTCGTAAAGCTCTTGCCGCACACCTGCCCGTCATCATCGTTGTCAACAAGGTGGACCGGCCCGACTCGCGCATCGCGGAAGTGGTCGAGGAGACTCACGACCTGCTCTTGTCCCTCGCGTCTGACCTCCACGACGACGTCCCCGATCTCGACATCGACGCCTTGCTCGAGGTCCCTGTCGTCTACGCCTCGGCGAAGGCCGGGCGAGCCTCTCTCAACCAGCCCGCAGATGGCCAGCTTCCTGACAGCGAAGATCTTCGCCCCCTCTTTGAGGTGATCATGGAGCGGGTTCCGGCTCCCACCTACGACGAGGCCGCTCCGTTGCAGGCGCATGTCACCAACCTCGACGCCTCACCCTTCCTTGGTCGGCTCGCGCTGCTGCGCGTCTACAACGGCCACATTCGTAAGGGCCAGCAGGTCGCGTGGGCCCGCCACGACGGCTCGATCAAGCCCGTGAAGATCACCGAACTGCTCATCACCACTGGCCTTGATCGTGTGCCAGCGGAAGAGGCCGGGCCCGGGGAGATCGTCGCCGTTGCCGGTATTGAGGACATCACGATCGGCGAAACCTTGACCGATCTCGACAATCCGCAGCCGCTTCCTCTCATCGCCGTCGATGACCCGGCCATTTCGATGACCATCGGCATCAACACCTCGCCCCTCGCGGGACGGGTCAAGGGCGCAAAGGTCACGGCTCGCCAGGTGAAGGACCGCCTCGACAAGGAACTCATCGGCAACGTGTCGATCCGGGTGCTCCCGACCGAGCGTCCCGACGCTTGGGAGGTCCAGGGACGTGGTGAGCTTGCTCTTGCGATCCTCGTGGAGCAAATGCGCCGTGAGGGCTTCGAACTGACCGTTGGAAAGCCTCAGGTGGTGACCAAGCTCGTCGATGGCAAGGTGCACGAGCCGATGGAGCACATGACGATCGACGTGCCCGAAGAGCACCTCGGCGCTGTCACGCAGCTCATGGCCGCCCGCAAGGGCCGCATGGAGTCGATGTCGAACCACGGCACCGGTTGGGTGCGCATGGAGTTCATCGTCCCCGCACGAGGCCTCATCGGTTTCCGTTCGACATTCCTCACGGAGACGCGCGGCACAGGAATCGCCTCGTCCATCTCGCATGGCTACGAGCCGTGGTGCGGGCCGATTGTCTACCGCACGTCGGGATCGCTTGTCGCCGACCGTTCCGGTGTGGTGACCCCGAACGCGCTCATGGACCTCTCCGCGCGCGGCACCTTCTTTGTTGGCCCCACGGCGGACGTCTACGAAGGCATGGTCGTGGGTGAGAACAACCGCGCAGAGGACATGGACGTCAACATCACCAAGGAAAAGAAGCTCAACAACATTCGGTCCTCAACGGGCGAAGAACTTGAGCGTTTGACCCCGCCCCGCCGTCTCACCCTCGAGGAGTCACTCGAGTTTGCGTCGGATGACGAGTGCGTCGAGGTAACGCCGGAGAACGTGCGTATCCGCAAGGTTGTGCTTGAGCAGACCGCGCGTGGACGAGCGGCGGCGCGCGCAAAGCGCCAAAATGCCGCGCAGTGAGTCGACAGGACCTCTGATGGTCCGTCACTTAGCATGGTCACCATGCTGAGACGGGCCGTGGGACTGATTGCGCTCATCCTGGCGGGGGTAGTGGTCGCGACGATCGGTTCAGGCGGCTATCGCTCGATGGGCTATCTCGGCGTCGTCTTTGCGCTCGTCCTCGTCGCTTCTGGTGGATTGTTCGCCAAGGCGTGGCAAGGCTGGACTGGTTTTGGCGGCTATGCGGCTGCATGGGTGCTCGCCACCTTCTTCTTTGCGCAACGCGGCCCCGGCGGCTCCGTCCTCATTCCCGCTGACGACCTGAAGGCATCACTGTGGGTCTACGGCGGAGCGGTCGTCATGTCGATCGTTGCCGCGATCCCGCCATCGGCGTTGGTAGGCCGGGATGTCGCGTCGTAGGCAGGTAGAGGCGGCCGACGCCGCCGCTCGGTTGGCACGGGCCCGGTCCCGGGCCGATTTCAGGCGCGTCGCGCGACGCTTCACTCCTTC
>JAEYUX010000040.1 GCA_023432235.1 Actinomycetes bacterium
CGCTTCCCCCGGAAGGCGCGTATCGCCTCGGCGGATAGCACTCCACGAATTCGCGTCATGTATGACGTCGTATCCGCATGACGCCCGTGGATTACTCGCACCTCTGGAGCCAAAGTGGCTCGTGCGAGGAAGGGAAATCGTGACAGACACCAACGTGGCCGCCAATACAAGCGCGGCACTCAGCGCCATGAAGCTTCCGCAACTCCAGGCACTCGCATCGGAGCTTGGCGTGGCAGGCGTGAGCAAGATGAAAAAGAGCGACCTCGTCGAGGCGATTCGCAATGGGGGAGTGGCACCGTCCCGGCCCGCCTCTGACGCGACGCCATCCGCGACCGTGGTCGCCCCCGCCCCAGCGTCGGACGATTCCGGCGCGCAGAAGGCTGCCGTAGCCGAGAAGACCACCGCTGGAGCCGACTCAGGCCAGGCGTCGGGCGGTCAGACGTCCCGTGGTCGGGCATCCGGCGGCGATGCGCCTGCTGGCGAGACCGACGCGGCCGCTGCCGAGCGGGCCCGCCGCGCCAAGGAGGCCGTGAGCCTTGCTGCCAGTGGCGACAAGGGCGACGACGCCGGACAGGGCGCCGCCAACAACGCCGGCAATGGCGAGCGCAAGCAAGGCGGCCAGCAGCGCCAGAACAACAACGCTGCTAGCCACGATGACGACGACCGCAGTGGTCGCCGGCGCCGTGGACGTGGCCGTGGCCGCGGCCGTGGACGTGAGCGTGATGGCGTGACGACGGGCAGCGACCACGTCGATGAGGACGAGGTCAGCGATGACGAAGAGCTCACCCCGGTGGGCGGCATCGTCGACGTGCTCGACAACTACGCCTTCATCCGGACAACGGGCTACCTCTCTGGCAAGTCGGACGTGTACGTGTCGATGAACCAGGTGCGCAAGTACGGCCTGCGCAAGGGTGACGCCGTCACCGGCGCCGCGCGTCTTCCCCGTGCGGGTGAGCGTGGCCAGCGTCAGAAGTTCAACGCGCTCGCTCGCATCGACACCGTCAATGGGATGAGTGTTGAGGATGCGAAGGCGCGCCCCGAGTTTGGTGACCTGACGCCGCTGTACCCGCAGTCGCGCCTTCACCTGGAGACGGACTCGCGCAACCTGACGAACCGTGTCATCGACTTGGTGGCGCCGATCGGTAAGGGCCAGCGTGGCCTCATCGTGTCGCCGCCCAAGGCCGGTAAGACGCTGGTGATGCAGTCGATCGCGAACGCGATCACCGCCAACAACCCTGAAGTCCACCTCATGATCGTGCTCGTCGACGAGCGTCCTGAAGAGGTCACGGACTTCCAGCGCAACGTCAAGGGTGAGGTCATCGCCTCGACGTTTGACCGTCCTGCCGTTGACCACACCCAAGTTGCTGAGCTCGCGATTGAGCGCGCAAAGCGCCTTGTGGAGATGGGTCAGGATGTTGTCATCCTGCTCGACGGCATCACTCGCCTCGGCCGCGCCTACAACCTGGCCGCACCCGCGTCGGGCCGCATCCTTTCGGGTGGTGTGGACTCCTCGGCGCTGTACCCGCCCAAGCGCTTCTTTGGTGCTGCTCGCAACATTGAGAACGGCGGCTCGCTCACCATCTTGGCCACCGCGCTCGTTGAGACCGGTTCCAAGATGGACGAGGTCATCTTCGAAGAGTTCAAGGGCACCGGCAACATGGAGCTCAAGCTGTCGCGCCAGCTCGCTGACCGCCGCATCTTCCCGGCCGTGGATGTCAACGCATCCGGTACGCGCCGCGAGGAAATTCTTGTCAGCCCCGAAGAGCTCAAGGTGATGTGGAAGCTGCGCCGCGTGCTCACCGGCCTCGAAACTCAGGCAGCGGCTGAACTCCTCCTTGGCAAGCTCAAGGAGAACAAGACGAACGCCGAGTTCCTCATGCAGGTCGCCAAGACCACGCCAAACGGCGGACTCGACGGCGACGAGTAATTCCGCAACTGCGCAACAAGGGGCCTGACGCTTCCCGGCGTCGGGCCCCTTGTCTGTTTGCCCGGTCGTCACCTGCGTCGGCGGCGACCTACTCGCTCCACTCGCGCTCTAGTCGCGCTTCAGCCACCCCCCGCTCGCGCTTCAGCCACCCCCGCTCGCGCTCCCCGCCGCCCCCGCTCGCTATCCTCGCGCTGGAAGGTAGCGGTGGTCGAGCGCGCGGCGGAACTGACCCTCAGTGCCTTCTAGGCGAGCGTTGCAGATAGCCGATTTGCGGCGATCGCGAGCACCTGCTGGCGAACCCACCCGGGCCGTGTCACCACGTCATTCCAGGTGAAGCGAATTGTGAGATAGCCCGCCGCCGCGAGAGCGATGGACCGCTCGTTGTCCGCCGCCACAGCGTCGGCGCCCGAGTGGTAACGCTTGCCATCAAGCTCGACCACAAGCCGTGCTTTTCTGTGCAACATGTCGACGGTCACGGGCGTCGGCCGGAGCCGCAACGAAACTTGCCGTTCAAAGTCAGCGAAGGCCTTCCCCCGAAACACCTCGCGCCTAGCGCGGACCTCAAGGGGAGAGGTGGCGCCCGCGGCGAATTCATCGAGGAGTCCTCGCAACAGCGCGCGCTGCGGGATCCGTGGTGCCCGGTCGACCTCGCGCCGCAATTGTGACCAGTGGCAAACGCGTCGCCACAGCGCCTCGTAGAAGATGCCAGGCCGTGCTCTTGTCGGTGAGTAGATCCATGCATCGAGAAGTGCGCGTTCGGGAAGTGCGCAGCGAACTCCAAAGGGCTTGCTCAAGCCACGAAGCGGGCCCGTTTGGTGCGCGTGGACCCAAGCCGGCGGGCGCAGATGATGAGTGGCGGGGACGATGACGTCGGCGCGAAACCACTCGGGTGCGGAAAGGTCAGGAGCGTACAGACGTAGCGCCAATGTGCCGGTGATGAGGCCAAGGGGCTTCCACGTACTCACCGCGCGCGCCCTCACCACGTCATCGTCAAGCACCGCGGTTGCGACGTACACGTCGGGTAAGAGCCGTGTGACGGCGCCATTGCGCAACGAGGTGCGCAGATGGGACCGGCCCCATATCGACGCAATGTCGCGGCTTGTCATCGCGAGGCGCTGAACCGCGAGGACCTCGGCAACAGGGCCTGCTGGTTCGGAGAACGCTGGAATGGGTTGCACCGCCCTATGTCACCGCAATCCAGGTCTTGTTGGTGAGCCGGTTTGCCAATCTGTGGACAACGGCGCTCCTGCTTGTCCCCTGGAAGGCGTTCTTGGTCAACTGAACGGGCGCACTAGCCGTGAGTGCCTTCTAGCGCGAATAAAGGAGCGGAAGCGGGGAGACGCGAGCAGCGGCGAGCAGCGGCGAGCAGCGGCGAGGAGCGGAGGCTGGGTGTCGCGGTGAGGCCAGTGTTGTTAGACTGTTTCGCTGGTCCGTTCGTCAACGGCCAGACGCTCCCGGTTCACCGTCGCAAGATCTGCGTGCGGACCCGGCGGCACACTAAGGGAGATCATGAAGAAGGACATTCACCCCGAGTACGTGGCCACCACTGTCACGTGCACCTGCGGCAACACGTTTGAGACCCGCAGCACCGTCACCTCTGGTGCGATCAGCGTCGAGGTTTGCTCGGCCTGCCACCCGTTCTACACGGGCAAGCAGAAGATCATGGACACCGGTGGTCGAGTCGCGCGCTTCGAAAAGCGCTACGGCAAGACGAACTAAGCGCTGGGACGCCGCGACAACGTGGCCGAAGCATTCGCAGCCGTCCAGCCCTTGCTGGCGGAATACGCCGACATTGAGCGCCAGCTCGCTGACCCGTCTGTGCACGCAGACACGGGTCGCGCCCGCACGCTCGGACGGCGGTTCGCGGAACTCGGCCGGGTTGTCGCGGCGCATCGCGCGTGGGCCGCGGCGGACGATGACTTGGCAGCAGCCAAGGAAATGGCCGACGTTGACCCGGAGTTCGCGAGCGAAGTGCCAGCGCTCGAGAAGGTGCTGAGCGACGCAACCGAGAATCTGCGCCGCATCCTCATTCCGCGTGACCCCGACGATGCCCGCGACGCGATCATCGAGATCAAGTCGGGAGAAGGCGGCGAAGAGTCCGCCTTGTTCGCGGGTGACTTGCTGAAGATGTACATGAAGTACGCCGAAAGCAAGGGCTGGAAGACGGAAATCCTCGAGTCGGTCCACACCGATATGGGCGGCTACAAAGATGTCTCGATTGCGGTGAAGGCGGTCGGCGCCGTTCAGCCGGAGGACGGCGTGTGGGCCCACCTCAAGTACGAGGGCGGCGTTCACCGCGTCCAGCGTGTACCCGCGACCGAATCGCAAGGGCGCATCCACACGTCCGCCGCAGGTGTGCTCGTCTACCCCGAGGCTGAGGAAGTCTCCGAGGTGGAGATCGACCCCAACGACGTGCGCGTTGACGTGTTCCGCTCGTCCGGTCCCGGTGGTCAGTCCGTCAACACGACCGACTCCGCCGTGCGCCTCACGCACATCCCCACGGGCATCGTGGTGAGTTGCCAGAACGAAAAGAGCCAACTCCAGAACAAGGAGTCCGCCTTCCGCATTCTGCGCGCCCGTCTCCTTGCGGCCCAGCGCGAAGCGGCAGAGGCTGAGGCACAAGACATGCGCAAATCGCAGGTGCGCACCGTTGACCGCTCCGAGCGAATCCGCACGTACAACTTCCCCGAGAACCGCATTGCGGATCACCGCACGGGATACAAGTCGTACAACCTCGACCAGGTCCTCGCGGGCGACCTCGGCCCGGTCATTCAGTCGGCAATCGACGCCGACGAGGCCGCTCGGTTGGCCGCCGCCGAGGACTAAGGCGTGGCGCAGCTTCTCGCCGACATCGTGGCGCGATGCGCGGCGGGATTGCGCGAGGCGGGCATCGACAGTCCCGACGCCGACGCTGTCATCCTTGTCGGCCACGCCGCGGGGCTCTCCACCAGCGACGTTCGCACGGGCATGGTGACGGGCAAGACGATTGACGACGCCGTCGTTGCCGATATCGACGATCTCACCGCACGCAGGCGGCGCCGCGAGCCCCTCCAGCACATCACCGGGGTCGCGGCCTTCCGTTTCCTCGAGCTGCAGGTCGGCGAGGGCGTCTTTGTTCCCCGCCCAGAAACGGAGATCGTGGCTCAGGCTGCGATCGATGCCGCACATCGTCTTGCTTCGGGCGGTGCATCCCCGCTCGTCATCGACCTGTGCTCAGGCTCAGGCGCGATTGCCCTCAGCGTGGTGACGGAAGTGACGAACGCGCACGTGATCGCCCTTGAGCGCGAGCCGCACGCAATCGCCTGGTTGCGCCGCAATGCCGACGCACTTCCTGCCGACGCCCGAGCCCGCCTCACCGTGGTGGAAGGCGACGTGACTGACCAGACCGTGCTGGCGTCGGCCGAAGGCACGGCGGACGTGGTCGTCTCTAACCCTCCCTACGTGCCCCCTCACGAGGCACCCACCCAGCCCGAGGCGCGCCACGACCCCGCGGCGGCGCTATACGGCGGGGGAGCGGACGGCCTTGACGTCCCACGAGCCGTCATGGCGGCGGCCCGTCGACTGCTCAAACCGGGTGGCACCTTTGTCATGGAGCACTCGTCGAGCCAAGGCGCCGACGCTGTCGCAGCGCTCGCGGCACACGGCGGATTTGCCGACGCGACCACCGTGCCAGACCTTGCCGGGCTCGACCGCATCCTTCTCGCTCGGCGCGCGTGACAGACTAAGGGGCGTGATTCTGCCCTGCTTCGATCCCGCCACGTGGGGCCCGTCGATTGATGCCGCCGTTCATGCGGTGTCTCGCGGCGAGGTGGTGGTGCTTCCTACCGACACGGTTTATGGGGTAGGCGCCGATGCGTTTAGCCCCGACGCTGTCGAACGCGTGCTGCTTGCTAAGGGTCGGGATCGGCAGATGCCACCGCCCGTGCTCATCCCGTCCATTCAGACTGTTGAGGGGCTTGCCATCGATGTCCCGGCAGCTGCGCGGGCGCTGATGGAGGCGTTGTGGCCGGGACCGCTCACCGTCATCGTGAAGGCGCAACCGAGCCTCGCGTGGGATCTCGGTGAGACAAACGGAACAGTCGCGCTACGTGTACCGGATCACGGTGCCGCCCTCGCTCTGCTTGCCAGAACCGGTCCGCTGGCGGTGACGAGCGCGAACCGCACCGGGCAGCCGCCAGCCACCACCGCGGATGATGCACAGCAACAACTTGGGGCAGCCGTATCCGTGTACCTGGACGGCGGAGATAGCCCGCTTGGTACCGCATCGACCATCGTCGACGCGACCGGCCCCGCACTGACGGTGGTGCGTGACGGGGGAGTGAGTTGGGAGCGCTTGGTGGAGATCGCGGGCGTCGACGCCTTTGATGATGGAGCCGCCGAGTGAAGGTCTACCTCGCGCTCCTCGTCATCTCTGCGCTTGTCACGTATGTCGCGACGCCCGTGATGCGGCATCTCGCAATTCGTTTGGGCGCTGTGACGGCGGTCCGTGAGCGTGACGTCCACGTGGTGCCGACGGCACGGCTCGGGGGATTGGCAATCTTCCTCGGACTCGCGGCAGGGCTTGTCGTCGCGTCAACGGTGCCGTTCTTGTCGCGTGTCTTTGAAGTGTCGAACTCCGCGTGGGGCGTGCTTGGCGGTGCGGCCCTCGTCTGTGCCATTGGCGTTGCGGACGACGTATGGGACCTCGACTGGATGGCGAAGCTCGCCGGCCAGATTCTCGCAGCGCTCCTCATGGCGTGGGGCGGTATTCAACTGGTGGCACTGCCGATCGGTGGGCGCACCATCGGCGATTCGTATCTGTCACTTATCGCCACGGTTGTCATCGCCGTGCTCGCGATTAACGCCGTTAACTTTGTCGACGGACTGGATGGCCTCGCCGCTGGCGTTGTCGCCATTGGCGGCGGAGCCTTCATGGTCTACTCCTACGTCATCGCGCGAGGCGCGTCGCCAGGGGACTACTCATCGCTTGCCACCGTCATCGTTGCCGTCATGGTGGGCGCCTGTCTTGGCTTCCTCCCGCACAACGTTCACCCGGCACGCATCTTCATGGGCGACTCCGGCTCGATGGTGCTCGGCCTCACATTTGCCGCCGCGTCGATCACCGTGACGGGGCAGATTGACCCGAGCCTTGTGAGCCAGCGCGAACAGATCCCCGCGTTCTTGCCGATCATCTTGCCTCTCGCCGTGGTGGCCGTGCCGCTCATCGACATGGGACTCGCCTTCTTCCGGCGTCTTGGCCGCGGGCAGTCGCCTTTCAAGCCCGACGCTCACCACCTTCACCACCGCCTCTTGCGTTTTGGCCACTCTCACCGCTGGGCGGTCTTCGTCCTGTGGCTGTGGACCTTTGTGTTGTCAGCGTCGGCCGTCTCGCTCGTCTTCATGCGGATTCGGTGGGGACTGGCGGTGCTCGTTATTGGCACATTTGTCGCATCCGCGGTGACATTTTCGCCGGGCGTGAGGCGGCTCGTGTTCCGGGTGTGGCACCGCATCAGTGGGTCGACCCACGAGGACGAGGACGAAGCAGAAAAGAAACAGGAGGCACAACGTGACTGAAGCCAAGGAAGCAGAGGGCGCCGCGTACCGCTGGGCGATGCGGGCAACGGGCATCGTCCTGGGCGTGATCGCGATTGTGGGGACCGTGGTCGGCGGAATCGTCGCCGGAGCTCCCGGTGTGTGGGGAGCGCTCGCTGGTGTGGCCGTTGCGGCGATCTCGGGACTCGTCACACAGGCCGCAATGGTGCTCGGATACCGCAAAGAGCCCCACATTTTTGCCACGTATGTCGGCGGTTCCTGGCTCGCCAAAATGGTGGTGATCGTCGTGGGACTTTTGGCACTTGCGCAGGTAGATGCCCTTGATCGGCGCACGTTTGGCATTGTCGCGGTCGTCGCAGTGGTCGCGACGCTCGGAGTTGACCTTCGCGCGGTGAAGCACGCGCGCATTTCTTACACCGGATCCGGTTCAGAGACGGGCTCTGCATAGGTTAGGCTTGCCACCAGTTCCACACAGACGCAGGCGCCATGTGTGCGCGCCTTGCCGCCATTTCTGGGAGAGAAGCGAGTGCTGAATTTGGCTGCCAGCGTGCTCACCACGTCTGAGCCCGGCGACTCCGAAGGTGCGTCGCGCAACTTCTTTGAGTGGCTCTTCTCGACGGACGGTTTTCACGCCCCCAGCATCGGCGAACTCGATCCGGAGGCGCTGCTTTTTGGCGGCACCATCTTCGAGTTCAACCGCATCACGCTTGTCCGCGTCGTTGCCGTCATTGTGTTGATCAGTCTCTTCTGGATTGTGACGCGCAATGCAAAGGTCATCCCCACGCGTGGTCAGTCCGTTGTCGAGATGATCGTCGACTTTGTGCGCGTCCAGGTGGTCGAACAGATCATGGGCGAGGAGCGTGCCAAGAAGTACGTCGCGTTCATGTCGACGCTGTTCATCACGATCGTGTTCTTCAACATGACCGGTGTGATCCCGTTCCTCAATATTGCTGGAACGTCGCTCATCGGCCTGCCGCTCATCATGGCGCTGTGGGTCTACGTCATGTACCTCGGCGAGGGCATGCGCAAGCACGGCGTCGGCGGCTTCCTCAAGGCCAACCTGTTCCCCCCAGGCGTGCCGAAGCCGATTTACCTGCTCCTCACGCCTATCGAGTTCCTGCAGGTGTTCATCCTGCGCCCGGCCACTCTCGCACTGCGACTTGCGGCCAACATGATCGCCGGTCACATGCTGCTCGTGCTGTGCTTTGCGGCGACGCATTACTTCTTCCTTGAAGCCTCCGGCGCAATGAAGGGTGTCGGCGTTCTGTCCTTCACCGCTGGACTCGCATTCACGCTGTTCGAGATTTTCGTTGCGCTGCTTCAGGCGTACGTCTTCACCATCTTGTCAACCGTCTACATCAACTTGTCGCTCGAGGACGAGCACTAATCTGCGTAGCCACCCCGGTTACGTCAACACGGAAGGAAGCACTGTGGACACCACCACTCTCGCTGAGGTGAGCGGCAACATCGCCACGATTGGCTATGGCATCGCCACCCTGGGCCCCGGCATCGGTCTGGGAATCCTGATTGGTAAGACCGTCGAGGGCATGGCCCGTCAGCCTGAGGCTGCTGGCATGCTGCGCGCCACGATGTTCCTGGGTGTCGCGTTCGTTGAGGTGCTTGCGCTCCTCGGCCTCGTGACGGGCTTCATCTTCTAAAGATGGACATCTTCATCGCCGCTGCGGAAGAACACGGGGAGAACGCGTCGACGTTCAACCCGATTCTTCCCACCAATTACGACATCCTCTGGTCGTTCATCCTCTTTGTGGTCATCGTGGCCGTGTTCATGCGCGTCATCATGCCCCGCCTGCAAAAGGTGCTGGATGAGCGCGCAGAGCTGATCGAGGGCGGCATCTCCAAGGCGGAGCAGGCACAGGCGGAAGCCGCTGCTGCGCTCGAGGAGTACACGGCACAGTTGCGCGAGGCACGCGCCGAGGCCGCGAAGATCCGTGAGGACGCGCGTGCTGAGGCCGGCCAGATCGTTGCTGACGGACGGGAGAAGGCCGTCCGCGACTCCGAGCGTCTGGTGGACACGGCGTCCAAGCAGATCGAGGCGGAGCGCCAGCAGGCCGTGGTGTCGTTGCGATCAGAGATTGGCGCGCTGGCCACTGAGTTGGCATCGAGGATTGTTGGCGAAGCACTCGCCGATGACGCTCGTCAGCAGCGCCTCATCGACTCCTTCCTCGACGAGCTTGAGTCCTCGACCAAGGCGTCCAAGGCGAAGGGTTAAGCATGCGAGGGACCAGCCAGACTGCTCACGACGCTGTACTGCGTTCGTTCGATGCCGTGGTGAATGCCGCGGGCAAGGACGGCGTTGTGCTCGCAAAGCAGTTGTTTGCCGTCGTCGAGGCGCTTGACGGATCGGGTTCGCTGCGGCGCGCCCTCACCGACCCAGCGCGCGAGGCGGAGGACAAGGCTGCTCTCGTCTCGCAACTCTTCAGCGCTTTCGATGCGCGCGTTGTGGACGTGGTGCGGGACTTCGTCAAGGCTCGCTGGTCGGACGAAGACGACCTTGCTGCCTCAATCGAGGACGCAGGAGTCAACGCTTTGCTCGCTTCCGCCCAGCAGGCCAAGAAGCTGCAAACCGTCGAAGAGGAGCTGTTCCACGTTGAACGGCAGCTCGTCGCCTCGCGCAGCCTCGTGACCACGCTGGGTGATCGCACCGCGCCAAGCGCTGCTCGCGTGGCAGTTCTTGAGGATGTCCTCAAGGGCAAAGTGGATGAGATCACGTACGCATTGGTTGAGCGGAAGGTGGCGTCGCCTCGCGGCGCGCGCCTCCTCACGGCGATTCGTGACTTGCTCCAGGCTGCCGCACAGCGCCGCGAACGCCTCGTCGCTCTCGTGAGCGCCGCCGTCGAGTTGAGCGCTGCTCAGCGAGCACGGTTGGCGACGATCCTCGCGGACGCCTACGGACACGAGATTCAGCTCAACGTCGCCGTTGACCCCAAGGTGCTCGGCGGCATCAAGGTACAGGTCGGGGACGAGGTGGTGGATGGCACCGTCATCGCCCGCCTTTCCGACGCACGACGCAGACTTGTCGGCTAACGACCGACGCACGACTACCGCCCCCCAGCGGAATCGACAGGAGAGACAAGAATGGCCGAGTTGACGATCAGCCCCGAGGAGATCAGGGCCGCGCTCGACGCTCACGTGACGTCCTTCGAGCCCAAGCGTGCCGCTACCGAAGAGGTCGGCACCGTGACGCTCGCTGCGGACGGCATCGCGCGTGTTGAGGGCTTGCCGGGTGCGATGGCGAATGAGCTGCTGCGCTTTGAAGACGGCACGCTCGGCCTTGCGCTCAACCTCGACGTGCGCGACATCGGTGTCGTGGTGCTCGGTGAGTTCACCGGTATCGAAGAGGGCCAGACGGTGCACCGTACCGGCGAAGTACTGTCCGTCGCCGTGGGCGATGGCTACCTTGGCCGCGTTGTCGACCCGCTCGGCAACCCGATTGACGGCCTCGGAGACGTGGCAACCGAAGCGCGCCGCGCCCTCGAGCTGCAGGCTCCTGGCGTGATGCAGCGCAAGTCGGTGCACGAGCCGCTCCAGACCGGCCTCAAGGCCATCGACGCGATGATCCCCATCGGCCGTGGCCAGCGTCAGCTCATCATTGGTGACCGTCAGACGGGCAAGACCGCCATTGCGATCGACACGATCATCAACCAGAAGGCCAACTGGGAATCCGGCGACCCGAGCAAGCAGGTGCGCTGCATCTACGTAGCGATCGGTCAGAAGGGCTCGACCATCGCCGCGGTGCGTGGTGCTCTTGAAGAGGCCGGCGCTCTTGAGTACACGACGATCGTCGCTGCCCCTGCCTCAGACCCTGCAGGCTTCAAGTACCTCGCGCCCTACACCGGCTCGGCCATCGGTCAGCACTGGATGTACGGCGGCAAGCACGTTCTCATCATTTTCGATGACCTGTCGAAGCAGGCCGAGGCCTACCGTGCGGTGTCCCTGCTCCTGCGTCGTCCTCCGGGCCGCGAGGCATACCCCGGCGACGTCTTCTACTTGCACAGCCGGCTCCTCGAGCGTTGTGCGAAGCTCTCGGACGAGATGGGTGCGGGCTCGATGACGGGTCTGCCCGTTATTGAGACCAAGGCCAACGACGTGTCGGCATACATCCCGACCAACGTCATCTCGATCACCGATGGCCAGATCTTCTTGCAGTCGGACCTCTTCAACGCGAACCAGCGCCCTGCGATCGACGTCGGTATCTCCGTGTCCCGCGTCGGCGGTTCGGCTCAGGTCAAGGCGATGAAGCAGGTGTCCGGAACCCTGAAGATTGACCTCGCCCAGTACCGCTCGCTCGAGGCCTTCGCGATGTTCGCGTCCGACCTCGATGCGGCTTCGCGTCAGCAGTTGACGCGTGGTGCCCGCCTCATGGAGCTGCTCAAGCAGCCGCAGTACTCGCCGTACCCGGTGGAGGAGCAGGTTGTTTCGATCTGGGCCGGCACCAAGGGCAAGCTCGACAAGATTCCGTTGAGCGATGTGCTGCGATTTGAGCGCGAGCTGATCGACCACCTTCGTCAGTCGACTCGAGTGCTCGAGCACATCGCTGGCTCGGGCAAGCTTTCGGACGAGGACGAGGCCGAACTGCACGAGGCAGTCGACTCCTTCGTCACCACGTTCCTCGAGTCCGAGAACGCGGAACTCACCACCGACGCCACGATTGCTGGTGGCGGCGAGGCCGAGGTCGAGCAAGAGCAGATCGTCGCAAAGAAGAAGAAGTAACCCATGGCTGGTCAGCAACGCGTTTACAAGGCGCGAATCCGCTCAACTCAGTCCCTGAAGAAGATCTTCAGGGCCATGGAGTTGATCGCGGCCTCGCGCATTGGAAAGGCACGCGAACGCGTCGCAGCGGCGGCGCCGTATGCGCGCGCCATCACGCGTGCGATCTCGGCAGTGGCGACCCACTCGGACGTTGAGCACCCGCTCACCACCGAGCGCACCGATACCAACCGTGTCGCCGTCCTCGTCATCACAGCAGACCGCGGCATGGCAGGCGCCTACTCGGCGAACGCGATCCGTGAGTCGGAGCGTCTGCGCGAGCGGCTCACCCGCGAGGGCAAGGACGTGGTGCAGTACGCCAGCGGCCGTCGCGGTGTGTCGTACTTCAACTTCCGCAAGCGCGAGCTCGCCGGTTCGTGGACTGGCGACTCGGATGCGCCGAGCCACGCAGTCGCGACAGAGATCGCCCACGCGTTGCTCGATGCGTTCCTCGCACCTGCAGACGAAGGCGGTGTGAGCGAGATCCACGTGGTCTACACACACTTCAAGTCGATGGTGAGCCAAGAGCCCCGCGTCGTCCGCATGTTGCCGCTTGAGATCGTCGAAGGCGTCGCCGAGGCCACCGAGGACGTCGAGCCTCTGTACGACTTCGAGCCGAACGCGGAGGAAGTGCTCGACGCGCTCTTGCCGCGCTACATCCAGTCGCGAATCCACAGCTGCATGTTGCAGGCCGCGGCTTCGGAGCTTGCCAACCGTCAGTCTGCGATGAACACCGCGGTGTCCAATGCAGAAGACATCGTTCGTCAGTACACCAGGCTCGCCAACTCGGCGCGCCAGGCCGAGATCACCCAGGAAATCAGCGAGATCGTCTCGGGCGCGGATGCGCTCGCGGCCTCGTAACGGGAAGAGAGAGACATGAGCCCCACCGCCAAGACCGCGAAGAAGACTGCCGCGGCCGAGAACGAGGCCGCATACGGCCGCGTGGCCCGCGTCATCGGCCCGGTCGTCGACATTGAGTTCCCGGCCGACGCGCTTCCTGACATCTACAACGCCCTCACGGTCGACATCGACCTGAGCGCGCAGGGCGAGTCCGAAGGCGTTCTTCACATGACGCTTGAGGTTGCGCAGCACCTCGGCGACAACATGGTGCGCGCCATTGCGCTGAAGCCGACCGACGGCCTCGTGCGCGGCACCAAGGTGACCGACACGGGCAAGCCGATCTCCGTGCCGGTTGGCGACGTCACCAAGGGCCACGTCTTCAACGTGACCGGTGAGGTCCTCAACGCCAAGGAAGGCGAGAAGATCGAGGTCACCGAGACCTGGCCGATCCACCGCAAGCCTCCGGCCTTTGACCAGCTCGAGTCGAAGACGCAGATGTTCGAGACCGGCATCAAGGTCATCGACCTCCTCACCCCGTATGTGCAGGGTGGAAAGATCGGTCTGTTCGGTGGCGCCGGTGTCGGCAAGACCGTTCTGATCCAGGAGATGATCTACCGCGTCGCCAACAACCACAACGGTGTGTCGGTGTTCGCGGGCGTCGGCGAACGCACCCGTGAGGGCAACGACCTCATCGCCGAGATGACCGAGTCCGGCGTGATCAACCAGACCGCACTCGTCTTCGGCCAGATGGACGAGCCGCCGGGCACGCGTCTTCGCGTCGCGCTGTCGGCGCTCACGATGGCGGAGTACTTCCGTGACGTGCAGAAGCAGGACGTGCTGCTGTTCATCGACAACATCTTCCGCTTCACGCAGGCCGGCTCCGAGGTGTCGACGCTGCTCGGCCGTATGCCTTCCGCTGTTGGCTACCAGCCCAACCTGGCCGACGAGATGGGTCAGCTGCAGGAGCGCATCACGTCGACGCGAGGTCACTCGATCACGTCGCTGCAGGCCATCTACGTGCCCGCTGACGACTACACCGACCCCGCCCCGGCAACGACCTTCGCACACCTCGATGCGACCACAGAGCTCAGCCGTGAGATCGCCTCGCGCGGTCTGTACCCCGCTGTGGACCCGTTGGCCTCGACCTCGCGCATCCTCGACCCGCGTTACGTGGGCCAGGAGCACTACGACACCGCGAACTCGGTGAAGTCGATCCTTCAGCGCAACAAGGAGCTCCAGGACATCATCGCGATTCTGGGTGTCGACGAGTTGTCCGAAGAGGACAAGATCATCGTCGCCCGTGCGCGCAAGATCCAGCAGTTCCTGTCGCAGAACACCTACATGGCGACGCAGTTCACCGGCGTGCCGGGCTCGACCGTTCCGCTCGAGGAGACCATCAAGGCCTTCCGCGGAATCACCGAGGGCGAATTCGACCACATCGCTGAGCAGGCCTTCTTCAACATCGGTGGTCTTGAGGACCTCGAGAAGAACTGGGCGCGCATCCAGAAGGAGATCGGCTAAGCCATGGCGCTCACCGTCGACATCGTTGCCCCCGACCGGGTGCTGTGGGAGGGTCAGGCCTCCTTCATCAGCGCGCCGTCAATCGAGGGCTCGATTGGTCTGCTCCCTGGGCACGAGCCGATTCTGTCGGTGCTCGGCCCCGGGACCGTCAAGGTCAAGCAGACTGACGGCGAGGACCGTCTCGTGTCAATAAACGGCGGGTTCATTTCGTTCGATCACGACGTTGTGACGATCGTGGCCGAACCGGTGGCGGAGCCCGCCGCGGACGCTTAAGGCACGCGATGCGCGTCGTCATTGCGCGATGTGCTGCCCGCTACACGGGGCGGCTCAACGCTCACTTGCCCACGGCGACGCGCGCGATCATGGTGAAGGCTGACGGCTCGGTCCTGTTGCATTCGGACGGCGGCTCGTACAAGCCGCTCAACTGGATGAGCCCTCCGTGCACTTTGCGAGTCGTCGACGACGTTGCCGACGCGACCGAGCCGATCGTGGAGCGTTGGATAGTCCAGCACGACAAGTCGGATGACCGGCTCGAGATCGACCTCTTCGAGATCCATGCGGACACTCAACACGAACTGGGTGTGGACCCCGGCCTCGTCAAGGACGGCGTCGAAGCGCACCTCCAAGAGTTGCTCGCTGAGCAGATTGCGCTTCTTGGCGCCGGGGCGACTCTTGTGCGGCGTGAGTTCCCTACGGCCATTGGCCCTGTGGACATCCTCGCGCGCACGGCAACAGGCAAAGCCATCGCCGTGGAGATCAAACGGCGCGGCGATATCGATGGAGTCGAGCAACTCACGCGGTACCTCGAACTCCTCAATCGGGACCCGTTGCTTGCGCCCGTCGAGGGCGTCTTTGCTGCACAAGAGATCAAGCCCCAAGCACGTGTCCTTGCCGAGGACCGTGGTATCCGTTGCCTCGTGCTTGACTACGACGCCATGAAAGGCGTCGACAACGCCGGCTCCCGCCTGTTCTAGCGCCTGCACCGGTCCGACTCTGTCGCCCACGCTGAATCGGAACGGACGATGGCGGACTGACGCAAATCGAAACGTTTCGGGTACACTCGGCTTATGTCCTCCGCAACGTTCCCTGAAGACTTCCTTTTTGGCGCGTCAACGGCGTCGTACCAAATCGAAGGTGCTGTCGCCGAGGGCGGCCGCCTCCCAAGCGTGTGGGATACATTCGCCCACACTCCGGGCCGCACGGTCAACGGTGATACCGGTGACACGGCGTGCGACCACTATCACCGGTATGTCG
>JAEYUX010000079.1 GCA_023432235.1 Actinomycetes bacterium
ATGACGAGGAGGAACAGCAAACCAACGACAACAGCGATTCCCGCGAGGATCGACCGTGCCGGGAGGATCGCGTTGACGTCGGTGTAGGACGCTCCCGAGAAGCGGTCACCGTCGTTCAGCACGAGCCCAAAACGGTCAAGGATGTAGTTGGCCGCGATGCCGAGCATGACGAGGAACCCAAGCACCGCAAGTTGGACACGCGCCCCACGTGAGGCAACGAAGCGTCGGCCGCCACCAGAGATGCCGCCATAGAGCAGTTGCACGAACGCCGCAAGAACCGCGCACAAGATGGTGATCGACAAGAAGAAGCCGACGCCTGCGCGGAGGATCGGCAGCGTGAAGACGTAGAACGAGGCGTCGAGGCCGAACTGAGGGTCTTCATAACCGAAAGACGTGCGGTTCAAGAAGGCGAGCACCTTCTCCCAGCGCGTCGACATCGCACCGCCTGCGATGAGCCCGACAACGATGGGCAACACGACAATGACGACGCGCTCGATCGGCCGAATCTGCTCGCGGTACTGGTCGAGGGGCGTCGAGCGCGTGGCCGTCAGCGCAGGGCGCACTGACTTTGCCCACCGCAAAGACGCCCACACCGCGACACCTGCGATCACGGCGAAAATGACGAAGAGAACGATGCGCGTCACCCACTGAGTGCGCCACACCTCGAAGTAGCCGAGTTGGCGGTACCACTGAACCTCAGTCCAGATGTTCGCCAAGAACACCGTCGCCACGATGAAACCGACAACCACGCCAATCGCGATAGCGAAGGGAGAGCGACGGGTTGGCGGGGTGACGGGCCTGGGCCGCGGGGAACGTGCAGGACGGTCGTCGTCAAAACTCACGAGCTCTTACTCCTTCTCCACTGCTGCTGCACAAGTGAGCAGATCAGCAGTGTCATTTTGGCCGATCGAAACAATGGCCGCATAAGCGTCGACCAAGGTGTCTACGGCATAAACGTCGAGACCGGGGGGAACGTGCCCCACAACGTCCTGGCAGTTTTCAATTGGCGCGAGGAACGCCGTCGCACCGGCGGCCGCCGCGCCGTCCATCTTGTGGTCGATGCCGCCAATGGGCGACACCTGGCCGTCGATATCGATCGCCCCCGTGCCCGCGACACGGGCGCCGTTGAGTTCATCAGCAGGCGTGAGTTTGTCCATGATGGCGAGGGCGAACATCAGCCCCGCGCTTGGACCTGAGACCTCGGCGATGCCAACGTTGACGGTGATTGGCAGGTCGAACGTGGGCAACACATAAATGCCCATGCGCGCGGAGTCGGGATCATCCTCGTATGCGATGAGCGGGAACGTCAGTTCAAGTTCTTGACTCCCGCGAAGGACGGTGAACGTCGGCTCATCTCCCGGCCGACGCTGCTCCAGTTGAGTGGTGAGGTCGTTGTACGACAGAAACTCCTCGCCGTCGATGGCGACGAGCACGTCGCCATCCTCAAGGACGCCGAGCGCACCCGACGCGTCCGTAATCTCCGCCACCGTGAGCGTCGTCGGCACCACCTCGCCAAGGGCCTCGATGGCCGCCACCGTTGCCGATTCTTGAGAGATCACCCACATCTCTTGGCTTTCTTCGGCTTCACGCTGCTGCTGCTCGGGAGTGCCGAAGATGTCCTCCTCCGGGCGGACGGTGCGGTTCTCGGAGAAGTACGCACCGATCACCTGGCCCAAGGTGAAGGTGCGTGAGCCACCTCGACTGAATGACACAGTGGTGAGCCGCAACTCCCCAGTCGATTCGTACGTGGGCAGTCCGTCGATGCCGATCACCGAGGTGCCGTCGTAGGCAGCGAGAGTGTCGTAGGTGGGCCCTGCTTGCGCGATCGCGAAAGGCGCAGGCGCCACGGTGAGGATGCTGATCATCAGTGAGGACACGAGACCGGTTGCCGCCATGACGCCCGCTCTGCGCGTGGGAGGCCGCTCGGACAGCGGCACGTCAAAGCCAGGAGGGGGGTATGTCACGTCACCATCATTGCCCATAGCGAACGACACCCCCAATTGCGAGTGCCGTTCGTTACCGTGGTGACACTGAGCGCGCATGCAAAGGAGACGACATGGCGGACGCCGAAGAGCAGTGGAAGAGGCTGCTCCGAGAACTGTTCGGCGCCGACGCGGATGAGGCGCTCGAGGAAATGAAACGTATGGGGATGGACCCCTCGATGCTGGCCCAAGCGTCGGGCATGGCGGACTCGCCGGCGATGCTCGACCACGTGATGAGCCAAATTCGGGCACTGATGTCGCAGTCGGCGGGAGAAGACGTCAATTGGACTCTCGCGCATGATGTCGCGCGCGGAGTGGCGGCTCAAGGTGGCGATCCGACCGTCAGCGCGGCACAAGCGCGTGAGTACCGCGCATCAGTTTCAGAAGCTGAGTTATGGCTCGACGCCGTCACCGACTTTGACCCCGCACGTGCTCAGCCCTCGGTGTGGAGCCGCGCGGAGTGGGTCGAGGCGACCTTGCCGATGTGGCGCTTTCTCGCAGGTCCCGTTGCCTCGTCCGTGTCGCAAGCTCTCGGTGGAGTCCTGCGCACCGAAGCGGGACTCGGGGATGGAGAGGGCGCCCGCGGTCTCATCGACTCGGTAAGCCCAACGGTGTGCGGGATGCATATGGGCCAGGCCGCGGGGGCAATGGCTCGCGAAGCCTTTGGCGCGACCGATCTTGGCGTGCCCCTCATCGACGAGCCGCGCGTGGTTCTCGTGCCCCGAGCTGTCGAAGCTTTTGCTGAGGGGCTCGATGTTGACCTTGCCGACGTCCGGCTCTACTTGGCGCTACGGGAGGCAGCGCATGTCCGTCTCTTCCAGGCAGCCGCCTGGCTACCAGGGCATTTGCGAGGACTCGTCGAGCGCTATGCGCAAGGGGTCAGCGTCGACATCGACGCTTTGGACTCGGCTGTCCATGAGGCTGGCATGGGCGATCCGAGTGCGCTCCAAGAGGCCTTGACGACCGGCATCTTCACACCCAACCATTCCGAGGCCCAGCGGGAGACGCTCACGTCGCTCGAAACGTGGCTTGCCCTCATCGAGGGCTGGGTTGACGAGGTCACCTCTCGTGCGGCGATGCCGCATCTGGCCTCACTTGGCCAACTGCGGGAGATGATGCGTCGCCGCCGAGCCGCGGGCGGACCAGCTGAAGACACGTTCGAAACACTGCTCGGCCTCACGCTCCGTCCTCGCCAGTCTCGTGACGCTTCTCAGTTGTGGCATGCGTTGACGAACAGTGTGGGCGCGAAGGGTCGCGACGCCCTGTGGAGCCACCCGGACCTCTTGCCAGACACGGACGCTGTGGGCCGCTGGAAGGAGTGGGTCGAGGCAGCGGCGGCGCCCCATGAGGTCGACGAAATGGACAAAGAGATCGCCGCATTGCTGAGTGGCACGTGGGAGCAATCACACCCTCCAGACGACGAATCAGACACAAAGGGCGGTTCTTAGGAGGTATTGTCGGCTACCGCGTCTACGCTTGACGCAATGAATCCCTGACGGGGGACTCTCGCGGCGCAAGCCGCTCAATGGCAAGAAGGAGAAATGCTCATGGCCGATAAGTACCAGGGCGAGTTTTACTGCGTGAAGTGCAAGGCCAAGCGTGAGACCGAGGGCGACATCGTCGTTTCTGAGAACGGTCGCCGCATGGCAAAGGCCACGTGCCCCGAGTGCGGCACCAAGCTGAACCGCATCCTCGGTAAGGCATAACCGCTTCAAGACGTCAAGGCCGGGCACCGTACGGTGCCCGGTCTTTGTCGTTCCTGTGGACAAGCGGCCTGCGCCCTATCGCAGGTGGCACGCTGACACCATGAGGTTGCGAAGGGGTGCACGAGTACTCGATCGCGGAGACGGCACTCTCCAGATCGGCACCCGACCTGGCCTCGTCTTGAAAGGTCTCAGTCAGACGCAACGCACTTTTGTCGAGCGGCTTGAGACAACTGTCAGCCTGAGTGCTCGCCAGCAGCAACGTCACGGCGATCTCCTCACCGCCCTCGCCACAGCGGACCTCCTTGAGCCTCCCGACGCCCCCGTTCACACACTCGGTATCACCGACGCGGGCCCTATCGGCCTCGCCATCGGCATTGGTGCGGCTCGCGATGGATGGTCGGTGCGCTTTGTTGATGACGGCGGCCTTCAGTTCGCGCCGCCAGGCACCTACAGCACCGGGGTGATCGCATCAGCCCGCCAAGGAGCCGCCTGCATCACCGTGCGCTCGCACGTACCGATGGCGAAAGTGAGTGCAGGAGATGGTCCAGCCGACGCGTGGGTCATCGTCTCGCAGGGCGCGCCAGGCCTTGATGCGGCCGTGTCGATGATGGCGCGGGACACTCCTCATCTGTTTGTCGCGGTGGATGAGCGCGGTGCCCGCGTCGGGCCGTTTGTTGAGCCGGGTGAGAGTGCGTGCGGTTGGTGCGACGGCTTGGCGCACGCGGACGCGGATGCCGCGTGGCCACGTCTCGCGCTTCAGTTGAGCGCGCCCAGCCCTGCGGTGCGAATCACATCGGCAGACGTTGTTGCGGGTGCGACGTCGCTTGTGCTTGGTGCGTGCGTAGCCTGGCGGGACGGCCGCCCCGAGTTGTGGCGAAACAAGGCATGGCTCCTCACAAGTGGCGAACCGATGGCGCAGGAGGAGGTACGCCCACATCCCCAATGTGGTTGTGCAGCGGCAGGGGACGTAGGCGATGACCTCGCCGCGAGGCGCTCCCGACTTCACGCGGACGCGCGCCCAATCGACGAATGAGCGCTAGTTGCTCGCGACGATGCGCAGAATCTCAGCTCCGTACTTGTCGAGTTTGGACGCCCCGATGCCGGGCACCGTCGCCAGTTCGCCCAACGTGCCAGGGCGCCTCTGGGCGATCGCAATAAGGCTTGTGTCGACGAGGACGGTAAACGCGGGCTTCGATTGCTCGTTCGCGTGCTCGAGCCGCCACGCCTTGAGCGCTTCAAAGAGGTGAGCCGCGTCCGCATCGAGATCGTGAACTGTGCGTTTCGGGGAAACGTGACGCTTTGGCGGCATGGCATCCGGCCACCATCTCTCGAGAAAGCGCGTACGTTTTCGCGTCGCTTTGCCGCCTTCCCGGCGTGCCCGCGCAAAACTGAGGTGCAGGTGCTCGCGAGCGCGCGTGATGCCCACGTACAGCAGCCGCCGCTCCTCTTCAATCGCCTCGTCGGTGTCGGCAAGAGAAATCGGCAAGAGCCCTTCCGATAGGCCGATGATGAAGACGGCGTCCCATTCGAGCCCCTTCGCGGCGTGAATGGTGCTGAGCGTGACGCCGTCGACAACTGGCGCGTGTTGCGCGGTCGCTCTCTCCGCAAGGTGCTCCACAAAGTCCCGCATCGACGCGCCCGCACCCGTGGCCGCTTCAACGTCGGCGTCAAAAGCGTCCGCCAGGTCAACAAGGGCCTGCAAAGCGTCCCAGCGCTCGCGAACGGCCCCGCGAGCAGCCGGAGGCTCCTCACTCCACCCGACATCGGTCACGGTCTCTCGAGTGACGTAACCGAGTCGCTCCGTCGACGGCGCAACGGCAGCACCGCGTAGTAACAACATCGCGCGTTTGATCTCTTCTCTGTCGAAGAATCGCTGCCCGCCGCGCACAAGGTAGCCAATTCCTCGTGACGCGAGCGCGTCTTCCAGTTCTTCCGATTGGCTGTTCGTTCGATAGAGAATCGCAATTTCGCTTGCGGGGGTACCGGCAGCGACGAGCGCGTCGATCCGATCAGCGACACCGGCTGCTTCCGCTGGATCGTCGGAGTACGCGTGAAAGCCCACCGCGGGCCCTGAAGGACGCTGGGCGACAAGCTCAACGCCGGTCGAGGAGGCCCCCCGCTGTTGCATCAGTCCGTTGGCAAGGCTCACTACTTGCGGCGTCGAGCGGTAGTCGCGCACGAGGCGAACAACGGTGGCGTCGTCGTACCGTCGCCCGAAACTCAGCAAATGGCTTGGCGAGGCTCCGGCGAATGAGTAGATCGTCTGTGCTGGGTCACCGACAACGCACAGTTCACGCCTGCCGCCCAACCATTGGTCGAGGAGATACTGCTGAAGTGGCGAGACGTCTTGGTACTCGTCCACGACAAAGTGGCGGTACTGACGCCGAATCTGATCCCCCACCTCGTGATGGCGGCCAATCATGTCCGCCAACAGCAAGAGGATGTCTTCGAAGTCGACCACCACGGCGTCGGTCTTGATGTCCTCGTAGGACCGCATGACGTCGACGACAAGGGGGCGCTCAATCCCCGCCGGAGTGGGACGCCCGGCATCCGCGGCGACCCGCACATAGTCATCCGCCGCGACGAGAGAAACCTTCGCCCACTCGATCTCTGCGGCGAGGTCACGGACGGCGAGCCGGTCCACCGAGAGACCAGCGGCGCGCGCGGCTCGACCAACGAGTTGTGCCTTCTGGTCAACAATGCCGGGAAGTTGACCACCCACCACTTGAGGCCAGAAGTAACTGAGTTGACGCAAGGCGGCCGCGTGAAATGTGCGCGCCTGCACGCCCGCAGCGCCCAAGGTTCGCAAACGGTGGCGCATCTCGCCCGCGGCCCTCGCCGTGAACGTCACTGCAAGCACTGATTGCGGGTTGTAGGCGCCCACACGCACTCCATACGCAATGCGGTGAGTAATCGCTCGTGTCTTCCCGGTACCCGCGCCAGCAAGCACACAGACGGGACCGTGGAGCGCCACGGCCACCTGGCGTTGCTCCGGGTCGAGAGCTTCGAGAATTTCGTCGGCAGACATTGGCGCCATTGTGTCAGCCATGGGTGACGTCAAAGCGACTGTCCCCAGCGTTAGATGCCGTCAGGGATCGCGCCACCAAACCACTCTTCGAGCATGCGCCGAGCGATCGACCCCGGAGGCGCTGGGATGACGGTGCCTTCGTCGATCACGCGAAGGAGATCATCGCGCGATACCCACATCGCGTCGGAAATCTCGTTCTCATCAAGAGTGAAGGCCGGATCATCAGTGACGGCGGTGAAGCCCATCATGATCGAAGCGGGAAATGGCCACGGCTGTGAGCCCACGTAGGTGAGATCCCTCAGCCGCAAGCGCGATTCCTCGAAGACCTCCCGGTGCACCGCCTGTTCGAGGCTCTCTCCCGGCTCGACGTAACCCGCGAGGTGAGAAAAGCGCCTGGGCGACCAATAGGAGGCATGGGCGAGCAAGAGGCGGTCATCGGGATCAGTGATCGCGACGATGACTGCGGGATCGGTCCGCGGATAATGCTCCTTTTCGCAGGCGTCGCAGAACCGCACCCAACCGCCCTGGCGCGGCTGCGTGTCCTGGCCACACACCGAGCAGCGGGGATGGTTGCTGTGCCACGTTGACAGGGCGACAGCTGCCGATGCCAGCTCTCGGTCCCGGGCCCCTTCCTCACCTCGAAGAGAAAGGGCGCGGAAAAGGTCGCGCAGCGCGACCATCCGTTCCGTTCCGATACCGTCGCCGTCTTGACCGAAGCCCGGATCTGCCGGCACTAAAGCGGCAAGATCGCGATCCCCGTCACGACCCACATACATGCGCAACGCCGCCGGGGGTTGATCGTCGGGACGGACCACGAGCAGCCGGCCTTCGGCAGCCAAGAGGGCACCGTTTGCGACGATGATCGCGTCCATCTCCTCAAGAAGTGCGTCTTCTCGCCTCTCGGCGGCCCTGTCGATGAGAGGTGGGTCGAGCAGTGGTCGCTTCACACGCACACGCTACCCGCCGTCGTCCGCACAAGCGAAGAGCCTGATGATCGGCGGCGTGGAACGTGCGAGAGGCGCCTGTTTGGCCGTACGGTTGCTCCGTGCCCCGTTCGCCTCTCGCACTCGCCGCGCTCGCGTCAGTCGCCGTTCCTGGCCTCGACGTGTACGACGTGTTGCGCAGCCCGCATTCCGACACGGATTTTGACGTGGTCGTCGTGAAGGACGCGACCGGGCAGCGCTGGGTTGTGCGCGCACCCAACCGTGCCGCGGCAGGTGCGGCTCTCGAGGCCGAGGTGGGGCTCTTGCGCGAACTCGATCGAGCTCACCAGGCCCACCTCATTGACTTTGAGGTCCCCCGCCCCGTGGGCGCGGCGACGATGACCGGCGACGAGGGTGGACGCGCGGTGGTCTACACCGAGGTGGGCGGATCACCGCTCGTCCTTGCGCTCATGGAACCTGGACCGGGGCTCGCGGCTTCTCTCGGTCGCACCCTCGCACAAATCCATGAGTTGCCGATCGCTCTCATCGAAGACCAAGGGCTTCCGAGTTATGACGCACAGGAGTATCGCGAGCGCCGCTTGGCGGAACTTGATGCGGGAGTCGAGACCGGACTCGTGCCACCCCGCCTTGCCGATCGGTGGGAGCGCAACCTCGAGAACGTCGCGTGGTGGCGTTTCGAGCCGACGGTAGTGCATGGCGATTTGGGAGAACACCAGATTCTTGTGCGGGAGGGCATCGTTGCGGGTGTCGTCGATTGGATGGATGCTCGGGTTGCGGACCCCGCCGATGACCTAGCGTGGCTCGCAGCCTCTGCTCCGGACGACGTCTTCGAGTCCGTTCTCGAGTCGTACACGATGCACAGGCGCGAATTGCGTGACCCACACCTCGCCGACCGCGCCCGCCTCGCCTCCGAACTCGCCCTGTTGCGGTGGCTGATGTACGGAGTGCGCACTGACAACCACCACGTGATCGACGACGGCAGGGCAATGCTGGGGGACCTCGAAGTGCTCCTCTTCGAGTCCTAACCCTCGGCCACGCACAACTGATTGCGCCCGCCGTTCTTTGCCATGTAGAGCGCATTGTCAGCGGCCTCAATAAGACGCGCGGCATCGACGCCATCGACTGGAGCCCACGCGACTCCCGCACTCGCCGTGATGCGGATTGACCCTTCGCGTGCGGCGACGTCAACACGTGCGCACGCGTCACGGATGCGCTCCGCCCGCTCAACCGCCTCGTCACGGGTAGGGCTCGGGAACAGCGCGATGAACTCCTCGCCGCCGAATCTCGCGACAACTGCGTCGTCCGCAGCCTTCTTCATTGCCTGCGCCACTGCGAGAAGCGCACGATCTCCTGCCGCGTGGCCATGGGTGTCGTTGATCTCTTTGAAGTAATCGACGTCGATGAGGACGACGGCAAGCGGTATCCCGTCCGATACACATCGAGTGACGATGTCAGGCAGCACATCGAACACGTACCGGCGGTTGTGAAGGCCGGTGCCGACATCTCGCACTACTTGCTCAGCTAGTTCGGCGCGCAGCCTCTCGGTAGTGCGGGCCTCATCGGCAAGCGCATCGTGAACACGAATCAGTTCTCGGGTTCGCAGAGCCTCGTCCGTGATGTTGCGCACGTGCGCGAGCGTGCCAAGGAGTCGCCCTTTACGGTCTCTCAGATCGCTCTTTGTCACGTCGACGACGAGGTCTTCACCCCCCACCGACAAGTCCCAATGACCGTTCGCCTGCAGGATGTCGACGAGCGTCGGCGCGATTTCTTCGGGCCGACGCCCGTGGAACGACCCGTTGAAGCCAATCCTCTCGAGCACTCTCAAGGCGCGTCGGTTGCAGTCGACAACTCGACCCGATGTGTCGAGGACGAACACCGCATCGGTGAGGCTCCAGAAGACTTCACCGCGGGCCACCGGGATCACATCGGCCAGACCATCTTGAATCATTGACCGGCCCATGAAGAGCGCCGTCACGGTAAACGCGGCCGGGGTGAGATCAGCTCCGCTTGCTCCGTCTTGGACGATCGTGACGACGTTCGCCGCAACCGGGAGAAGCCACGTGGTGATCGTGAATGGCAACCTTCGCGTGGCAAGTGCGGGAAGTGCGTGTCGCGACGAGATCAGCACGACGAGCGAACCAGTGAGGAGCCCATAGCTCACCGCCGCATGGACCCAGAACAACGGCCCATACGCTGCATGCCCCACGTCATTCACCTGGACGAGCGACCCATGGGTCGAGGGGATGAACGCCAAAATGAGCATCGCCGCAGGGTGCACGACGAGTGACGCGATGTACTGCCACGAGGGTGTCCATGCCGCGTTGCGAACCGCCTGGATGAGGACGCGGAAGAACGACACCATCACCGCGACAACAGGCAGGGTCCACGCAATCGTGAGC
The DNA here is from genome assembly GCA_023432235.1 of Actinomycetes bacterium. GTDB lineage: Bacteria > Actinomycetota > Actinomycetes > Actinomycetales > Demequinaceae > Demequina. The sequence continues at coordinate 10,060 of JAEYUX010000079.1, forward strand.
GTGGGATCTGCAGGGTCGACGAGGTAGGACGTGAGCGAAATGGCGCTCCACACCACGGTGCACGCCATGAATCCGGAGAGGCCGATGCGCGCGAGCGTTCTCCGTGGAGTATTGAGCGCCACCGCGATGAGTGTGAGGCCCGCGATCATGGCGAGTCCCAACACCATCACCATGAGCATGGCGCCCCCCGTTTCTCCCACATCACCCCTCGCCGCCCCATCGACGGCAATGCCCCCCAGATGAGGGGCACATGGTGTGATCTACGACTCGTTGCAAGCGCGTACATCGAGGGGCTAGCGGCCGTCCCGCCGCACGAGGTGTTCGAGTTCTCTCCTGGAAAGCAGGCGTTCGGGTCGCACGGTCTCATCAGTCGCCACGTAGTAGAAGGCTGCATCGACCGCTTCTGGCTCAACCCCTTCGCGTTCGGCCCACGCGATCCGGTACATCGACAATTGGATCTCGCGCGCCGCACGCTCTTCGGGGTCACGCGGCGGGCGACCAG
>JAEYUX010000115.1 GCA_023432235.1 Actinomycetes bacterium
CCGCCGTTCTCTTTGAGGTCACCCTCTTGGCGGCGTTCGTCGATCTCCTTGGCGATAGCCGCGCGTCCTTCACCCACCAGGTGGTCGTACTCCTGCTGGAGGCGGTCAAACGCCTCTTGGGTGAGCCACGTCTGCTCCGTCATGATTCACATCCTTAAGCCCCTGGAATGGTCAAGGGTAACGAGTGTGCGAGTGAGAATCCACCTGCGCTAGGCGGTGGGCTCGCAATGCTTGACCACGGCGGTCGTCGCGCTCTCAGTGGTTGCCATCGTGGCGGTGATGCGCTGCTGCTTGCCAGCGGCGGGGTCAACAGTCACTGTTGTCGCGCCAACCTCAGCGAAGCGGACGTTGAGGGCGTGGACCTCACATGTGACCGGCTTGTCGGTGTAGAAGAACACGTCAAAGGTGGCCGACGCCTCGAGGGGTGAGTCGATGGTGAAGCCCACGTCTCGCCAACGGACGGGCTCCTTGGCGATAAACCAGCCCCAGGCCGAAACGGCGCCGATGAGAACGGCAAGGCCAACGCCCACAGCCCACCAGGCGCGCCGGGACAACCGGGGACGGGCGTCGTCCTCCGGTTCGGCGGCGAAAGTGGAATCAGTCATCGTGAGGCAGGATAGACCCGTGGACACGGCGTATTACGAAATCGGCCCCGGCTTTGCGGGATTCGTGGCAACCTTTGCGATCGCGATCGCACTGGTGATCCTGTTTCGGTCGATGTCGCGGCACTTGCGCAAGGTCCGCCGAGACGAACTGGCGCAACAGGAGGCGCGCCGTGCAGCGTCGGCCGAGGGCGCGTCGGCGCCAGAGAAGGCCTCATTGTCAGGAAGCGTTGAAGACGGCGATCGCCGCGGCGATGTAGTGGCAGACGAAGCCGACAACGGTCAGTGAGTGGAAGTACTCGTGGTACCCGAAGTATCGCGCTGACGTGCCCGGCCATTTGAAGCCGTAGAACACTGCCCCCACGGTGTAGCTGAGGCCACCGGCGACGATGAGCCACACGACGGCCGCGCCGCCGTTCTCATAGAACGGCTTGATGTAGCCAATCGCCACCCAGCCGAGTGCGACGTAGAGCGGCACGTAAAGCCAGCGCGGCGCGTTGATAAAGATCACCCGGAACAGCAACCCCAAGAACGCCCCGACCCATACGAGCACGAGGACGGCCGTACGAGTGGTGCCCTCGAGGAGAATGACGGTGAGCGGGGTATACGTTCCAGCGATAATGAGAAAGATGTTGGCATGATCCATGCGTCGTAGCACTGCCAGCGTGCGCGGTGACCACCGGCCACGGTGGTACACGGCGGATGTGCCAAAGAGCATGACGGCGGTGAGAGTGAACACGCCAGATGAGACGCGACCGGAAAGGGTGGGGGCGAAGATCATGAGCGCCATGCCCGCGATGAGCGCGATAGGGGTGGCGCCAAGGTGTAGCCAGCCCCGCAACAGCGGCTTGTTGATCATGGGAAACGCGTCTGGGTCGGTGGGCGGTGCCTCGGACTGTGAGAGCGACGTGTCGGCCATGAACCTACGATACCGTAGGTTCGTTTTGCGGCGACGGGCCGTAGCATCGGTGCGGGAGGTCTAATGGGGCTGCGAAGCGCGGTGTACCGCTCGTACGAGAGTTTGCTCGTACGTGAATTGCGGCGACGCGGCGTGGTGCCCCGGCATATCGGCGTCATTCTCGATGGAAACCGACGCTGGGCGCGCCAGGTGGGTGCGAGCCCACGCGACGGCCACCAGCGCGGGGCGGACAAGATCACCGACGTCCTCGAATGGTCAGCGGAAGCCGGAGTCGAGGTCGTCACGCTGTGGATGCTCTCCACCGACAACCTCTCCCGCGAGCCCGCCGAACTCGACGCGCTGCTGGAGATCATCTGCTGCGCGATTGAGGAACTGGCGAGCGACGGAAGGTGGCGCCTGCAACACGTAGGTGATGCGTCGCTCTTGCCGGGCGCGACGTCGGACCGCATCAACGAGGCCGTCACCCGGACCAAGAAGGCGAAGAAGCTCCACGTCAACGTCGCGGTGGGCTACGGCGGGCGCCACGAGATCGCCGACGCTGTTCGCTCGGTGCTCATGGCCGGCGTCGCTGCGGGGCACTCTCTTGAGCAGGTGGCGGAAGAATTCTCGGTGGAGCACATCGCCCAGCACCTGTACACGAAGGGGCAGCCCGATCCAGACCTCGTCATCCGTACGTCTGGCGAGCAGCGCCTCGGTGGCTTTCTCATGTGGCAGTCCGCGCATAGCGAGTTCTACTTCTGTGACGCGTATTGGCCGGACTTCCGCCGCGTCGACTTCTTGCGCGCGCTGCGCAGCTTCTCCCAACGCGAGCGCCGGCTCGGGCGCTAACGCCGACGCTTCCTTGGGTTTGAGGCCCAGGTAACAGTCAGATGAAATCTTGTAAACACGCCCCACACCTGGACAGAAATCGGCTAGCGCGGGCGTAGCGTCGGCAACGTGGTTACCTCCGTAAGGCGGTTTGTCCCCGAACCGTCCTGATCCATCGCCGTTGGGCGATGGGCGCCCTGCGGCCTGACACGCTGGAGCGCTCGTGACTCAGACCACCAC
>JAEYUX010000150.1 GCA_023432235.1 Actinomycetes bacterium
TTGGTGGTACCCAGGTCGATTCCGACTGAACGGGACATAGGGATTCCTCCTTGAGCGACTGTTGTCGCAACGACATTTGAGGCGGCGGTTTGCCGCCCACGCTTGCTCGCTCACAACTTGAGCGACCTAGGCTCAAGTTATCCACAGGCGCGCGAGCATGTCAAGTGGAAACCCGAAAAGTTGAGCCGGTGCGACTCAAGTCACGCTAGCGATCGATACGCAGGCTGCCGAGGATGAGACCGGCGGGCTCGCGCGTAGACACGCCGTTGTAGTAAACGACTTGAACCGACACCATCTGGTCTTTGCGCGCAAAGGTGTACCAGTCGTAGATAACGGAGAGCCCGTCCAAGGAGATGGACGCCTGGCTCTTGAATCCCTCAAGTCCGCTCGCTGTCGTGACGCCAAAGGGCCCGGTCGACCACGCGACGTCGCCTTCACGTTCAACAAGGGTGAGCGCCGTTGTCATGATCTCGTCATGGAGCCGTTCCACGTCGAGTGAGCCAACCACGTTGGGTTCCTTGGCTTCGAGCACAACGACGAACTCGGGGATCTCGGAAAAGCTCGTATAGGGGTCGGACGTGAAGTACGCCCCCATCACAGTGGCGCCAGGAGGCGCTCCCGCAAGGAGCGCCGCGATGTCCGGCGTGTCAGAGATGTCGTACCACTCGTCGAGTCCCTCGAAGGCCACGTCGCCGCTATCCGACACGATGAGAAAATCCCCAGTCTCCGCAACATCCGAGGACGTAATAGGTGCGCCGGCATAGTCGGCGTTCTGGTCCGCAGTGGCGCGCTGAACGGCGTATCCGATCGCCGCGATGATGAGAACGACAAAGGCCACGGCACTGCCGGCGACAACCCACGGCCACACCATGCGCTTCTTGGTGGTGACGGGTGGTTGCCATGACGGTGGCTGAGCCCAAGTCCCAGCCGCAACCGGAGGAGGTGGCGCGATGTCTCCAGTGGACGGCGGAGCCCAAGAGAACGGCGCGGCAACGTCGGCACCATGGCTCGGTGACCTGTCGCCAGTGACTGCACTGGGCCCGTCAATTGGTGTCGTCATTGATCCCCCTTAGCCGCCCACCCTCAGGGGCCCCTCAAGCGAGACGGCATGTGACAAGGCGACCGTATCGCCGATGACCCACATGGCGCCAGGTCCCAGTGGACTGGCTGCCCCTGCCAGTCCTAGCGTTGTCGCATGATCACGGACGTGACCCCGGCCGACGCTGCCGCCCACTTCGCCCGCCGCCTCGCCTTTGAGACGGACCCGACTGACGTTCACAACGCCTTCGAGGCGGACAAGGTGGACTTCGTCTTCGTCGACACGCGCAACGACCACGCGTGGGAGCAGGGGCACGCCCGCGGCGCCGTCCACATCCCGCTCGTCACGATGCCCGACGCGATTCCTGCGTACCCCGAGGGCACGCGGTTTGTTGTCTATTGCTGGGGGCCGGGATGCAATGGCGCAACGAATGCGGGGCTCGTTATTTCCCGGCTCGGCTACGCGGTCAAGGAGATGATTGGCGGTTTCGAGTACTGGGCGCGCGAGGGGCTGCCGGTGGATCGGGTGGTGCGCGATGAGTCCGGTCTCGCTGTCACTGTTGATGCCACGCGCGCGCCGGATCCGCTCACGTCGCCCATCGGCAAGCCCGGCCAGCGCATCGCCTGCGACTGCTGACCGGCTGCGCCCGCAAACCGCCCGGGCCTCCTCGGCGCCTACGCGCCCTCGAGTGCTCCCGCGTCCATCCGTAGGGTGCGGTCGGCAAGAGAAGACGCCTCGCTTGCGTCGTGAGTGACGACAATCCAGCTGGCGCCGGACTCCTCGAGCACTCGCCGCACATCAGCACCGAGCCGTGCGCGCAGATCAGCGTCGAGGGCGCTGAGCGGCTCATCGAGGAGGACAAGGCGCGGCTTGGGGGCGAGAGTGCGGGCCAAGGCGACCCGCTGCCGCTCGCCTCCGGACAGTTCCGTCACGGCGCGGTCTTCGGCGCCCGGGAGCCCGATCATGTCGAGCAGCTCGCCCACGCGCTGGATACGTTCGGCTCGGGGTACGCGCTGCAGCTCCAAGGCGAAGCCGATGTTGTCTCCCACGCTGAGGTGCGGGAAGAGTTGGCCGTCCTGGAACACGAGCCCAAAGCCGCGCCGATGCGCGGGGACGTGCGACAGTTCTTCGCCGTCCCAGCGGACCGAGCCAGTTGACTCGACCACTCCGGCAAGAGCGAGCAGCAGCGACGACTTTCCCGAACCGGAAGCGCCCACGAGCGCGAGCGAGGCGCCCTCGTCGAGCTGAAAAGACGCGCGATCAACGGCTACCCGAGGCACCGGGCCGGGGTACGTGACGGTGAGACCGGTGACCTCAAGTCCTCGCGTCATCGTGCGTTCCTCCTGCGTCCTTCAACGGCCATCATGACGCCGCCGGCGAGCACGGCCAACACCACGGCTCCGGCCGACGCGGTGGCAACGTTTTCCGCGCCCGGCCGGCCAAGTAGCCGCACGATCGCCGTCGGCAGCGTGGGTGTGCCGGGGCGAGCCAAGAACACCGATGCGCCAAACTCGCCGATCGCCACGGCGAAGGCAAGCCCGAAGGCCGACGCAATCGCTGGGCGGAGGCGCGGAATGACGACGCGCCACATCGCCTGAAGCGGAGAAGCGCCGAGAGTGGCGGCGGCCGCGCTCTGGCGAGGGTCGAGGCTGTCGAGAGCGGGGGCGAGAATCCGGACAACGAGCGGGGTGGCGACGAGCGCTTGCGCTGCGACGAGAAGCGCGTACGTGCCAGCGTCGCCCCAATTGCGCATCGGGACGGCGAGAGCGACGAGGAGGCCCACACCCACCACCACTGATGACACGGCGAGGGGTCCAACGGTGAGCGCCCGCACCCAGCGTGCCCGGGGGTGAAGGGCAGCCGCGATCACGGCGGCGGAAGCGACAAGGAAGGCGGTGATCGCCGCGGCGAGGGCAATCCACAGTGAGGTGACTACCGAATCGCGCAGCGCGCTGGCGCCGGTGCCAAAGAGGTTGCGATACGCGTCGAGCGTGTACGTGCTCCCCACCCGGACCGAACGGTGAATGAGTGCGGCGATCGGCAACAGCACAAGCGCGAGAGCCGGCGCGAGGGCGGCAGTGATCGCGGCGATGTGTGCCGTGCGCGCTCGCGGACGCAGGGGTGCCGCTTGCGTGGCGGCGCGAGCGGGGGAGCGGGTCATCACGCTGACACCGGCGGCAACGGCCGCGACAAGGCACGCCTGGATGAGGGCAATGAGCGCGGCACTGCGCAGGTCAAAGAATGCGGTCAGTTCGAGGTACGCCGCCGTCTCGAGAGTCTGGATGCGGGTGCCGCCGAGCACGAGCACGATCGCGAAGGACGTGGAACAGAACAAGAACGTGATGGCCGCCGCGCCGCCCACCGACCGACGCACGGCAGGCCAGATCACGCGCCGTGCCGCTTGCGCGGGAGAGGCGCCAAGTGTGCGCGCCGCGGCGACGAGCCGTTCATCAAGACCTTCAAGTGCGGGCCCCACCGTGCGCAACACGACGGCGACGTTGAAGAAGGCAAGAGCGGCGATGATCGCGGGTAGCCCATGGCGCGCACCAAGCGCCGGAATCATGTCCCGCTGGAGAGTGAGGAAGGCGAGCG
>JAEYUX010000164.1 GCA_023432235.1 Actinomycetes bacterium
GGCGGCCGGTGCCAAGCATCCGGTCAGCAGGAGCACCGCCAGCGCGGCGGCAGCAGAGTTCTTCACCACGATGCCCTCAGTCCTTCAGCGCCGAGAGTCGATCCTCAGGCGACGGAGTTGAGTCTGACACGCGGCGCTCGCGAAAAGTCCTCAGACATGCCAACGGCGGCCACCTCGGGCAAAGTGGCCGCCGCTGGAGGAGGAGCCGCCGGGCTTTCGGGCGGGAGGCCCGGCGGGTTCGGACTACCTACAGCCCAAACAGCTGCGGTAGGTCGGCAAACGAAGGGAGAGCGCCGACGATCAAATAGTTGGTCAACCCAATCACCACGAGCGCTCCAACGGACGTGGTGATCAGTTCCCGATTATTGGCCGCAACGTGGTCAACAACCGGAAGAGTGAAGAGCGCGGCGGCCAGGCCGGGAACCACCAGGGCCAGGCCAGCCGCGCCCAAGAGTGAAGGCGTCACGGGGGTGTCATTCGCCATGAACATCAAGAAGATGCCGGCGGTCGCAAGCGACAACAAGGTGCCCAGCAGCGCGAACTCATAGGCCGCGCGACGCGGGCTCGTGCGCGCTTTGCGCAGATCCGATTCAACTCGCCATCCCACCGCGAAACCAAAGACCGTGGCGCCAAACGTCACCGTCAGGGCAGCAAGCAACAGCAGGGCGAACGATGCGGTCGCGGTGGAATATCCAGTTTGTTCGGACATGGCCAGCGAAGTGGCCGGAGGGGCAAAAAACGCGAACGTTACGCCGTAAATGACGATGTAACTGATGGCGGTTGCCCAGGCTCGGCGAGCGAGCGGCTGAGGTGCTCTCGCGATAGGTCTAGCGACCGTTGCGGTACCGGCAGACATGAGTGTGGTTCCCTTCCATGGGGTACTGCGTTCCCTGCTGCCCGATGCCTCAACGATCCCAACGCTTGCCCACTCCCGCAACACATGCACGCGCGTGAGAGCGCTCTACAGGCCCCGTGTGAGGACTTTCACAGGCTGTCCGTTTTGGGCGATTATCAGGTCCGCAAATCGGGGCAAACCCGCACATATCGGCTGCCAACCTGGGCTCTCGCGGTGACGGCCTTCACACGATTCGCCCCTCTGTCCGTGACGTTCGGCTCATTGCATTGCCCCGGTGGTCTTTCTCACACGAGAGCACAATGGAGGCATGTGCGGACGCTATGCGGATTTCTTGGACCATCAGCAACTCGTCGATGCCTTTGCAATCGCTTCCACCGCGGGCGATGAACGCCTGCTTCCCCACTCGTACAACGTGGCGCCAATGCAGACGGTGCGCGTCATCCGTGCCCACGGCGATGAGTACGTCATTGATCGCGCAAAGTGGGGACTCGTCCCCTCATGGGCCAAGGATCCGGCGATCGGATCGCGGATGATCAACGCCCGGCTCGAGACCATCGACGCCAAGCCGTCGTTCCGCACCGCTTTTTCCAAACGTCGCTGCATCGTTCCCGCGAGCGGCTACTACGAGTGGCACACAGAGGGTGGGGTGAAGACGCCGTACTTCATTCATACGGCCGACGCTTCCCCCCTTGCCTTCGCCGGCTTGCTTGAGGCGTGGCGGCCCTCCGCGGACGACGCCTGGCTCATCACCACGTCGATTGTCACCACGGCCGCGCGGGGCCCCATGAAAGACATTCACGATCGCCAACCGGTGATGATGCAGGACGACGCCTGGCGCACGTGGCTTGACCCCGAGTCATCGGCAGACGATCTCTTCTCCGCCGCCGCGGCCGACGCTCCTGAGCTTGAGTGGTACGAGGTGGGTAAGGCGGTGGGGAACGTCCGCAATAACGACCCGAGCCTGGTGGAGCCGGTTGCTGCCGAGTGAGGCGTGCGCGGTTTGCTACGGCCCCTACTGGGGTCTTGCACGCAGGCGCACGTCGCCCGCTGACACTGACTCAATGGCACCGCTCGACGTGCGGATCAGCAGCGAACCATCTGGCGCGATCGCCGTCGCCTCACCCGTAACGGGCGGGCGTCCAGGCAACTCCGCGACTACCTGCATGCCAAGAGTGGCAATGACGGCGCTCACGTCTTCAACAAAGGCATTGGGATCCGCCTCGAGCTCGCTGATCGCTTCACCCACATGCGCGGACAGCGCCTCGAGTAGCACCGCCCGGTCAAGGCGCCGCGCCCCAAGAGTTGCCAACGAGGCGGCATGCGGCACAGGCAGTTCATCGGGGCTCTGAGAGACATTGACGCCAATGCCCGACACCACGGCATCTCCCCTGCGCTCACACAGGACGCCCGCGACCTTGCGCAGCGTTCCCCAGCCAGGCAGGGCGTCGTCCTCCGCCTGGACCACCACGTCGTTTGGCCACTTGAGGTACGCGTCGATGTGCTCGGCACGCAGGGTGCGCACCGCTGCGAGCCCAACGGCAAGCGGGACGAGGCCCCAGCGATCGCCCGGCAGCACGGGCCGGAGTACATAACTGACGGTGAGTGCGGCGCCTCGAGGCGTCAACCAATCGCGGCCTGCGCGGCCACGCCCAGCGGTCTGATGGTCGGCAACAAGTGCGCTCAAGTGCGGCCATGCATGGGGGTTCACGTCAATGGCCTTCAACAGCTCCGAATTGGTGGAAAGGGAGGACCCCGTCACCGACAACGCATTGAGCGCCGCGTGACCGCCCACAAGCGCGGCAAGACGCTCCGCTGTGAGCGGCCTGCGCGAATCCTCAATGTCCACGCGACAAGGCTAGAGCACCGCCTCAACGAGGCACCCGAACGTGGTGACGCCGCCTTACAGCAGCGCGGTCACGGCGGCCGCGGCACCGTCGCGGACTGCCTCGCGGGCCTCCTGCGCGGTGCGAGCGGAGCGCGCAACATGCGCGAGGCGTTGGCACTGCGCAAAGGTGTGCTGAGACAGTGCGTAACGGACCATCGCCACCTTGGACGGCGCCATGGACAGGCTCGTCACGCCTAATCCCGTCAACACGAGTGCGAGCAAGGGGTCGCCAGCCGATTCCCCGCACACGCCCATCGGCTTGCCGTTGACGGCCGCTCCCTCACAGGCGGTCGCCACCACGTCAAGCAATGCGGGTTGCCACGGGTCCAGCAGGTCTGCGAGCTCTCCCTGCATCCGATCCGCAGCCATCGTGTATTGAGCGAGATCGTTGGTGCCGAGCGATCCGAAGTCGACCTCGTCAAGCACGTGCCGCGCACGGAGCGCTGCTCCCGGCACCTCGATCATCACGCCCACTGACTTGAGGCCGTTCTCACGCACGCGGCGCGCAAACCACGCTGCCTCTTCGGTGAGCGCGACCATCGGCGCCATCACTCGCACATCGGCGCCGGTATCCGCAGCCGCGATCGCGAGCGCCTCCAACTGAGCGTCAAGCAGGTCGGGGCGCTCGGCCGAGAGGCGCAAGCCTCGCCTGCCAAGTGCGGGGTTTTCCTCCACGCCGAGGTCCGCGAAGGCAAGCGGCTTGTCCGCCCCCGCATCGAGAGTGCGCACCACCACGCGTCGGCCCTCAAACGGCTCAAACACCTGGCGATAGATGTCCGCTTGCTCTTCCACCGTGGGCGCCTCGGAGGCATTGAGAAACACAAACTCCGTGCGGAAGAGGCCGACGCCCTCGAGGTCGACCTGTCCTGCCGCGACAGCGTCCTCCATTCCCCCGATGTTTGCGAGAAGCGCCACGGCTTTGCCGTCCTTGGTGGCGCCAGGGCCGTGGCTGTCCGAGAGCGCGGCCGCGCGGCGCTCTGCACGTTTGCGTAAGCGTTCCACTTGCTCGCCAGTGGGATCAACGTGGACCTGGCCGGTGTCGCCATCAACAAGTACGGGAGTGCCGTCGTCGAGATCGAGACAACCGCGCGCCTTGACGGCCGCGGGGATGCCCATTTGCGCCGCAAGAATTGCGGTGTGGCTGGTGCGGCCACCCTCTTCGGTGACGATTCCCACCACTTTGGTCCGGTCCAAGGTGGCAGTTTCTGCAGGAGCGAGGTCCCGCGCGATCAGCACGCACTCACCCTCGAGGGCCGGCACACCGGGGCTTGGCTCGCCAAGGACGGCCGCAATCGCTCGGTTGCCAACGTCGCGCACGTCAGTGGCGCGCTCAGCGAAGTAGCCGCCCAGTTGCTCGAATTGCTCGACGTAGCCGTGCGTGGCCCGGTCAATTGCCGTCGCGGGACCTACCGATCCGGTCTCTGCAATTGCCCCCTCGATGAGTCCCGGGTCTCGCGCAAGCATCGCCGTCGCCTTGAGGATTTCCGCGCCCGAGTCGGTGGCGCGCGCGGCACGTCTGTCGATCTCGGTCGCGACCTCTTCGAAGGCCTCACGAATTCGGCTGGCCGCAGTATCGGAATCGACCACCGACTCATCGGCAGGTGGGCGAACTGGGTCTCCCACGAGCACGGCTGGTGCGAAGGCGGAACCGCCACTCACGCCAATTCCTTGGATCACCGCAGCCATCGCAGTTACTCGGCGTCGAGATCGCGTTCGAGCAAAGCGACAAGGTCGTCCAATACCGCGTCTGCGTTGTCAGCCTCGCAGCCAAGCACTACCTCGTCGCCGTGCTTGGCTCCGAGCGCCATGATGGTGAGCATCGAATTGGCAGGGCGCGGGTCTCCACCGGGCTTGCAGATGGTGACGGGCACCCCCGCCTTGTTGACAGCTTCGACAAAGAGGGCGGCGGGGCGGGCGTGAAGGCCCACCGTGGAGCCGACTGCGACAGTGCGGGTGGTCATGGCGTCATCCTTTGCGTGAGCGGCCCACCAGGGCCGAATGGGAGTTCAGCTTCAGGTCGTATGGGAGGTCGCTCGACCGCGTCACGAGCACGCGCTTGAGGTCTTGCGGACCGGGAACGCGCGAGCCTGCAAGCCCTACCGCCGCGGCGCCCCATCGCACGCCGTTGGCCAGAGCGTCGGCCCGATTCGCTCCCGATTCGATCGCGGCCAAGTAGCCCGCCAAGAGACAGTCCCCGGCCCCCACTGTCGATTCAGGTTTCGCCACCACGGCGTGGGCGTGGGTTGCCCCTTCTGCGTCGACGGCGACGGCGCCGTATTCGCCGAGGCTCACCACCACTGTGCCGACGCCGGCCGCAACAAGGTCACGCGCCGCGCCCAGCACATCGGCGACGGTATCGAGACGCGCCCCAACGAGTTCTTCCAACTCCTCTTGGTTGGGCTTGATGAGGTGGGGGCGGTGCTCCACGGCGTCGGCAAGTGCCGTGCCCGAGGAGTCGATTGCGACGCGGGCACCAATGGCCCGTGCTCGCTCGACGAGCCCTGCATAGAGCTCACCACCCACACCAGGGGGAACGCTTCCGCTGCCCACCACCCACGTGGCGCCAACGGAACGTGCCGCTACCGCGTCAAGCATCGCCTCGACATCTTCCGCGGATGTGTGCCGGCCCTGCTCGTTGATCTTCGTGGTGACGCCATCGTCCTCAACGAGTGTGAGGTTCGTCCGCACAGCGTCGGGCAAGTCAATGAACTCGTACGCCACCCCGGCGTCGGCAAGCAATGCACCAAACTGCACCGCCGCCGCGCCGCCTGCTGGCAGCACCGCCACCGTGTCATTGCCATTGGCCGCGAGCGCCCGCGATACGTTGACGCCCTTGCCACCTGCGTCAACGCGGCCACCGTGGGCGCGGTTGACCTCGCCCACCCGCAACGCCACCACCTCGATGGTGCGGTCAAGGCTGGGATTAGGGGTGAGGGTGATGATCATGCGCGCACCACCTCCACGCCCGCGGCGTCGAACTCCTCGACCGTGTCCTCATCAAGAGATACATCGGTGAGGAGCATTGCCACCTGGTCCACGGTTGCGAAACGGTGGAGGTGAACCTGACCGGCCTTGGTCGCGTCGGCCACCATGATGACGCGGCGCGCAGCCGTCGTCATCGCGGCCTTCGCCACCGCTTCCGCCTGATCCGGCGTGGTGAAACCACGCTCGACGCTGAAACCGTTGGTGCCGAGGAAGGCGACGTCCGCATACACCTCACTCAGCGCACTGGTGGTCCACGTGCCCACCGCCGCGCCCGTGCGGTAACGGATGCGGCCGCCAAGCATCATCAACTCGATGCCGGTCCGCTCCGCGAGGGTCGACGCGATGGTGATCGAGTTCGTCACCACCGTCAGCTCCTTATCCGCGGGGAGCAAGGCCGCGATTGCGACGGTCGTTGTGCCCGAGTCCAACAGCACCGATGCTCCGCGCGGAATCTCCTCGATTGCGCGCTGTGCGATGCGGTGCTTTTGCTCCGATTGCTTCGCCTCACGCGTCGCCAACGTTGGTTCGAGCGTGAGGCGTTCAACCGGAAGCGCGCCGCCGTGAACGCGTCGCACTACGCCGAGTCGCTCAAGCGCAGTGAGGTCACGGCGAACCGTCTCCACCGTCACGCCCAGCTCTTCAGCCAATGCACCCACCTCGACTCGCCCGTTGGCGCGGGCGCGCTCCAAGATGGCCTCGTGTCGTTCCGCGGCGTACACCGTCTCTCCTGTCCCGCCGTGCCCTACGGCTCGACCGTCACCTTGATGGCAGCACCGCGCCGCACGATGTCAAATGCGTCCAATACGCGCTCGAGCGGAATGTGCTCAGTGATCAGGTCCTTTACGGGGACCTGCCCTGACGCGATCATCTCAAGCGCGGCCTTGTTGTGATGCGGCGCCGAGCCGTTTGCGCCAAAGATCCGCAACTGGCGGTAGTGGACCAGATTCGAGTCGCACGTGATAGTGGGGTTGGTCTTGGGCAAGCCACCAAAGAAGGAGATGCGCCCATTGCGCGCGGCCATCGAGATCGCCTGCTCCTGAGCGACGTTCGCCGCTGTGGCAGTAATGATGCAGTCGGCGCCGCGACCTTCGGTCAGTTCGAGCACCTTGTCCACCACGTCCACCTCTGAGCCGTTGATGACCTCATCAGGCCCAACGGCGTCGGCCGTCATGGCGAGCCGTTCCGCATTGACATCGATGAGGAACACCCGGCCAGCGCCGTTGGCCCGTGCCAAGCGGATGTGCATCGCGCCAATCGGTCCAGCACCAAACACCACCACGGTGTCGCCGTCTTCGATGCCCAGAATGCGCTGTGCGTTGATCGCACAGGCGAGAGGCTCGGCAGCCGACGCCTCGTCGAAACCCACTCCCTCGGGGATGCGGTTGAGACCGTCGACCTTCATCACCTCGCGGGGAACGATCATGTATTCGGCGAAGCCGCCGTCGTACTGATAGCCCATCGACGTCTGGTTCTGACAGACCTCCATCCAACCGCGCGAACACTCGTAGCAATCCCCGCACGGAACCGCGGCAATGACCTGGACGCGCTCGCCCACGTTCCATCCAGCAACGCCGTCGCCGATCTCGACGATCTCGCCCGCGATCTCGTGGCCGATGATGCGCGGCGGGCTGAGGTTCTGGTGACCGTTGTGGAAGATCTTCACGTCAGTGCCGCACGTCGAGCAGTTGCGAACGCGGAGCTTCACTTCGCCCGGGCCCACCTGGGGCTCGGGGACATCCTCGATGCGGAGATCCTCCGGGGCGTAGAACTTGAGTGCTTTCACTGCGGCGTGGTCCTTCCGTGCGCGTTGTTGGTATCAGGCGTGGGGGGTAAGGAGCGCGAGAACCTCATCGGTTGAGGAGGCATCACGCAATGCGGCGGCGGATTCCGGATCCATCAGGACCGTCGCCAGGGACTGGAGGATCTCGACGTGCTCCTCTGAGCGGGACGCGATGGGGATGCACACAAACACGGTGTTGCCGTCCCAATCCACGCCGTCGGGAAACTGAAGATAGGCAATGGCGGCGCGCTCGATGTGCGCCCGCGATTCATTTGTGCCGTGGGGGATCGCGACGCCCTCTCCCACGTACGTCGACACCGACTCCTCCCGCACGAGGATCGCGTCGGCGTACGCGGGAGTTGCGGCACCAATGTCCGTCAGCACCGCGCCGCACTGAGCCAGCGCATCCGCCTTGTCCTCAGCCGTGAGGCCAAGGCGGATTGCGCTGGGCTCGAGGATGGCCCGTGAGTCAGGACTCAAGGGTCTGTCCCGTCTTGATGGCAGTTTCGACCTTCGCAAAGGCGGGATCGCCCATGAAGATCGCGAACGGGACCACCACGGCATTGGGGGCCGTGGCCTGTGCACGAGATGCGAGGCCCTGGTGGCACAACACCACGGATGCATCGGCCGGAATCTCATCCACCGGCGTGTGCACCACATCCACTCCTAGTGGCTGCAGCTTGGCCCGCATGGAGGAGGCCACCATCACGCTGCTCCCCATGCCCGCGTCGCAGGCAATCACCACTCGCTTGACGTCAGCACCATTAATTGACGGCATCGTCGTGCTCCTTTACTTCGTTGTATCGGGATGTTGTCGACGCTACGCCGCGGCGGTCGCTTCCGCCTCCGCAGCCTGCTGCGCCTCGAACTCCTCGTTCTCGAGCTTGACCGTCTTGTCCGTCACCAGCAGGAACCATGCAGCCGCGAAGGCAACCGCTGCCGCAATGAGGACCTGGATGATCATGCCGACCACACCACTTGGCGGCGAGACCGCGAAGTAGGCGAAGATCGAGCCGGGCGACGGCGGACCGGTGAGTCCGTTGTTGAGGATCGTTCCGGTGAGCACACCCGACATACCGCCGAGGATCATCGCGATGATGAGCTTGGGCTTCATGAGGACGTACGGGAAGTAGACCTCGTGGATACCACCCAAGAAGTGGATGATCGCGACACCGGGAATCGACGCGCGGTACATCTTCGGGCCAACCAACATGAAGGCAAGCAGCATGCCGAGGCCGGGACCGGGGTTGGTCTCAATCATGAACAAGATCGACTTGCCGTGATCGATGACGTCTTGTGATCCGAGCGGCGTAAACACGCCGTGGTTGATCGCGTTGTTAAGGAACAGCACCTTGGCTGGCTCGACGATGATCGAGACCACCGGCAGCAGGTTGTTGGACACGAGCACGTCCACACCGTCACCCGCGCGGTCCACGAGCCACGACACAACCGGACCGATGATGAGGCGGCCAAGCACCGCGAGGCCCGCACCGATGATGCCGATCGAGAAGTTGTCGACGAGCATCTCGAAGCCGCTCTTGATCTTGCCGTGAATGAGCTTGTCGAACTGCTTGAGAACCCAGGCGGCACCAGGACCCACGAGCATGGCGCCGAGGAACATTGGCACGCTCGCGCCAACGATGACACCTGCCGTGACGATGGCACCAATGACAGCACCGCGCTGTCCGTGGACCATGCGACCACCCGTGTAACCGATGAGGATCGGCAAGAGGTAGGTGATCATCGGACCGACGAGCCCACCCCCTGTGAGCCCCGGCTCACCAAACTCGCCAAAGCCACCGAGCTTGTCGACCGGAATCCAGCCAGACTCGATGAACAAAGCGGTGATGAGACCCCACGCCACAAAGGCGCCAATGTTGGGCATGATCATGCCCGAGAGGAATCGACCGAAGCGCTGGACCTGGGCGCTCGCCCCACGCCCCGTCCGGTTCTTCTTGTCCTGAATATCAGGTGTTGACATGCGTTCCTTCCCTTCCTTGCCTCGCGTCGTTGCGAGAGGCGGAGATGCATGCTGCCCGTTTGGGCCTGTCTACGTTGACAGAAGGCAATCTAGGGGCACATTCGGGCAGAGTCAAGCGCTAAACGGACAGAAACGGGCCCTAAGGCGGCGGGAGTGTGAGTGCGTCAACCGGGAACGAGCCGTCGCTCTCGCTAGGCTTGGGCCGATCAATCGAGGAGTACTGTGACCGCCACACCCACACCGAAGTCGACTGCCGGAGCACTTGACGGCCTTCGCGAGCGCATGGCCGCGGCCGTTGACGCACCGGAAGAGAACGCGCGCAACAAGCAGCACGCGCGCGGCAAGAAGACTGCCCGCGAACGCATCGAGGCGTTGCTCGACGACGGCTCCTTTGTCGAGTTCGACGCCCTCACGCGGCACCGGTCCACCAACTTTGGCCTCGACAAGAACCGCCCATACGGTGACGGCGTTGTCACCGGCTACGGCACCATCGACGGCCGCCAGGTCGCGGTGTACTCGCAGGACTTCACCGTCTTCGGCGGCTCCCTTGGCGAGGTCCACGGCCACAAGATCACCAAGGTGCAGGACTTTGCGCTCCGTACCGGTGTGCCGCTCATCGGCATCTCTGACGGCGGTGGCGCGCGTATCCAGGAGGGCGTCGCGGCCCTCACCCAGTTCGCCGAGATCTTCCGCCGCAATGTCGCCGCATCCGGCGTCATCCCCCAGATCTCGATCATCCTGGGCCCCAGTGCCGGCGGCGCCGTCTACTCCCCCGCACTCACCGACTTCATCGTGATGGCGGATGGCACGTCGCAGATGTTCATCACCGGCCCCGATGTCATCAAGTCGGTCACCGGTGAAGAAGTGACCTTTGAAGAACTCGGTGGCGGCGAGACCCACAACGTGAAGTCCGGCGTTGCGCACTACCTCGCCACCGACGAGGACGATGCGATCGAGTACGTCCAGCATCTTGTCCAGTTCCTGCCCCAAAACAACCTGTCCGACCCGCCGTCATGGGACAGCGAGGCCGACCTCGACGTGAGCGACGCGGACCTCGCGCTCGACACTCTTGTTCCGGACAGTGACAACCAGCCATATGACATGAAGACCGTCATTGAGTCCGTGCTTGACGACGGTGACTTCCTTGAGGTGCAGCCCCTCTTCGCCCCCAATGTGGTGGTGGGCTTCGGTCACGTCGAGGGTCACTCAGTAGGCGTTGTCGCCAACCAGCCGTTGTCGATGGCAGGCACTCTCGACATCAACGCTGCGGAAAAGGCCGCCCGTTTTGTGCGCACGTGCGACGCCTTCAATATCCCCGTGCTCACCTTTGTGGACGTGCCGGGCTTCCTCCCCGGCGTCGGCCAGGAGCACCAGGGCATCATCCGCCGCGGCGCAAAGCTCATCTACGCCTACGCCGAAGCAACCGTGCCGCTCATCACCGTCATCACGCGCAAGGCTTACGGCGGTGCGTACATCGTCATGGCGTCAAAGCAGTTGGGCGCCGACATCAACCTCGCATGGCCTACCGCCCAAATTGCCGTCATGGGCGCGGGCGGTGCCGTCAACATCCTCCAGCGCCGCGCACTTGCGACCGTTGCCGAGGCTGGCGGCGACGTCGAGGCCGAGCGCGCCCGCCTTACCGCGGAGTACGAAGAAGCGCTCGTCAACCCGTATGACGCTGCGGACAAGGGCTACGTGGACGCCGTCATTGAGCCGAGCCAGACCCGCGCTCACATTGTGCGCGGACTGCGTGCGCTGCGGACCAAGCGTGCCTCGCTGCCGCCCAAGAAGCACGGAAACATCCCGCTGTGAATCACGCTCAAGACCAAGCAATCGCCGCCGCCGCGTCGATGCGGGTGGTCCGTGGTGCGCCCGACGAGGAAGAGCTCGCCGCTCTCGTCGCCGGCGTCGTCGCCATGGCGTCAAGCGCGAGTGTGGACGAAGAGCCAGGCTCGCCAACATCGGCGTGGATGGACCGTTCCCGCACATTGCGCGGCGCTCGCCACGACGTCCTCGGCCGCGGCGAATCGGCCTGGCGTCACTCTTTGCGATGACCCGCGCCCCCCTCACTGCTCTTGGGGTTGGCGCGGCCTTTGTCGCGGCGCCGACGCTGGCTTTACGTGTCGCGACGCACTCACGAATTCACGCGGTTGACTCGCCCGCCGTGCGCCCGGCGATCGCCGCCTTGGTGCTTGGTGCGCGCGTATGGGCGGACGGACGGCCCAGCCGCTTCCTTCGCGAGCGCGTCGAGGCGGGAGCTGCGCTGTGGCATCTCGGTCTCGTTGAGCGCGTCATGGTGAGCGGTTCGGGCCACAACCTCGAAGGCCTTGATGAGACGGCCGCGATGTTGCGGACAGCCATTGCCGCCGGAGTGCCCGCCACCGTCATCGATGTGGACTCAGCAGGTCACGACTCGCGCGCCTCCGCAGTGAACGCCGCCGCCGCTGGGTATCAATCGGTCATTGTGTGTTCGCAAGAGTTCCACCTGCCGCGCGCGGTGTGGCTGTGCCTGCGCGCGGGCCTCGATGCTCAAGGCGTTCACCCGCCGGTGCTGATCCGCAAGCACACCGCGATCGGCTACGCCAGGGAGGCCGCGGCGACATGGAAGGCGCTCATCGAAGAATCTGCCGAGATGATGCGCGAACGGGACCTAAGTAATTAGGAAAGCCTTTCCTCACAAAATAGCCTGACGTTGTGTTGCTCAGCGCGCTCCGTCCCGGGGCGTCGGCACGCGTGCGCAGCGTAAGCGCCGAGTCCGACGCCGTCCTCCGTTTGCGCGAAATGGGACTTCACAACGGCGTCACCGTTCGACTCGATCTCATTGCCGCAGGCGGCGCGTGCATCGTCACCGTTGGCTCCGCCCGCCTCGCCGTTGACCGCGCTACCGCCGCCCTCATCGACCTGGATCTGCCATGACCGCCGTGGTTG
The DNA here is from genome assembly GCA_023432235.1 of Actinomycetes bacterium. Taxonomy (GTDB): domain Bacteria; phylum Actinomycetota; class Actinomycetes; order Actinomycetales; family Demequinaceae; genus Demequina. Next base: position 12,416 of record JAEYUX010000164.1, read on the forward strand.
AACGCACAACGGCCACCGTGGTGCTCGTGGGCAATCCAAACGTCGGCAAGTCCACGCTGTTCAATCACCTCACGCGCGCCCGTCAGCGCGTGGTGAACGCGCCCGGCACCACCGTCTCCCTCGCCAACGGCACCTGGCACACCCCGGCCCACGAACTCAACCTCGTCGACCTGCCGGGCACCTATTCGCTCACCGCCCGCTCTCCTGACGAGCAGGTTGCGGCCGACGCCATCACCTCCCGCGAGCACGACATCGCCCTCGTCGTGCTCGACGCAACCGCGCTGAGCCGTAGCCTCTACCTCCTCGCTCAGGTCGCCGTCGCTGACCAACCGGTGGTGGTCGCACTCACCATGCTCGATCTCGCTCAGGCGCGGGGTGTGGCACCTGACGTTGCCGCCCTCACCGCTGCGCTTGGGGTGCCCGTTGTTGCGGTGCATGGCCGAACAGGGGCGGGTGCCGAGGAACTGAGCGCCGCGATCGACGCTGCCCTCACCACCTCGCCGAGGGTGCGCGGGATTGACCCCCACGAGCACAGCGCTTGCCTGAGCGACCGGCTCGCCTGTGCCGAGCACCTCTTTGAGTGGGTGCACGGCGTCATTGATGCAGCCCAGCCGCTCGCACCACCGCTGCCCACTCTTTCTGACCGCCTCGATCGCGTGCTCCTCACGCCGTGGGCGGGCATCCCGATCTTCCTCGCTGTGGTGTGGGCGGTGTTCCAGCTCACCACCGTTGTGGCGACTCCGCTCATGGACGCTGTCGCGGGCGTGGTGACCGGGCCCGTTGCGAGCGGACTCAGCAGTGCGCTCGAGGCAATTTCCACCCCCGAGTGGGTCATCTCGCTCATGGCCGATGGCGTCCTTGCCGGAGTGGGCACGGTGTTGTCCTTTGTCCCCCTCATGGCGATCATGTTTGCCGCGGTGGGCGTGCTTGAAGGCAGTGGCTACCTTGCGCGAGTTGCCGTTGTGGCGGACCGCGCAATGCGCGCCCTTGGCCTCGACGGGCGGGCCATGCTCCCGCTCATCGTGGGCTTCGGCTGCAATGTGCCCGCCCTCGCCGCCACCGCGGTCCTTCCGCACGCACGCCAGCGCCTTCTCACCGGCCTCCTCGTGCCGCTCACCACGTGCACCGCCCGGCTCGCGATCTACCTGATGATCGCCCACGCCTTCTTTGGGTCTCAGGCCGGCACCGTCGTGTTCGCGATGTACGTACTCTCGATCGCACTCGTTGTGATCTGGGGTCTCATCGCCCGCGGCCCTGTCATGCGCGGCGAGCGCCCCGGCCCGCTCGTCATCGCGCTTCCCGATTACCAGCCGCCCCACCTCCGCACCCTGGGTCACGCGGTGTGGTCGCGCGTTGCGTCGTTCGTCACCAAGGCGGGGACTGTCATCCTCATTGCCGTGGTGGTCCTCTGGGCGGCCCAGGCCGTGCCGGTGCGCGGCGGTCACGCCCTCACCGACGTGCCGGTCGAGGATTCGGTTTACGGTGCCGTCGCCCTCGCCGCCGCTCCCGCTCTTGAGCCGATGGGCGTTGATGACTGGCGCATCTCTGCGGCCCTCATCAGCGGCGTTGCCGCCAAGGAAGTGGTGATCGGCGCCCTTGCGCAGTCGTATGCACTCGATGGGGAGGACGAGGCGACGCTCGGAGAACGTCTGCGCGCCACTCTCGATGACACCTCGGGCGGTCACGGCACCGCCGCCGCACTCGCCCTCATGGTCTTCTGTCTTTCTTACCTGCCGTGCCTTGCCACATTGGCCGAACAGCGTCGGCTGTTTGGGTGGCGCTGGACCACCGTGGCCGCGAGCGCACAATTCATTGGCGCCTACGCCCTCGCCGTAGCGGTGTTCCAAGTAGGGAGGCTGTGGTGAGCGGCACCTTCACTGCTGTTATCGACCGACTCGCTGCTGGCGACTCGGTTCGCACCGCCGCGCGCACCGTGGGGGTGACCCACGATTTCGCTCAGGCGGTGGCGGCGGAAGGCGAACGCCTGGGACTCGTCATCACCGCCGATGCCGCGTGCGGCACCTGCGTGCCGAGTTCCTCCCCCGCCTGCGCCGGATGCCCCTTTGGCACGCGAGGTGGCCGCAACCCTCGATAGGCTCGCACCCGTGCCCATCCCCTTCATTCTTGCCTCCCGCTCGCCTGCCCGCCTTGCCACCTTGCGTTCCGCAGGTATCGAACCGAGAGTGCACATCAGTGACGTCGATGAGGATGCGGTGCTTGCGGCCGCGGCGGATACGTTTCCTCTTGAGCGGGGCCGCGAGCTCACTCCGGCCGACGCGGTGCTTGAGTTGGCACGCGCCAAAGCCGAAGCGGTGGCGGAGCTCCGCGACGAGACCGAGGCGATCATCCTCGGCTGCGATTCGATGCTTGAACTCGCGGGTGACATCCACGGCAAGCCGTCCAACCCGGATGTGGCACGGGAGCGCTGGCGCATGATGCGTGGGCGCACGGGCGTCCTTCACACCGGTCACTGGCTCATCCGCATCCGCCCCGAGGCGGGCGCGGCCGTCTATAGCGGCGTGGGCGGCACTGGCTCCACCGTGGTCCACTTCGCCGATCTTGAGGACAGCGAAATCGACGCCTACGTGGCAACCGGTGAGCCGCTCCACGTGGCCGGGGCGTTCACGGTTGATGGACTGGGCGGCCCCTTTGTCGAAAAGATCGAGGGCGATCACCACAACGTCGTCGGCGTGAGTCTGCCCCTTGTGCGCGAGCTACTCGGCGAGGTCGGCCTGCGTATCCCTGACGTGTGGGCACCCCGCGCCACGCAGTGATTTGTGGCGACCCCACAACCTACGGCCGCGTAACCTCAGTTGGTGGCCAGATTTTTGGATGATTCCTCCAAAGGGCGCGAAAACTGCTGTGCTCCGTAACAAATCGACGTCCCGAGCCCCCGCCCAGCAAAGGCGGACGGCGTCGCCGGGGTAGGTTGGGCGTCGTGCCTGCGTTCACTTCGGTCCTCGTTGCCAACCGGGGCGAGATCGCCGTACGCGTGATCCGCGCCTGCCAAGACGCCTCACTGCGATCGATCGCCGTCTATGCCGACCCCGACCGGGATGCTCCCCACGTCGCGCTCGCCGATGAGGCGTACGCGCTTGGTGGCTCCACAGCTCGCGAGTCGTACCTCGACATCGCGAAGATTCTTGACGTTGCGCGCCGCTCCGGCGCAGAGGCGATCCACCCGGGCTACGGCTTTCTCTCAGAGAACGCCGACTTCGCTCAGGCCGTCATCGATGCCGGGCTTGTATGGATTGGCCCACCGCCTGCGGCCATTGAGTCGCTTGGCGACAAGGTGAGCGCTCGCCACATTGCACAACGCGCCGGAGCACCGTTGGTGCCGGGCACTCCCGACCCCGTCAGCTCGGCCGACGAGGTGGTCGCTTTTGCGGACGAGCACGGCCTCCCCGTCGCCATCAAGGCCGC
>JAEYUX010000039.1 GCA_023432235.1 Actinomycetes bacterium
GCCACGGTGCACAGCGCCGCAATAGTCGGAGTGAGTTCGCCCGCAGTCGAAAGGTCCGCGTCAATCCCACGTACGCGACCATCGCCGCGCACCGTCATCACGTCGCCCTCGAGGGCGCACGTGCCACCCATGCGCTCAAGCAACTCGGGGTAGAGCGCTCCAGGCTGGGTCGTTTCGCTTGGCCAACCGGGAATGCGCACCTCGCCACCGGCGATAAGCGCGGCCGCCATGAAGGGGCCTGCATTGCTGAGGTCGGGCTCCACCCGCACCTGCGGCAAGTGCAGCGCGCCGGGGTGGACCACCCAGGTGCGCTCGTTGGGCTGGTCAACACGCACGCCGGCCTCGCGGAGAGTCGCGCACGTCATATCGATATGCGGCAAGCTCGGCAGTTTCTCGCCAACGTGACGCACGGTGAGACCCTGCGGCAAGCGTGGCGCGATCAGCAGCAGCGCTGTCACAAACTGCGACGACGCCGACGAGTCAATATCCACCGTGTCCGGCACCGACGTGGGCGGGGTGATGGTGAAGGGGAGAGTGCCGCGGCCGTCGTCCTCCACCGTGGCGCCAAGAGCGCGCAAAGCGTCGAGCAGCGGGCCCATCGGGCGCACGCGCGCACCCTCATCGCCATCAAAGGTGACAGGACGGGTATCACCGGCGAGTCCGGCAAGCAGGACCAACGGCGGCACAAATCGCATGACGGTTCCCGCGAGTCCGCACTCGATGTGGACCCCACCCTGAATCGGCCCCGGCGTCACCGTCCATGCGCCGTCGGCGCCGTCGATGTCGACGCCGATGCCCAGGGTGCGCAGCGCGCCAATCATCAGTTCCGAGTCCCGCGAGATCAGCCCTCCGCGCACCGTCACCGGGGTATCGGCAAGAGCGGCGAGCACCAAATAGCGGTTTGTCAGGGACTTTGACCCGGGAACCTCAACCGTCGCGTTAAGCGGCGCCGTCTCATGCAAGGGCGCAGCAACGGGGGCAGGCCAGATTTCGCCGGGTCCGACGCCCGGCGTACGCGCCGCCGTCACGAGACCCTACGTGCGGCCCAGCCGCGCACGCCTGGAGCCTCCCGGTACGCGTCAATCACGTGCTTCTTTGCTTGAGCCTTCTTCGATGCGGCCTTCGCCTTCGCCTTGGCCTTGCGTGCCTTCTTGCGCTTCACATGACCTGCGGAGTGCCCCGCGGTAGCCGCAAGCATTGCGCCACCCACAAGGGAAAGGTTCTTGAGGAACTCGCCGCGCATCGCGTCACGTTCGGGGCCCTCAGGCAACCTCCAGAACGGCGTGTAGACAGCGGCCGACGCTGCCGCCAGCCCCGTCAGCGCGAGCCCGGCGGTACGGGGCGTTCGGGAAAAGGCGAGGACGGTCGCCGTAAGGGCCGTGACCGCGCCGTGCACGCGCACGACGTCAGTGGTGCTCACGTCAGTCACGCCCGCCTCCTGCAACAAGGGTGCGACAACTGGATCAGCGAGCCGGGCGCGGTCTTCGGGCTCCAGGGCATCACGTACGCCCGCATAGACAAACCATGAGGCCAGCAACGGCCGGGCAAGTGCACGAGTCATGACTCCAGCCTACTCATCTGCGCGAGACCGTCCACGGGAGAGCCACACGGGACGGATCTGGCGACAAGAGCGTCGGCACCATCGCTCACGCACGGCCGTGGAATCTGTCACGAGGGCCGGGAATGTTGCCCCCCAATATGGTGTTGTGGGGTCATGACGTTGACTGGCTCGATCGAGACGCGCAAGGTGCATCAAGGTCTCCGCGCCCGCCGCCAGGTAGGCTCGCTAGTGATGAGCGACAACACCACCCTCGACTTTGAGGTCGAAGCACTGTCCTACATGGATCAGTTGTACGCGGCGGCCCTGCGCATGACGCGCAACTCTGCCGACGCAGAAGACCTTGTCCAAGAGACCTACGCCAAGGCGTTTGCTGCACAAGACAAGTTCACCCCCGGAACCAACCTCAAGGCGTGGTTGTACCGGATTCAGACGAACGCCTTTATCAACAGTTACCGCAAGAAGCAGCGCGAGCCCAAGCGCACCGATGCAGACACCGTTGAAGACTGGCAGCTCGCCTCCGCCGCGCAGCACCAGTCCGCGGGTTTGGCGTCGGCCGAAGAAACGGCTCTCGACGCGCTCGGCGACAACGAAATCCGCGACGCGCTCGCGGAGCTTTCCGACGACTTCCGCATGGCCGTGTATCTCAGCGACGTTGAAGGCTTTGCCTACAAGGAGATCGCCGAGATCATGGACACTCCGGTGGGGACGGTCATGTCCCGGCTTCACCGGGGACGGAGGATGCTGCGTGACCGACTTCGCGACTACGCAGCTGAACAGGGCATCCGCGATTACCGTGCGGAGGCGCAGTCATGACGAGGTGCCACGTGACCGAGCAGTATGCCCGGGTGCCGGCTGAGGAGGTGAGCCGTGCCTAAGCGGCAATGTGAAGAGGCGTTGAACAAGCTCTTCGAGTACATCGATGGGGAGCTCTCTGACGAAGAGTTGCTCCGCATTGGATCGCACTTGAAGGAGTGCCCTCCGTGTGAGGCGGAGCGACGGATCAACGAGAAGATCCGCCTGCTCGTGTCAAAGGCGCACACGGGTCAAGCACCCCACCAGTTGCGTGAACGAGTTCTCAGCACCATCCAGATGGCACGCGAAGAGAGCCACCACTAAACGGAACCTGAAGCCGACGATGGGGTTGGCTTTCTCCCAGCGCAGGGGCACTGGCTGAGACAGGTTGATGAACGACGAAGCCCGCGTCCGAAGGGACGCGGGCTTCCTTTTGTTCGGGGTGATACCCCGCAGGCTTATGCGTTGGGACGCTTGCCGTGGTTGGCGCCGGACTTGGCACGCGTCTTGCGCTTGCGACCGCGCTTGCTCATGGTTACTCCCTTAGGTCTGGTGCTGCGACCACTCATCATCCCATACACCCGCAGCAGCCGTGCGTCTCACCTTTCGCGCACCGCCCCAAGGCCGTACCCTCTCAAGCAGACGTCTCGCTCTGCCGATGGAGGTACCGTGAGCGACCAGCCCGTATCCGTCATTCCGCTGTTGCACGCCTTGGCGTCCACGGGGGGTTCCGATCTGCACTGCAAAGTGGGTTCAGCCCCGCGCATCCGCGTAGACGGGCGCCTTCGCAAGCTTCAGGTACCGCCGTTGCGGCCAGAGGACACGCGCAACATGGTCGCCCAGGTGCTGCCGGAGGATCTGGTCGCCCAGTTCCGGGACATTCACGAGGCGGACTTCGCCTTCTCGCTATCGGGTGTGGGCCGTTTCCGTGTCAATGCATACGTGGCCCGCGGCACCGACTGCCTTGTGTTCCGCCGCGTTGCGGTAGGGGCGCAGCCGATGGACGAGCTCGGCATCCCGCCGGTTGTCGCGGACCTTGCGCTCGAGCCGCGTGGCCTTGTCCTGGTGACTGGCCCTACGGGTTCTGGAAAGACCACCACGCTCGCCTCGATGGTGGACCTCATCAACACGTACCGCGAGGTCAACATCATCACCATCGAGGACCCGATCGAGGTGCTCCACGACGACAAGAAGGCGCTCATCTCGCAGCGTGAGGTGCGCTCCGACACCCTTGACTTCTCGAACGCCCTCCGCGGTGCCATGCGTCAGGACCCCGACGTCATCCTCATTGGTGAAATGCGTGACGTGGAGACGGTCCGGGCGGCGCTGTCTGCAGCCGAGACTGGCCACCTGGTGCTCGCCACGCTTCACACGGTGGACGCGCAGGACACGATCAACCGCATCGTCGACTTCTTCACTCCGCACGAGCAGGCACAGATCCGCGCCACGTTGTCCCAGACCTTGCGCGGAATCATCTCGCAACGCCTTGTGCGCCGAGTGGGCGGAAACGGCCGCGCGCTCGTCGCCGAGATCATGGTGAACCACGGCCGTACCGCAGAGGCGATTGTGGACCCGAAGAGCCAACCGCCCATCGCGGACCTCATCGCCGAGGGCGGCTACTACAAGATGCAGACGTTCGACCAGCACCTTCTCGCCCTTGTGCGCGACGGGGTGGTGGCGTACGACGACGCTCTTGCCATTGCGTCGCGGCCGCAGGACCTGTCGGTCGAGCTGCGTAACGCGGGCGTCATTCAGTAGCGCTTTTCTTGCCGCCGACGCTGTCGGCGTGTCGCACAAACACGCCATTTACCTGGGCGTATGCTTGTCCTACGTCAGAATCCACGCGAGAACAACGCATAGTCGTACCGTGGTAGTACCACAGTAGTGGCCTGGTATGAAGTAAGTGCTACCGTGGTGGCATGGCCACTGTAAAGCTGTCGATCAGCCTTCCTGCAGAAGACGTCGGGTTCGTGGACCAATTGGCGGCTGAGGCGGGCTTCGAGTCCCGTTCCGCCGTCATCCAACACGCTCTTGAGCGCTTGCGAGCGGCGGAACTCCAAGCGGACTATGCCGAGGCATGGGATGACTGGCGTTCGGCTGGCGATGACGAGCCGTGGGACGCGTCCGCGGGGGATGGAGCGGCGCCTGCTGCAGCGTCGGCCGAAGCGAAGCGGAAGGGCAACTCGTGAGGCGCGGCGAGATCCGGTGGGTTGCTCTTGATGCGGGCGTAGACCGCGCCGGCAAGGCCCAGCGCCCTGCCGTCATTGTGTCGAATGATGGAGCAAACGCTGCCGCTGCGCGACGCGGCGCAGGCGTTGTCACCGTTGTCCCGTTGAGCACCTCGGAGGCACCGGCGAAGGCGTTCCAAGTGGCGATTCCGGCAGGCGTTGGTGGCTTACCGCGGGATGCGAAGGCATTGGCAGAGCAAGTGAGGACGATCGCGGCGTCCCGAGTAGGGCCGAGCATCGGCGCTCTGCCGCTCGAATATGTGCGCAGGCTAGACGAAGCGCTAAAGCGGCATCTCGCGCTCTAGAGAGTGCCTTTGGCGCCTCCTAATCAGGGATGTGCTCGATTCCAAGCCAGTCATGCCACGCGGAGTGGAGCACGAGCCACGCCATCAGCCCGTATCCGGCCTGGCGGGGCAGATCGTCATCGCCCATCGCCATGTCGGCCATCCATTGCTCATGGCGAGCGAGAGGGCCGTACATATCGACAAACGGCACCGCGCGCCGCTGCGCAGATTCACCACATAGCGCCGACAGTTCAGCAACGGCCTGATCGTCTTGAGACTTGCCCGGCGGAGGGCCTACGAGCATGGCGCGGAAGCCCAGTGCCTTGGCCCGGTCGAGCGCGTTGGCAATGTTGAGCCGCGTCATTGTGGGGGAGATGCCCCGATGAATGTCGTTGCGGCCAATCGCGAACAGCACAGCTGTGATGGCGTCGTCATCCGCTGCATGCTGGGTGCGCAACAGCACCTCGCCATCCCAACGGGCCGTCATCTCACCCGTCGTCTCGCCTGGCACGGCAAGCGTATGGAACCGCAAACTCGGTTCATGCGGGAGTGTCCGTGCCGCTACCCGGCCGGTCCAGCCCAATGCCTTCGGATCACCGTGGCCCGCTGTGAGGTCATCTCCCACAAAGAACACGTTGATCACGAGTCGAATGCCCTTGTCACAAGATCCACCTGCTCATCATGGTGCACGGACGCCAATCCGGACGCGGGAGAGGCAGCTGCAGCGCGAGCAACCACACCGACAGGTGCTCCCACCATGCGCGGCAAAGCAAGTGACATGCGTGACCACGCACCCTGGTTGAGCGGCTCTTCCTGGACCCACATCACCTCGGCATCGCTGTACGGCGCAAGCGCCTCGCTCAGCTGATCGGCATCGAGCGGGTACAACTGCTCAAGGCGAACGATCGCGGTCGCGGTGTCGCCCGACTTATCGCGCTGTGCGACGAGGTCGTGGTACACCTTGCCAGCGCACAGCAGCACACGCTTCACCAACGCCGGATCGGCGGTGTTGTCCGCGATCACCGGACGGAACGTGTCCGTCGTGAAGTCCTCCACGTTGCTCGCGGCCGCCTTGAGCCGGAGCATCGACTTGGGGGTGAAGACCACGAGCGGCTTGCGCGGGCGTGCGTACGCCTGACGGCGCAAGAGGTGGAAGTACGACGCCGGAGTCGAGGGCATCGCGATGATCATGTTCTCTTCCGCCGCCAGTTGCATGAAGCGCTCGACGCGCGCGGAGGAGTGGTCCGGTCCCTGGCCCTCATAGCCGTGGGGGAGGAGCATGACAACGGAGGAGCGTTGACCCCACTTCTGCTCCGCCGATGACACGAACTCATCGATGATCGTCTGCGCGCCGTTGACGAAGTCGCCAAACTGCGCCTCCCACAGCACGAGCGCGTCGGGACGCTCTACTGAGTAGCCGTACTCAAAGCCAAGGCAGCCGTACTCACTCAGTGGCGAGTCGTAGATCGCAAGCCTTGCTTGATCGGCAGCGAGATAGGCAAGGGGCGTCCATTCGGCACCGGTTGAGCGGTCGTGGAACACCGCGTGGCGTTGCACGAAGGTGCCGCGACGCGCATCCTGACCCGCCATGCGAATGGGGACACCCTCCTGAAGGAGCGTGCCGAATGCGAGCAATTCTCCGTAGCCCCAGTCGATGCCGCCTTCACGGGTCATCGCCTCGCGACGCTCCAAGAGCTTCTCGAGCTTGGGGTGAACCTGGAAGCCCTCCGGTGGGCGCGTGTGGGCGGTGCCGATGCGCTGCAGTTGGCTGAGAGACACCGCGGTCTTCCAGCCCACCATCATGCCCGCGTCGGAGGATTGCGAAGCGGGAAGCTCAAGGCCAGCGATCGTCTCGGTGTCCGGCGTCTTGAAGCCCTCGCGCGTCTCGAGGAACACGCGTTCAAGCTGAGCGAGGTAGTCCTGCGACATCTGCTCGGCCTCATCCGTCGTGATGTCGCCGCGGCGGATCAGTGCTTCCGTGTACAGGTGGCGGACCGACCGCTTTGCCTCAATGAGGTCGTACATGCGCGGCTGGGTCATCGAGGGGTCATCACCCTCATTGTGACCGCGGCGGCGGTAGCAGACCATGTCGACAATGACGTCGCGGTTAAAGGCCTCGCGGTATTCGAAGGCAAGGCGGGCCGCGCGGACGCATGCCTCGGGGTCATCGCCATTCACGTGGAGGATCGGGATCTGGTAGCCCTTGGCAATGTCCGTCGCGTAGCGCGTGGAGCGCGAGTCTTGCGGACCGGTGGTGAAGCCCACCTGGTTGTTGATGATGACGTGCACAGTGCCGCCGGTCTTGTAACCGCGCAACTGCGCCATGTTGAGGGTCTCTTGGACGATGCCCTGGCCCGCAAACGCCGCATCGCCGTGAATGAGGATGGGCAGCACCGGGTAGCCGTCGGTCGCGGGGTCAGCCCCCAACTGGTCGAGCTTGGCGCGCACGATGCCCTCGAGCACGGGGTTGACCGCCTCAAGGTGGGAGGGGTTCGCGGCCAGATAAACCTGCGTCGTCTCCCCGGTGTCAGCAGTGAAGACACCCTCGGTACCGAGGTGGTACTTCACGTCACCCGAGCCTTGAACCGAGCCCGGTACGGCCGTCCCGTCGAACTCAGAGAAGATCTGGCTGTATGACTTGCCCGCGAGGTTGGCGAGCACATTGAGCCTGCCCCGGTGGGCCATCCCCACGCACACCTCGTGAATGCCAGCGCGAGCAGCGGATGACAAGACAGCGTCAAGGAGGGGAATCAGGCTTTCGCCGCCTTCGAGCGAGAAGCGCTTTTGGCCCACGTACTTCGTTTGGAGGAACGCCTCGAAGGCCTCTGCGGCGTTCAAGCGACCGAGGATGCGCAGGTGCTCTTCACGAGTTGGCTTCACATAACCGTGTTCGAGGCGTTCTTGGAAGAACGCGCGCTGTGCGCGGTCCGCGAT
>JAEYUX010000008.1 GCA_023432235.1 Actinomycetes bacterium
CTGAAGGTCGTAGAAGACGACGCCCATGCCGATGAGGATGCCGATCTGGACCACCGACACGACGAGCACCTGAATGAGCTTGCCCACGAAGTACGCCGTGCTCGGCAGGGGAGTGGCGCGCAGGCGCTTGAGGGTGTCGGTGTCGCGATCAATCGCGATGGTGATGGCGAGTGATTGAAAGCCGGTGTTGATGATGCCCGTCGCGATCATGCCCGCCACAAAGTACTGAGCGAACGTGACATCCGTGTCGCTGAGGTACTGGTCGCCAAAGATCGAGCCGAAGAGCACCAAGAAGATGATGGGAAAGGCGAAGATGAAGATCATCTGCTCGCGAGAACGGAAGAACTCCTTCAGTTCAACGACTGCGCGGTCAACGGTGATCGACGTCCACGAGGGGTGCTGCGACGCCGTGCTCATGCCTCGACCTCCTCAGCCGCATCCGCGTGCGCGCCGATGAGTTCGAGGTAGATGTCCTCGAGAGAGGGCTTGCTGACGCTGAGTTCAGGTACTTCGCCGCCAAGCCGGGCTGCCAGGGCCGTGACCAGCGCAGTGGGAGTCGCGGTGTGCTCGGTATGAATCTCCGAGCCCTCGCGCCAGCGCACCACCGAGTTCGATGCTCGCGCTCGCAGACCAGCCGGAGTGTCGAGGGCGATGAGTTTGCCGTTCGACACGATGCCGATGCGGTCGGCGAGATATTCCGCCTCATCGAGGTAGTGAGTGGTCAGCATGATGGTGGAGCCATCGCCGCGTAGAGACTCGATGAGGCGCCAGAACTGCCGCCGTGCCTCGGGGTCAAAGCCAGTGGTCGGTTCGTCGAGGAATACGAGGCGCGGGCGTCCGATGACAGCGAGCGCGACATCGAGGCGCCGACGCTGGCCCCCGGAGAGCGTCTGAGGCTTCGCATTGGCCTTCTCGCTGAGTCCGACCGCCTCGAGAGTCTCATCGACATCGCGCGGGTTTGGGTACAGACGCGACGCATGCGTGAGAGCTTCGCGCGCGCTGAGGAAGGAGCGCTCAGAGGTGGATTGCAGCATGATGCCAATCCCAGCGCGCCACTCACGTGTGGGGTGGGCGGGGTCGCAGCCGAGAACGTCGACATCTCCCGCAGTCCGCTTACGGAACCCCTCAAGGATCTCGACCGTCGTGGACTTGCCCGCGCCATTGGGGCCCAACAGAGCGAAGACTTCGCCTTCGGGAATCTCGAGATCGAGCCCGTCAACGGCTCGCTTGTCGCCGTAGTGCTTGCGCAAACCCGCTATCGCAATGGCTGTGCCCATGGCTGCGAGCCTAGTGGCCGCTATTGCGGCCTGACTCAGCCCTCAGCCAAGAGCGACTGAATGCGGCTGACGCCCTCAATGAGGTCGTGATCGCCCAACGCGTAGCTGAGGCGCACAAAGCCGCTCGGTCCAAAGGCCTCGCCCGGGACCACAGCGACCTCGGCCTCGTCGAGGATGACGGCCGCAAGGTCGGCGCTCGAGGTGATCGTCACGCCGCGCACGGTTCGACCAATCAAACCCTCGACCGACGGATAGGCGTAGAACGCTCCGGTGGGCGTCGGGCAGACGACGCCGTCAATGGCACGCAACATCTCAACCATCGTGCGCCTGCGCTCGTCGAACGCCTTGCGCATGACGTACACGTCCTCGAGGCTGCCGGTGAGCGCGGCGATAGCGGCGCGCTGCGACACGTTCGCCACGTTTGATGTGAGGTGCGATTGGAAGTTCGCTGCCGCCTTGGTGACATCGGAAGGCGAGATCATCCAGCCCACTCGCCATCCCGTCATCGCGTAGGTCTTCGCAACGCCGTTGAGAACGATGGTCTGCTCTGCGAGTTCAGGCACCGCACGGACGATCGGCGTAAAGACGGCGTCGTCGTACACGAGGTGCTCGTAGATCTCGTCGGTGATGACCCAGATGCCATGCTCGAGTGCCCACTGGCCAATCGCTCTGGTCTGCTCTTCGCTGTAGACAGCGCCGGTGGGGTTTGAGGGTGAGCAAAACAAGAGCGCCTTGGTCTGTGGCGTGCGGGCGGCTTCAAGCTGTTCGACCGTCACCAGGTAGTCCTGCTCGGCGCCCGCGAACACCTCGACCGCGCGGCCACCTGCGAGCGCGATCGCTTCGGGGTAGGTCGTCCAGTACGGCGCGGGAAGCAGAATCTCGTCACCGGGATCCACGATGGCGGCGAAGGCTTGGAACACCGCCTGCTTGCCGCCGTTGGTCACAATGACGTTCGCGGGGTCAATCTCGTATCCGGAGTCGCGCAGCGTCTTGGCCGCAATCGCCTCTTTCAATTCCGGCAATCCCGCAGCTGGCGTGTACCGGTGGTTCTTAGGGTCGCGAGCAGCGGCCACGGCGGCGTCGACGATCCACTCGGGAGTGGGGAAGTCGGGTTCGCCCGCACCGAAGCCAATGACAGGGCGCCCAGCGGCTTTCAGCGCCTTGGCCTTGGCGTCAACTGCAAGCGTGGCCGAGGGCGCAATAGCGCCAAGACGGGCGGAGACGCGGCGTGAGGGAGCGGTCATGTTCCTATTGTTCCATTGGTCCGAGGTCCCGTAGGCGCCGGTTCGCGTTCGAGAGCCAAAACGCGTAGCATGTGGGGTCGGCTCTTGACAGCAGCCATGATGAACCGCGCCCAAAACGCGGTCGATCATGGAGCGGGAGAGAGTCAGCGGGGCGGAAACGCCCCGTAGGGCAGTGGCGCAATTGGTAGCGCACCGGTCTCCAAAACCGGCGGTTGTGGGTTCGAGTCCCTCCTGCCCTGCGTTCTGCGGAGGTTGATCCGCAAATCCACTAGTCAAAGGATGTCCTGGTGAGCGAAGCTGCCGTGACCGGATCCGGAGAGAAGGACCCTCGCCACGAGTCGCGCGAGGGCCGTAACGTCTTCGGCCGTCTCGCGTTGTTCGTGCGCCAGGTCATCTCTGAACTCAAGCGTGTGGTGACACCCACCCGCGATGAGTTCATCAACTACGTCTGGGTCGTACTGGGCTTCGTTGGCGTCATGATGGCGTTGACGTTCTTCCTGGACCTGGGTTTCACCGCTATCTCCACGTGGGTATTCGGGGACTAGCGAGAAGAAGGGATTGACGTGAGCACTGAGGACCTCAACGGCAACGAGCCGATTGACGAGACGACGGACACCGTCGCGCCCGTCGACGACTCGTCGCTTGCCGACGCGCCTGTGGACGCCGTCGTCGAGGCCGATGACGACACCATCCCGTCGGAGCCCGAGGCTGCGGCCGAAGAGGCAGCAGTTGTTGAGGATGAGACTCCCGTCGAGGATCTCGTTGTCGAAGACCCTGCAGCCGACTTCAAGGCATCACTCATGATGCAAGACGGCGATTGGTACGTGATTCACTCCTACTCGGGTCACGAGAAGCGCGTGAAGCAGGCAATTGAGCACCGCATCGCGAGCCTCAATATGGAGGACTACATCTTCCAGGTCGAGGTTCCGATGGAGGACGTTGTCGAGTACCGCAATGGCCAAAAGAAGAACGTCAACCGCGTGCGCATGCCCGGGTACGTGCTGGTTCGCATGGACCTCACCGACGAGTCGTGGGGCGCAGTTCGCAATACCCCCGGCGTGACGGGATTTGTCGGACACGCGCACCAGCCAGTGCCGCTGTTGCCGGACGAGGTTGTCAGCATGCTCGCGCCGACCGGCGTCAGCGAGGCGGCGTCCGACGAGGCGGCGGCTTCGAGTGGCCCCGCCGTCGAGATTGACTTCCAGGTGGGTGAGGCGATCACCGTCATCGACGGCCCGTTCGCCACACTGCCCGGCACCATTTCCGAGATCAGCGTGGAGAGCCAGAAGCTCCACGTTCTCGTGTCGATCTTCGGCCGGGAAACCCCGGTCGAATTGTCGTTCGCGCAGGTGCAGAAGATCGCGTAGGCGATCGCGCCGGTTCGAACGAAAACCCTGGCGGCAACCGCCGCCACCATTCACACAGAAGGACCCGAAAAACTAATGGCAGCACCGAAGAAGAAGGTTGCCGGCCTGATCAAGCTCCAGATTCAGGCTGGTGCCGCTAACCCGGCCCCGCCCGTCGGCCCCGCGTTGGGTCAGCACGGCGTCAACATCATGGAGTTCTGCAAGGCCTACAACGCTGCGACCGAGTCACAGCGAGGCAACATCGTGCCCGTCGAGATCACGGTGTACGAAGACCGCAGCTTCACGTTCATCACGAAGACCCCGCCCGCTTCGCAGCTCATCAAGAAGGCTGCTGGCGTCGCCAAGGGATCTGGCACTCCGCACACCACCAAGGTTGGCACGCTGACCGAGGCTCAGGTTCGCGAGATTGCTGAGTCCAAGATGGAAGACCTGAACGCGAACGACGTTGAGGCCGCCATGAAGATTGTGGCCGGCACCGCCCGTTCCATGGGCATCACGGTTCAGTAAGAACCACCCTCACCTCAGTGGGAGGGCCAGCGCGGCCCGTCACCACGACTGCACAGAAAGAAGCAGACATGAAGCGCTCAAAGGCTTACCGCGACGCAGCTCAGCTTGTCGATCGCACTCAGTTCTACACGCCGCTCGAGGCACTCCGTCTCGCGCAGAAGACGTCCTCGAAGAAGACCGACTCGACAATCGACGTGGTCTTCAAGCTTGGCGTCGACCCCCGCCACGCAGACCAGATGGTCCGCTCCACCGTCATCCTGCCCAACGGCACCGGCAAGACCGCCCGGGTCCTGGTCTTTGCCAATGGTGACAAGGCGGATGCTGCTCGTGAGGCCGGCGCCGACATCGTCGGCGGTGACGAACTCATTGAAGAGGTCATTGGTGGCCGCCAGGACTTCGACGCCGTCGTGGCAACCCCCGACCTCATGGGCAAGGTGGGTCGCCTGGGTAAGGTGCTTGGTCCCCGTGGCCTCATGCCGAACCCCAAGACCGGCACCGTGACGATGGATGTGGCCAAGGCCGTGTCGGACATCAAGGGCGGCAAGATCGAGTTCCGTGTCGACAAGCACGCGAACCTTCACGCCGTGCTTGGCAAGGCGTCGTTCGGCGACGAGAAGCTCCTGGAGAACTACCAGGCGCTGCTTGACGAGGTTCTCCGCGCCAAGCCGTCGGCATCGAAGGGCCGCTACATCCTTAAGGCATCGATCTCCGCGACCACCGGTCCCGGTATCCCGATTGACGCCACCGCGAAGTCGGAGGCGTAAGCACCTCTCCCGCGGGTAGCGCATCAACGCGACGAAGGTCCGGTCCCTCACGGGGCCGGACCTTCGTGCTCTCCCAGCTCACGCGTCTGCCGCACCCCGGTTTGCGTCGGACGCCTGCGGGCCCGTACACTGATCGACGCCCAAGACCGCCGGTCGTCGGCACCAGGAAACTGGAGCCAACCGAAGTCCCGCAGCAGCGGAGGCCAGCGCAGGTGAGATGAGAGCGTGTTCGCGCGCGTGAACCTTGGGCGGCTCCGGCCGCCTTTTGTGTGTCACGGACCCGACATGTTTGAGCCCCGCCTGCGCGGGGCTTTTCTGTTGATGGGATGGGCCCGCAAGGGGAGCGACGGTCATCCACAGGAAGGACAACTATGGCGACGCCAGAAAAGGTGGCGACCGTTGCCGAGCTCACGGACCTGTTCCGTAACTCAGCAGCTGTCATCGTCACCGAGTACCGCGGCCTGACGGTCTCGCAGCTGAAGAGCTTGCGTACCGGCCTTCGCGGTAACGCGACCTACCAGGTCGCGAAGAACAAGCTGACGGCGCTCGCGGCTAAGGAAGCCGGCATTGAGGGCATTCGTGACCTCTTCGTTGGCCCTACTGCCATCGCATTCATCACCGGTGACCCGGTGGAGGCTGCGAAGGCTCTGCGTGACTTCAACAAGACGAACGACAAGCTTGTCGTCAAGGGCGGCGTCCTCGAGGGCAAACCGCTCTCGGCCGACGACGTCAAGAAGCTCGCGAACCTCGAGTCCCGTGAGGTGCTCCTCGCCAAGGCTGCCGGTGCTATGAAGGCATCGCTGTTTGGCGCGGCATACCTCTTCCAGGCGCCGCTGTCGCAGGCGGCCCGCACTGTTGACGCCCTGCGCGCAAAGCAGGAATCCGCGGCGTAAGTCGCACCCAACTGACGCCCTGCACTGCGCAGGTAAGAGAAAAGGACAATCATCATGGCGAAGCTCACCACCGAGCAGCTCATCGACGCGTTCAAGGAGCTCTCGCTCATTGAGCTCTCCGAGTTCGTTAAGGCCTTCGAGGAGACCTTCGAGGTCACCGCCGCCGCCCCCGCCGCTGTTGCTGTTGCCGCTCCCGCCGCTGGTGGCGACGACGCTGGCGCTGGCGCCGAGGAGAAGGACACCTTCGACGTGATCCTTGCCGCTGTTGGCGACAAGAAGATCCAGGTCATCAAGGAGGTCCGTGCGATCACGAACCTCGGTCTTGGCGAGGCCAAGGCGCTCGTTGACGAGGCTCCCAAGCCCGTTCTCGAGGGTGCCAAGAAGGAAGACGCTGAGAAGGCCAAGGAGCAGCTCGAGGCTGCTGGCGCCACCGTCGAGCTCAAGTAGTTCGCACGCGCTCAGCGCAATTCGCGTCAAGGGTCGGGTCACCTCCGGGTGGCCCGGCCCTTGTGCGTTTCCCGGTCGATTGGGATGGTGGCCTTATAGCGCGACTAGGCGCTTCTTGCAAGCACCTAGTGGACAAGTTGAGGGAATCCCACTAGGCTCTTGATTTGCGCTGTCTATCGCCCTGCCCTCATATGCCTACCTGGCGCGCGCCCGCTGTTCATCAGCGCAGACGCCCCAGGGTCCGGTGGAGCCGTGGTTAAGGCAACGCGGAACCGATCCATCGTCATGGGAAGGACGACCCCTTGGCTGCCTCGCGCACCGATTCCGCATCCGCCACTCGCACCTCAACCCGCGTCTCTTTTGCCCAAGTCTCTGAGCCTGTAGAGGTCCCTAACCTCATTGGCCTGCAGACGGAGTCATTTGACTGGCTCCTCGGCAACAAGGCGTGGCAGGGTCGCGTTGAAGCCGCCAAGAAGGCTGGCCGCAACGACGTTCCCGAGGTCGCTGGTCTTGACGAGATCTTCGCGGAGATCTCACCCATTGAGGACTTTGGCCAGACCATGTCCCTCAGCTTCTCCGACCCGTACTTTGAAGAGCCTCGCCACACTCCTGAGGAGTGCAAGGAGAAGGACTTCACCTACGCGGCTCAGCTGTTCGTGACGGCTGAGTTCATGAACAACACGACGGGTGAGATCAAGTCTCAGACCGTGTTCATGGGTGACTTCCCGCTGATGACCGAGCGTGGAACGTTCATCATCAACGGCACCGAGCGTGTTGTTGTGTCGCAGTTGGTCCGTTCTCCAGGTGTGTACTTCGAGTCGACCCCCGACAAGACGTCCGACAAGGACATCTTCACCGCCAAGGTGATCCCGTCGCGCGGTGCATGGCTCGAGTTTGAGATCGACAAGCGCGACGCCGTCGGTGTGCGCGTCGACCGCAAGCGCAAGCAGTCCGTCACCTTGTTCCTCAAGGCGCTTGGTCTGACCACAGAGCAGATCGCCGAGGAGTTCAAGGACTACCCGTCGGTTCTCGAGACCCTTGAGAAGGACACGGTCCACAACCAGGAAGACGCTCTCGTCGACCTCTACCGCAAGCTTCGTCCGGGCGAGCCGCCCACGGTGGAGGCCGGCCAGAACCTGCTCAACAACTTCTACTTCAGCCCCAAGCGCTACGACCTCGCGAAGGTTGGCCGCTTCAAGCTGAACAAGAAGCTCGGCCTCGAAAAGCCGCTCGCGGATTCTGTGCTCGGTATCGACGACATCGTTGCGACCGTGAAGTACATCGCTGCTGCCCACGCTGGCCACAAGACGCTTGCGGGCGCCCATGGTGAGGTGCTCGTCGAGACCGACGACATCGACCACTTTGGCAACCGCCGCATCCGTGCGGTCGGTGAGTTGATTCAGAACCAGATCCGTACGGGCCTGTCCCGTATGGAGCGCGTCGTGCGTGAGCGCATGACGACGCAGGACGTCGAGGCAATCACGCCGCAGACGCTCATCAACACCCGCCCCGTGGTTGCTGCCATCCGCGAGTTCTTCGGCACGTCGCAGCTGTCGCAGTTCATGGACCAGAACAACCCGCTTGCGGGCCTCACCCACAAGCGTCGCCTTTCGGCACTTGGACCGGGTGGTCTGAGCCGTGACCGCGCTGGCATGGAAGTGCGTGACGTTCACCCGTCGCACTACGGCCGCATGTGCCCGATCGAAACCCCTGAAGGCCCGAACATCGGCCTTATCGGTTCGCTCGCTTCCTTCGGTCGTATCAACCCGCTCGGCTTTGTCGAGACGCCGTACCGCAAGGTGAAGAACGGCAAGGTGTCCGAGGAGATCGACTACCTGACCGCTGACGACGAAGACCGCTACGTCATCGCCCAGGCGAATGCCGTGCTCGACGCCAAGGGCCAGTTCGTTGAAGAGCGTGTGCTCGTGCGTGCGAAGGGTGGCGAGGTTGAGTTCGTCGCCCCCGAGGCCGTCGACTACATGGACGTCTCGCCGCGCCAGATGGTGTCGGTCGCGACCGCGCTGATCCCGTTCCTTGAGCACGACGACGCAAACCGCGCCCTCATGGGTGCGAACATGCAGCGTCAGGCTGTGCCGCTCGTCCGCTCCGAAGCGCCGCTCGTCGGTACCGGAATGGAGCGTCGTGCCGCTGTCGACGCTGGTGACGTTGTCGTTGCCACCAAGGCCGGCGTCGTGACGGAAGTGGCGTCGGACCTTGTGACCGTCGCCAACGACGACGGCACGACGGGTTCGTACCGCATCGCCAAGTTCGAGCGTTCGAACCAGGGCACGAGCTACAACCAGCGTGTCATCGTCGACGAAGGCGACCGCCTCGAAGTGGGCACGGTCATCGCTGACGGCCCGGCCACCGACCAGGGTGACCTCGCGCTCGGCAAGAACGTCCTTGTGGCGTTCATGTGCTGGGAAGGTCACAACTTCGAGGACGCGATCATCCTGTCGCAGCGCCTCGTGCAGGACGACACCCTCTCCTCGATCCACATCGAGGAACACGAGGTTGACGCTCGCGACACGAAGCTGGGTCCTGAGGAGATCACGCGCGACATCCCGAACGCATCCGAAGAGGTTCTCGCGGACCTCGACGAGCGTGGCATCGTGCGCATCGGTGCGGAGGTCCGCGCTGGTGACATCCTCGTGGGCAAGGTGACCCCCAAGGGTGAGACTGAGCTCACGCCCGAGGAGCGCCTCCTCCGTGCGATCTTTGGCGAGAAGGCACGCGAAGTGCGTGACACCTCGCTCAAGGTTCCTCACGGTGAATCCGGCACCGTCATCGGTGTCCGCGTCTTCACCGAAGAAGACGGCGACGACCTGCCTGCAGGCGTGAACCAGTTGGTTCGCGTCTACATCGCGCAGCGCCGCAAGATCCAGGAGGGCGACAAGCTCGCTGGCCGCCACGGCAACAAGGGCGTCATCTCGACGATCCTGCCGCAGGAGGACATGCCGTTCCTTGAGGACGGTACCCCCGTTGACGTCATCCTCAACCCGCTCGGTGTGCCCGGCCGTATGAACGTCGGTCAGGTGCTTGAGACCCACCTCGGTTGGGTTGCTCATGAGGGTTGGGACGCGACGGACGTGAAGGACGAGTGGACCAAGGCACTTCCCGACGCTGCCCGCAAGGCGGAGCCGGGTACCCGTGTTGCGACGCCTGTGTTCGATGGCATCTCGGAAGAGACCATTAGCGGTCTTCGCTCCGTGGTGACGCCGCGTCGTGATGGCGAACGTGTGGTGGACGCGAACGGTAAGGCTCGTCTGTTCGACGGCCGTACCGGTGAGCCGTTCCCCGAGCCGATCGCGGTGGGCTACAAGTACATCTTGAAGCTGCACCACCTCGTGGACGACAAGATCCACGCGCGTTCGACCGGTCCGTACTCGATGATCACCCAGCAGCCGCTCGGTGGTAAGGCCCAGTTCGGTGGCCAGCGCTTTGGCGAGATGGAGGTCTGGGCCCTTGAGGCTTATGGCGCCGCTTACGCCCTCCAAGAGCTGCTCACCATCAAGTCCGACGACATCACGGGTCGCGTGAAGGTATACGAGGCCATCGTGAAGGGACAGAACATCCCTGAGCCGGGCCTGCCGGAGTCCTTCCGAGTCCTGATGAAGGAGATGCAGTCTCTCTGCCTGAACGTCGAGGTTCTCAACGCGGACGGCCAGTTGGTCGAGATGCGTGAGACCGAGGATGACGCGTACCAGGCCGCCGAGTCGCTCGGCATCTCGCTGTCCAGCCGTCCTGACGCCTCGAGCGTCGACGAGATTTAAGGGGAGAGGCAACAAGTGCTCGACGTTAACGAGTTCTCCGACCTGCGTATCGGCCTTGCCAACGCTGACGACATTCGTGAGTGGTCACACGGTGAGGTGAAGAAGCCCGAGACCATCAACTACCGCACGCTCAAGCCGGAAAAGGACGGACTCTTCTGCGAGAAGATCTTCGGTCCTACCCGCGACTGGGAGTGTGGTTGCGGAAAGTACAAGCGCGTCCGCTACCGCGGCATCATCTGCGAGCGCTGCGGTGTTGAGGTGACCCGTTCCAAGGTGCGCCGCGAGCGCATGGGTCACATCGAGCTTGCCGCTCCTGTGACGCACATCTGGTACTTCAAGGGTGTTCCGTCACGCCTCGGCTACCTGCTTGACCTTGCCCCGAAGGACCTCGAGAAGGTCATCTACTTCGCGGCCTACATGGTCACCGAGGTTGACGAGGACGGCCGCCACGAGGATCTGCCGCAATTGCGCAACGAGTTGGAGCAGGAGAAGAAGTCTCTTGCCAACCAGCGCGATGTGCAGATCAACGACCGTGCCGAGAAGCTCGAGAAGGACCTCGCCGAGCTGGAGGCGGAAGGCGCCAAGGCCGACGCTAAGCGCAAGGTGAAGGATGGCGCAGAGCGTGAGATGGCGAACATCCGCAAGCGCTTTGACGCCGAGATCGAGCGTCTCGACGCCGTCTTCGACCGCTTCCAGAACCTGAAGGTCCAGGACCTCGAGGGTGACGAGATGCTCTACCGCGAGCTCTCGCGCCGTTACGGCTCTTACTTCAAGGGTGCGATGGGTGCGGAGGCGATCCAGCGTCGTCTTCGTGACTTCGATCTCGAGTCCGAGGCCGAGAAGTTGCGCGACATCATCGCCAACGGCAAGGGCCAGCGTAAGACCCGTGCGCTCAAGCGCCTCAAGGTCGTCAACGCGTTCCTCACGACCACCAACAGCCCGGTGGGCATGGTGCTTGACGCTGTTCCGGTGATCCCGCCGGACCTGCGCCCGATGGTGCAACTTGACGGTGGCCGTTTCGCGACCTCCGACCTCAATGACCTGTACCGCCGTGTCATCAACCGCAATAACCGGTTGAAGCGTCTGCTTGACCTCGGTGCTCCCGAGATCATCGTGAACAACGAGAAGCGCATGCTTCAGGAGGCCGTCGACGCGCTGTTCGACAACGGACGTCGCGGTCGCCCGGTCACGGGTCCCGGCAACCGCCCCCTCAAGTCCATTTCGGACATGCTCAAGGGCAAGCAGGGACGCTTCCGTCAGAACCTGCTCGGCAAGCGTGTCGACTACTCGGGCCGTTCGGTCATCGTGGTCGGCCCGCAGCTGAAGCTGCACCAGTGTGGTCTGCCCAAGCAGATGGCGTTGGAGCTCTTCAAGCCGTTCGTCATGAAGCGCCTCGTGGAACTCAACCACGCGCAGAACATCAAGTCCGCCAAGCGGATGGTGGAGCGCAGCCGTCCCGAGGTGTGGGACGTGCTGGAAGAGGTCATTACCGAGCACCCCGTGTTGCTGAACCGTGCACCTACCCTGCACCGTCTTGGCATCCAGGCGTTCGAGCCCCAGCTTGTTGAGGGCAAGGCCATCCACCTGCACCCGCTCGTGTGTGCCGCATTCAACGCGGACTTCGACGGTGACCAGATGGCTGTGCACCTGCCGCTGAGCGCAGAGGCACAGGCCGAGGCCCGCATCCTCATGCTGTCGAGCAACAACATCCTCAAGCCGTCGGATGGCCGCCCGGTGACCATGCCATCTCAGGACATGATCATCGGTCTGTACCACCTCACGCTGTTCAAGGAAGGTGCCAAGGGCGAAGGCCTCGCATTTGGTTCCGAGGCCGAGGCCATCATGGCGCGCGAGGTTGGCACGATCGAGCTGGGCAGCAAGATCAAGCTCCGCGTTGACCCGGGGACGATTCCGCCGGTTGGTTGGACTGCCCCCGAGGGTTGGACCGAGGGCGAGCCTTTCGTTCTCGAGACGACGCTGGGACGCTCGCTCTTCAACGGCCTGCTGCCGGTGTCCTTCCCCTACGTCAACCGCGACGTGGACAAGAAGGCGCTTGCCGACATCGTCAACACCCTCGCAGAGCGCTACGAGAAGGTCGAAGTTGCAGCCTCTCTCGATGCACTCAAGGCCGCCGGTTTCTACTGGGCGACCCGCTCGGGCGTGACCATTGCCATCAGCGACGTGGCCACTCCGGCTGCGAAGCAGGAGATCCTCGACCGCTACGAGACTCTCGCGGCGAAGGTGCAGGACCAGTACGACACTGGTCTTATCACCAACCCCGAGCGTCGTCAGGAGCTCATCGAGATCTGGACGCGTGCCACCAACGAGGTGGACACCGAGATGCGCAAGTCCTTCCCGCAGTACAACACGGTGCACACGATGGTGGGCTCCGGTGCTCGTGGTAACTGGATGCAGGTGCGTCAGATCGCGGGTATGCGCGGTCTCGTGTCGAACCCGAAGGGTGAGATCATCCCGCGTCCGATCAAGTCGAACTACCGCGAGGGCCTGTCCGTCCTCGAGTACTTCATCGCCACGCACGGCGCCCGTAAGGGTCTTGCCGACACCGCGCTGCGTACCGCCGACTCGGGTTACTTGACCCGTCGTCTGGTGGACGTGTCGCAGGACGTCATCGTGCGTGAGGACGACTGCGGTACTGAGCGTGGACTCGCGATGCCCATCGTGGAGCGCGACGCGACCGGTGGTGTCGTACTGCACGAGCGGGTGGCCACCTCGGTCTTCGCTCGTACGCTCGCCACGGATGTGCTCGACGCCAAGGGCAAGGTGATTGCTGAGGCTGGTACCGACATCGGTGACGTGCTGATCGACGCCTTGATCGCTGAGGGTGTGGAAGAGGTCAAGGTCCGTTCAGTCCTGACCTGTGAGGCACCTGTTGGTACGTGTGCCAAGTGCTACGGCCGTTCGCTGGCCACTCGTGAGCTTGTCGACATCGGTGAGGCCGTCGGTATCATCGCGGCCCAGTCGATCGGTGAGCCCGGAACGCAGTTGACGATGCGTACCTTCCACACCGGTGGTGCTGCGACCGCTGAGGACATCACGCAGGGTCTGCCCCGTGTCCAGGAGCTCTTTGAGGCCCGTACCCCCAAGGGTGAGGCCCCGATCAGCGAGGTCGCAGGCAAGCTCAAGGTTGATGACTCAGAGGCGACGCGTCGTCTCGTGATCACCCCCGACAACGGCGACGACCCGATCGAGTACCCGGTCACCAAGCGTGCACGCCTCCTGGTTCAGGACGGCGAACATGTCGAGGTTGGCCAGCAGCTCGTGGCCGGCGCCGTGGACCCCAAGAATGTCTTGCGCATTCTTGGCCCCCGTGCCACCCAGAAGCACCTGGTGGACGAGGTGCAGGAGGTCTACCGCTCGCAGGGTGTGGAGATCCACGACAAGCACATTGAGGTCATCGTGCGCCAGATGCTGCGCCGCGTGACGGTGCTCGACTCGGGCGACACCTCGCTGTTGCCTGGTGAGCTCGTTGAGCGTTCGCGCTTTGAGACGGCCAACCGTGACACCGTGACGAAGGGCGGCAAGCCGGCGTCGGCTCGACCCGAACTCATGGGTATCACCAAGGCGTCGCTGGCGACCGAATCGTGGCTGTCTGCCGCGTCGTTCCAGGAGACCACTCGTGTCCTCACCGAGGCCGCGCTGTCGGGTCGCTCCGACCCATTGCTCGGTCTCAAGGAGAACGTCATCCTCGGAAAGCTCATCCCGGCGGGTACGGGCTTGCTGCAGTACCGCAAGGCCACTGTCGAGGTGACGGAAGATGCGAAGGCGAACCTCTTCCCGACCTTCGGGTACGAGGAATGGGACGGTCAGTACTTCTCGGAGGGCACCGGCGAGGCCGTGCGTCTCGAAGAGTTCGACTTCCCGCGCGACTAGTCCGCACACGCTCATTCGTCGAGGGCCCCAGGTGTTCCTGGGGCCCTCGACGCGTTCGTAATGAAGCTGTGACAAAGAGGACAACGGAGAGGCTTTCTTCACGCACGCGACGGCCGAATGGGGAGGCGACAGGGCGCGCCGACGCAGAAAGGAGCCGACGCCATGATCGAGTTCCTTGGGTGGTGGGCTGCCGCATCGATCGTCGTGGGGTCCGGCCTCACCGCGTGGATGGTTCACCTGAACTTCCGAGCCCACTGAGCCCAGGTAGCGGCTCGCACGGGCTCGTCGAGAGCGGCTATGCTGGACAGGTTCGGTCGGTGACTGGGAGACGCTTCCACGATTATGACCGACGGCTTTGACGATGAGCGCGGCTGACTGTATTGTGGATGCTCGTGCCCGCGTCGTCGGGCCCTCACGCGCGCCTTTTCGAAGGCGCCACCATTTAGGTGCGACACGCCCGGGCGCGGGGGTCGGGCCGACGACATGCCAAGCGTTCGATAACGACAGACGGAGAAGTAGTGCCTACGATTCAGCAGTTGGTGCGCAAGGGGCGTAGCCCCAAGGCGTCCACGAGCAAGACGCCCGCCCTTAAGGGGAGCCCGCAGCGACGTGGTGTGTGCACCCGCGTGTACACGACCACCCCCAAGAAGCCGAACTCGGCCTTGCGTAAGGTCGCGCGTGTTCGCCTGTCCTCCGGCATCGAGGTCACTGCTTACATTCCGGGCGAAGGCCACAACCTGCAGGAGCACTCGATCGTGCTCGTGCGCGGCGGCCGTGTGAAGGACCTCCCCGGTGTGCGCTACAAGATCGTCCGGGGCTCGCTTGACACCCAGGGCGTGAAGAACCGCAAGCAGGCTCGTAGCCGCTACGGCGCGAAGATGGAGAAGAAGAAGTAATGCCTCGCAAGGGACCGGCGCCTAAGCGCCCCATCATCAATGACCCGGTCTACGGCGCACCCGTCGTGACGCAGCTCATCAACAAGGTGCTGCTTGACGGCAAGCGCTCGGTTGCTGAGGCGATTGTCTACAACGCCCTTGAAGGCGTTCGCGAGAAGAGCGGCCAGGACCCGGTCGTCGTTCTCAAGCGTGCCCTCGACAACGTGCGCCCTGCTCTCGAGGTGCGTAGCCGTCGTGTGGGTGGCGCCACGTACCAGGTGCCGGTTGACGTGCGCCCCGTCCGTGCGACCACGCTTGCACTGCGTTGGCTCGTCGACTTTGCTCGCAAGCGTCGTGAGAACACGATGACTGAGCGCCTGATGAACGAGATCCTTGACGCATCGAACGGCCTTGGCGCCGCAGTGAAGCGTCGCGAGGACATGCACAAGATGGCCGACTCGAACAAGGCGTTCGCGCACTACCGCTGGTAGTCGCCGCCGAGTTCGAGGGAACACAGAACTTTAGGAGAACCCCGTGGCACAGGACGTGCTCACTGACCTGAACAAGGTCCGCAACATCGGCATCATGGCTCACATTGATGCAGGCAAGACCACGACCACTGAGCGCATCTTGTTCTACACGGGTGTGAACTACAAGATCGGTGAGACCCACGACGGCGCCTCCACCACCGACTGGATGGAGCAGGAGCAGGAGCGTGGCATCACCATCACCTCCGCTGCTGTGACCTGTTTCTGGAACAACAACCAGATCAACATCATCGACACCCCCGGCCACGTGGACTTCACGGTCGAGGTCGAGCGCTCGCTGCGCGTTCTCGATGGCGCGGTCGCTGTCTTCGACGGCAAGGAGGGCGTGGAGCCCCAGTCCGAGACGGTGTGGCGCCAGGCCGACAAGTACAACGTTCCCCGCATTTGCTTCGTCAACAAGATGGACAAGCTGGGTGCCGACTTCTACTTCACCGTTGGCACCATCAAGTCCCGCCTCGGCGCTCGCCCGCTCGTCATCCAGTTGCCGATCGGTTCTGAGAACGACTTCATTGGCGTGGTTGACCTCGTTGAGATGCGCGCCCTCGTGTGGCCCGGCGACTCAAAGGGTGACGTGACGATGGGCGCCAAGTACGACATCGTCGAGATTCCTGCTGACCTTCAGGCCAAGGCGGACGAGTACCGTGCCGAACTTCTTGAGGCCGTCGCCGAGTCGAGCGACGAACTCCTTGAGAAGTACCTCGGTGGCGAGGAGCTGACGGTTGCTGAGATCAAGGCCGGCATCCGCAAGATGGTGGTCGCCTCGGAGATCTACCCCGTCCTGTGTGGCTCGGCGTTCAAGAACCGCGGCGTGCAGCCCATGCTCGACGCTGTTGTCGACTACCTGCCGTCGCCGCTTGACGTGCCGTCGATCGATGGCCACGACATTCACGACGAGGAAACGATCATCGAGCGTCACGCCGATGCATCGGAGCCTTTCTCCGCGCTTGCATTTAAGATCGCGGTGCACCCCTTCTTCGGAAAGCTCACCTACGTCCGCGTTTACTCCGGTGCCATGGACTCGGGTGCCCAGGTGCTCAACGCCACCAAGGGCAAGAAGGAGCGCATCGGCAAGATCTTCCAGATGCACGCCAACAAGGAGAACCCGGTCACCGCGATGTCGGCCGGCCACATCTACGCCGTGATCGGCCTCAAGGACACCACGACCGGTGACACCTTGTGCGATCAGGCCTCTCCGGTGGTCCTTGAGTCGATGACGTTCCCGGAGCCCGTGATTCACGTGGCCGTGGAGCCGCGCACCAAGGGCGACCAGGAGAAGATGTCGATCGCGATCCAGAAGCTTGCCGAGGAGGACCCGACCTTCCGTGTTCGCCTCGACGAGGAGTCCGGCGAGACCGTGATTTCCGGTATGGGTGAGCTTCACCTCGACATCATCATCGACCGCATGCGCCGCGAGTTCAAGGTCGACGCAAACGTGGGTGCGCCTCAGGTCGCCTACCGCGAGACCCTGCGCCGCGCAGTCGAGAAGTACGACTACACCCACAAGAAGCAGACGGGTGGATCGGGTCAGTTCGCAAAGGTCCAGATCACTCTCGAGCCGCTTCCTGCGGATTCCGACGTGCAGTACGAGTACGTGAACGCCGTCACCGGTGGTCGCGTGCCGAGGGAATACATCCCGTCGGTGGACGCGGGTATCCAGGACGCGATGCAGCTCGGTGTGCTCGCAGGCTTCCCGGTAGTCGGTGTGCGCGCCACCCTTGTTGATGGCGCCTACCACGATGTCGATTCGTCCGAAATGGCGTTCAAGATCGCTGGTTCGATGGCCTTCAAGGAGGCCGCCCGCAAGGCAGACCCCGCGCTGTTGGAACCCGTCATGTCGGTCGAAGTGCGTACGCCTGAGGAGTACATGGGCGACGTCATCGGCGACCTCAACTCACGTCGTGGCCAGATCCGTTCGATGACGGATGCGGCTGGCGTGAAGGTCATCGATTCTTTGGTGCCGTTGTCGGAGATGTTCGGTTACGTCGGCGACCTGCGTTCTAAGACGCAGGGTCGTGCGGTGTACTCGATGACGTTCGACAGCTACGCCGAGGTTCCTCGCAATGTTGCCGAGGAGATCATTGCCAAGACCCGGGGCGAGTAGTCCCTACGGTTGAAAATAGGAAACAATAACGACCAGTAGGGGTGCAGCCACCGGCGTAGGGCATCGGCCAGCGCACGTGACACATCACTACCCGAGTCTCATTCACACAGGAGGAAGCCAACATGGCTAAGGCCAAGTTCGAGCGGACCAAGCCGCACGTGAACATCGGCACCATCGGTCACGTCGACCACGGTAAGACGACGCTGACCGCTGCCATCTCGAAGGTTCTGCACGACAAGTTCCCGGACCTGAACCCCTTCACGCCTTTCGATGACATCGACAAGGCGCCTGAAGAGCGCGAGCGTGGTATCACCATCAACATTGCGCACATCGAGTACCAGACCGAGAAGCGCCACTACGCGCACGTCGACGCCCCTGGTCACGCCGACTACATCAAGAACATGATTACCGGTGCGGCTCAAATGGACGGCGCGATCCTCGTGGTCGCCGCCACCGACGGCCCGATGGCGCAGACGCGTGAGCACGTGCTGCTCGCTCGCCAGGTTGGTGTGCCCTACCTGCTTGTTGCTCTCAACAAGTCCGACATGGTCGACGACGAGGAGATCCTCGAGCTCGTTGAGGTCGAGGTGCGCGAGCTCCTCTCCTCGCAGGGCTTCGACGGCGACAACGCGCCTGTGGTGCGTGTCTCCGCTCTCAAGGCTCTCGAGGGCGACCCCGAGTGGACCAAGACCGTCGAGGCGCTCATGGACGCGGTGGACGAGAACGTCCCCGAGCCCGTGCGTGACATGGACAAGCCCTTCCTCATGCCGATCGAGGACGTCTTCACGATCACCGGTCGTGGCACCGTCGTCACAGGCAAGGTGGAGCGCGGCAAGCTCAAGATCAACTCTGAGGTGGAGATCCTCGGTATCCGTGAGCCGCAGAAGACCACGGTGACCGGTATCGAGATGTTCCACAAGCAGATGGACGAGGCGTGGGCCGGTGAGAACTGTGGTCTGCTCCTTCGCGGTACCAAGCGCGAGGACGTCGAGCGCGGCCAGGTTGTGGTTGCCCCCGGCACCACCACGCCGCACACGCAGTTCGAGGGCAAGTGCTACATCCTCACCAAGGACGAGGGTGGCCGTCACAACCCCTTCTACTCGAACTACCGTCCGCAGTTCTACATCCGCACCACGGACGTCACCGGCGTCATCACGCTGCCTGAGGGCACCGAGATGGTCATGCCTGGCGACACCACCGAGATGACGGTTGAGCTCATTCAGCCCATCGCCCTTGAAGAGGGTCAGGGCTTCGCGATCCGTGAGGGTGGCCGCACCGTTGGTTCGGGCACCGTCACCAAGATCCTCAAGTAGTTCAGCACTGAGTGCGGGCGAGGGCCCCCGGCATCAGCCGGGGGCCCTCGCTATGAACAGGCCGTGTCGAGCACGCGCAGACTGAGTTTGCGTGCTAGGCACTCTGTCTGGCACACTATTGCGGTTGCCTCTCGCAGGCAGCCACACGTCTGACCACCACCCCACGAGAAATCGCAGTGGCGCGCGCGCGTTGCGAAGAGCGACACGCCCGAGCGCGGGGGGCGGTCGGAAGACCACAGATGTACGAGAGAAAAGGCAGAACCACGCCATGGCGGGACAGAAGATCCGCATCCGGCTGAAGAGCTACGACCACGAGGTCATCGACTCCTCAGCTCGCAAGATCGTCGAGACGGTCACGCGCGCAGGCGCCTCGGTGGTGGGCCCGGTCCCGCTGCCTACGGAAAAGAACGTGTTCGTTGTGATCCGTTCGCCTCACAAGTACAAGGACTCCCGCGAGCACTTCGAGATGCGCACTCACAAGCGCCTCATCGACATCGTGGACCCGACGCCCAAGGCTGTCGACTCGCTCATGCGTCTCGACCTGCCGGCCGACGTCAACATCGAAATCAAGCTCTAAGGCTGAGAAGGACCCATCCATCATGACTTCGACTTCCAATGCCCAGCGCGCCGTCACGGCGTTGCTCGGTACGAAGCTGGGCATGACGCAGGTGTGGGACGACCAGGGGCGCGTTGTGCCCGTGACGGTCATCCAGGTAGACACCAACGTTGTGACCCAGGTGCGCAACGCCGAGACTGACGGCTATGACGCTGTTCAGCTCGCGTTCGGGGCAATTGATCCCCGCCGCGTCACCCAGCCGCTGCGCGGCCACTTTGACAAGGCCGGCGTGACGCCGCGCCGCCACGTCGCCGAAATCCGTACCTCGAACGCGAGCGACTTCTCGCTCGGCCAAGAGATCGCGGCTGACGTGTTTGAGGTGGGTCAGCTGGTCGACGTGACCGGCACGACCAAGGGCAAGGGAACCGCTGGTGTCATGAAGCGCCACGGCTTCAAGGGTGTCGGCGCCTCACACGGTGCCCACCGCAACCACCGCAAGCCCGGCTCCATCGGTGGCGCGTCCACGCCTTCGCGCGTGTTCCGCGGCCTCAAGATGGCCGGCCGCATGGGTAACGAGCGCAAGACCGTTCAGAACCTGCGCATCGAGTCGGTGGATCTCGAGAAGGGCTACATCCTCGTGAAGGGTGCAGTCCCCGGCAACAAGGGCGGTGTCGTCTTGATCCGCTCCGCTGTGAAGGGTGCGTGACAACCATGGCTGACACGCTGACTGTTGACGTCGTCGACGCGAAGGGAAAGAAGGCCGGTACGGCCGAACTTCCCGGTGACGTGTTCGATGTCGTGACGAACGTTCCGCTGATCCACCAGGTCGTGGTGGCGCAGCGCGCCGCCGCTCGCCAGGGCACGCACGCAACGAAGACGCGTGCGATGGTCTCCGGTGGTGGACGTAAGCCTTACAAGCAAAAGGGCACCGGCCGCGCTCGCCAGGGATCGACGCGTGCACCCCAGTTCACTGGTGGTGGCGTCGTTCACGGCCCGCAGCCGCGCGACTACTCGCAGCGCACACCCAAGAAGATGAAGGCCGCCGCTCTCCGTGGCGCCTTGTCCGACCGGGCTCGCGCAGGCCGCGTCCACGTCGTCAAGGGCCTTGTCGAAGGTGACGCGCCGTCGACCAAGACCGCTCTTGCCACGTTGGCAGGCATCACCAATGGCCGTTCGGCCCTCGTGGTGCTCACTCGTAACGACGAGCTCGCATGGAAGTCGCTGCGCAACGCGGCGTGGGTCCACCTGCTCGCCGTTGACCAGCTCAACACGTACGACGTTCTTGTGAACGACGACGTGGTGTTCACCGCGGACGCTCTCGAAGCGTTCCTCGCAGGCCCCGCCAAGGGTGCCTCGGCCAAGGCCGTCGCAACCGAGTCCGAGGCTGCTGCCGAGGCGGAGGAGAACTGACATGACCATTGGCAAGGACCCCCGCGACATCATCATCCGACCCGTTGTGTCGGAGAAGAGCTATGGGCTCATGGACGAGGGCAAGTACACCTTCGAGGTGGACCCCCGTTCCAACAAGACCGAGATCAAGATCGCCGTTGAGCAGATCTTTGGTGTGAAGGTCGAGTCCGTGAACACGATCAACCGCAAGGGCAAGGCGCGTCGCACGCGCTTTGGCATGGGCAAGCGCAAGGACATCAAGCGCGCAATCGTCACCGTCGCCGGTGATGGCGTGATCGATGTCTTCAGCGGCCAGGCCAGCTGAGTAAGGGACAGGAACAATGGCTATTCGCAAGTACAAGCCGACGACGCCGGGCCGCCGTGGCTCGTCCGTCGCCGACTTCGTCGAGGTGACCCGTTCGGAGCCCGAGAAGTCGCTGGTTCGTCCGCTGAGCAAGAAGGGCGGCCGTAACAACACGGGCCGTATCACTACCCGTCACAAGGGTGGTGGCCACAAGCGTGCTTACCGCGTCATCGACTTCCGTCGTAACGACAAGGACGGCGTGCCCGCCACCGTTGCTCACATCGAGTACGACCCCAACCGCACCGCGCGCATCGCGCTCCTGCACTACGCCGATGGCGAGAAGCGCTACATCGTGGCGCCCGACCGCTTGAAGCAGGGTGACGTCGTTGAGTCGGGCTCGGCTGCTGACATCAAGCCCGGCAACAACCTGCCGTTGCGCAACATCCCCACGGGTACCGTTGTGCACGCGATTGAGCTTCGCCCCGGTGGCGGTGCCAAGATCGCGCGTTCGGCTGGTGCCTCCGTTCAGCTCGTCGCCAAGGACGGCCCCTACGCCCAGCTGCGTATGCCGTCTGGTGAAATCCGCAACGTCGATGCGCGCTGCCGCGCGACCATCGGTGAGGTGGGCAACGCCGAGCAGTCGAACATCAACTGGGGTAAGGCCGGCCGTATGCGCTGGAAGGGCAAGCGCCCCACCGTGCGTGGTGTTGTGATGAACCCGGTTGACCACCCCCACGGTGGTGGTGAAGGCAAGACCTCGGGTGGTCGTCACCCGGTCAGCCCCTGGGGTAAGCCGGAAGGCCGTACCCGTAAGGCCAACAAGGAAAGCGACAAGCTCATCGTGCGTCGCCGTCGTTCTGGCAAGAACAAGCGATAAGGAGCCTGAGAGATGCCTCGTAGCCTCAAGAAGGGCCCCTTCGTTGACGGCCACCTTCAGAAGAAGGTGGACTCCCAGAACGAAGCGGGTACCAAGAACGTCATCAAGACCTGGTCGCGCCGTAGCGTGATCACGCCCGATTTCCTGGGCCACACCTTTGCGGTGCACGATGGCCGCAAGCACGTCCCGGTGTTCGTCACCGAGTCGATGGTGGGCCACAAGCTCGGAGAGTTCGCACCCACGCGCACGTTCCGCAGCCACGTCAAGGACGACCGAAAGGGCCGCCGCTAAGGCGCGCCCTGCATAAGGAGTACACAACATGGAAGCCAAGGCGCAGACGCGGTACCTCCGCGTGACCGCCCAGAAGGCACGCCGCGTGGTGAACCTGGTGCGCGGTCAGAACGCGGTTGAGGCCGCTGCCTCGCTCAAGTTCCAGCCGCAGGCGGTCGCCGCCGACGTGCGCAAGCTGATCGAGTCGGCAATCGCTAACGCCCGCGTGAAGGCCGATGCCGCTGGTGAACGCTTTGACGAGCGCGAACTGGTCATCACCTCGATCACCGTCGACGAAGGCCCCACGATGAAGCGGATCCGTCCGCGCGCACAGGGCCGTGCCAACCGAATCAACAAGCGCACCAGCCACCTCAGCGTGACGGTCGCAACGCCTGTCAAGGAAGGGGCCAAGTAATGGGTCAGAAGGTCAACCCGCACGGCTACCGCCTGGGCATCACGACCGACCACCGTTCACGGTGGTTCGCCGACTCGACCAAGAAGGGCGAGCGCTACCGCGACTACGTGGACGAGGACGTCAAGATCCGTCGTCTCATGAAGCGCGACCTCGAGCGTGCAGGCGTGTCGAAGGTGGAGATCGAGCGCACCCGTGAGCGTGTGCGTGTGGACCTCCACACGGCACGCCCCGGCATCGTGATCGGTCGTCGAGGCGCCGAAGCCGACAAGCTCCGTGCATCGCTCGAGAAGCTGACCGGCAAGCAGGTTCAGCTGAACATCCTCGAAGTGAAGAACGCCGAGATCGACGCTCAGCTTGTGGCTCAGGGCATTGCCGAGCAGCTCGCTTCGCGTGTCGCATTCCGTCGTGCCATGCGCAAGGGCATTCAGTCCGCGCTGCGTGCCGGAGCAAAGGGCATTCGTGTCCAGTGCTCGGGCCGTCTTGGTGGCGCCGAAATGTCGCGTTCGGAGTTCTACCGTGAGGGTCGCGTTCCGTTGCACACGTTGCGCGCCAACATCGACTTCGGTTTCTTTGAGGCCCGTACGACCTTCGGTCAGATCGGCGTCAAGGTATGGATCTACAAGGGCGACATGACGGAGAAGGAGTGGGCTGCTGAGCAGGCCAAGGCTCCTCGTCCGCAGCGTGGCCGTGGCGAGCGTGGCGGCGACCGTGGTGGGCGTGGCCCGCGTCGGGACGACGTTGCTCGTGGCCCCGAGGCTGCTGCCGCCCCTGCCGCTGAGGCCCCTGCGGCCGATGCTGGGAAGGAGAGCTAAGTCATGCTGATTCCTCGTCGAGTGAAGTACCGCAAGCAGCACCACCCGGGTCGTTCCGGTATGGCGACTGGCGGTACCGAGGTCACCTTTGGTGACTTTGGCATCCAGGCGCTCGAGCCTGCCTATGTGACGAACCGTCAGATTGAGGCTGCTCGTATCGCAATGACCCGTCACGTCAAGCGTGGTGGAAAGGTGTGGATCAACATCTACCCGGACCGTCCGCTGACCAAGAAGCCTGCCGAAGTCCGCATGGGCTCTGGTAAGGGTTCGCCCGAGTGGTGGGTTGCCAACGTCAAGCCGGGCCGTGTGCTCTTTGAGCTCGCCGGCGTCCCCGAGGAGCTTGCCCGCGAGGCCATGCGCCGCGCACAGCACAAGCTCCCCATGAAGACTCGCTTCATTACGCGTGAGGGTGGTGACATCTGATGTCGATCGGTTCGAAGAACCTCATGCCGACCGAGTTGGACGCCATGGAGGACGAGCGCCTTGTTGAGGAGCTCAAGAAGGCCAAGGCCGAATTGTTCAACCTGCGGTTCCAGTCGGCCACTGGCCAGCTGGAGAACCACGGTCGTTTGAAGGCCGTCAAGCGCGATATCGCGCGGATCTACACGATCCTGCGCGAGCGTGAGCTCGGTATCCGCACGGCTCCCACCGCGAAGTCGTAGGAAGAGGTAAGACACTATGTCGACTAAGCAGACCACGGACGCTGCTGAGCAGCGCCCGTACCGCAAGACCCGTCGCGGCTACGTCGTGTCCGACAAGATGGACAAGACCGTCACCGTTGAGGTCGAAGACCGCGTGAAGCACGCCCTGTACGGGAAGGTCATGCGCCGCTCGTCCAAGGTCAAGGCCCACGACGAGTCCAACAGCGCCGGTATCGGCGACCTCGTGCTCATCATGGAGACCCGCCCGCTGTCAGCGTCCAAGCGCTGGCGCCTGGTGGAGATCCTCGAGAAGGCCAAGTAACCGTTCGTTCGACCAGGCTCGCGGAACTACGCCGCGAGAACCAGACGACAGGAGAGAAGAAATGATTCAGCAGGAGTCGCGACTGCGCGTCGCCGACAACACGGGTGCCAAGGAGTTGCTGTGCATCCGTGTACTCGGCGGATCGCATCGTCGCTACGCCGGCATTGGTGACGTCATTGTCGCCACGGTGAAGGACGCCATCCCTGGCGGCAACGTCAAGAAGGGCGATGTCGTCAAGGCGGTTGTCGTCCGCACCGTCAAGGAGACCCGTCGTCAGGACGGTTCGTACATCAAGTTCGACGAGAACGCTGCGGTGATTCTCAAGGGCAAGGAGACGGACCCCCGCGGTACCCGCATCTTCGGTCCTGTCGGGCGTGAACTGCGTGACCGACGCTTCATGAAGATCGTGTCGTTGGCTCCGGAGGTGATCTGATCATGGCGAAGATCAAGAAGGGCGACCTCGTTGTCGTCATCGCCGGACGTGACCGTGGCCAGCAGGGCCGCGTGCTCGAGGTCCTCAAGGACAGCGACCGCGTGGTTGTCGAAGGCGTGCAGCGCATCCAGCGACACATCAAGCCGGGAACGCGTCGCGACAACATGGAGGGTGGCATCGTCACCGTCGAGGCGCCGCTTCACATCTCGAACGTGATGCTTGTTGACCCGGAGACCAAGAAGGGCACCCGTGTGGGCTTCCGCACGGAGCAGGTCGAGCAGGACGGCCGTACGCGCACCAAGCGTGTTCGTATTGCTAAGCGCTCGGGTAAGGACATCGACTGATGGCGACCGAAACGACTACGCCGCGCCTGAAGACCACGTACCGCGAAGAGATCGTCGCGCGTCTGCATGAAGAGTTCGGCTACGCCAACATCATGCAGGTGCCCGGCCTCGTCAAGGTCGTTGTCAACATGGGTGTGGGAGAGGCCGCGAAGGACTCGAAGCTCATTGAGGGCGCCATCCGCGACCTCACCGCGATCACGGGCCAGAAGCCGCAGGTCACCAAGGCCAAGAAGTCGATCGCGCAGTTCAAGCTGCGCGAGGGCCAGGCGATTGGCGCTCACGTCACGCTGCGTGGCGACCGGATGTGGGAGTTCCTCGACCGTTTGCTGTCGACGGCTCTTCCCCGTATCCGTGACTTCCGTGGGCTGAGCCCCAAGCAGTTCGACGGTCGCGGCAACTACACGTTCGGCCTCACGGAGCAGTCGATGTTCCACGAGATCGACCAGGACAAGATCGACCGCGTGCGCGGCATGGACATCACCATCGTCACGTCCGCCACCAACGACGACGAGGGTCGCTCGCTGCTGACGCAGCTGGGCTTCCCCTTCAAGGAGAAGTAGCCATGGCGAAGACCGCCCTGAAGGTGAAGGCGTCCCGCAAGCCGAAGTTCCCGGTGCGCGCATACACCCGGTGCCAGCGGTGTGGACGTCCGCACTCCGTGTACCGCAAGTTCGGCCTGTGCCGCGTGTGCTTCCGTGAAATGGCGCACCGCGGCGAGCTCCCGGGCATCACCAAGAGCAGCTGGTAAACAACTACGCCACAGGTCCGCTCTCGAGCGGAAACCACGGCGAGGAAGAGTGACTCACTCATGACAATGACCGACCCGATCGCAGACATGCTGACGCGTCTGCGCAACGCGAACGCGGCGTACCACGAGCAGGTCTCGATGCCGCACTCCAAGATCAAGGCGAACATCGCCAAGATTCTGGAAGAACAGGGCTACATCGTCGGCTCGTCCACCGCGGACGCCGAGGTGGGCAAGACCCTGACGCTGACGCTCAAGTACGGCCCCAACCGTGAGCGCGCCCTTGCTGGCGTGCGTCGCGTGTCCAAGCCGGGCCTGCGTGTGTACGCAAAGGCGAACAACCTGCCCAAGGTCCTCGGTGGCCTGGGTGTGGCAATTCTGTCCACCTCCTCGGGTCTGTTGACCGACCGTGAGGCTGAAAAGAAGGGCGTGGGCGGCGAAGTCGTCGCCTGGGTCTGGTAACCGGGAAAGGAGAGCACTGACAATGTCACGCATTGGTAAGTACCCCGTTCCGGTTCCCTCCGGAGTGGACGTGAAGATTGACGGCTCCGACGTGACGGTCAAGGGCCCCAAGGGCACCTTGTCTCTCACGGTCAAGGAACCGATCATCGTGGAGCAGGTGGACGGCGAGATCGCCGTTAACCGTCCGAACGACGAGCGCCTTAGCAAGTCGTTGCACGGCCTGACGCGCACCCTGATCGCCAACATGGTGACCGGTGTGACCGATGGCTACGAGAAGAAGCTCGAGATTGTCGGTACGGGTTACCGTGTCGCGCTCAAGGGCTCGTCGCTCGAGTTTGCACTCGGCTTCTCGCACCCCGTTGTGGTCGACGCCCCGC
This sequence comes from Actinomycetes bacterium, assembly GCA_023432235.1. GTDB lineage: Bacteria > Actinomycetota > Actinomycetes > Actinomycetales > Demequinaceae > Demequina. The sequence continues at coordinate 26,948 of JAEYUX010000008.1, forward strand.
AGGGCATCACCTTTGCAGTTGAGTCACCCACCAAGTTCTCGGTGTCTGGCATCGACAAGCAACTCGTGGGCGAGACTGCCGCCAACATTCGCAAGATCCGTAAGCCTGAGCCGTACAAGGGCAAGGGTGTCCGCTACGCCGGCGAGCAGGTTCGCCGCAAGGCCGGAAAGGCGGGGAAGAAGTAATGGGTATCACGATCAAGGGCAAGGGAACTGGCATTGCGCGCAAGCGCCGTCACTTCCGTTTGCGCAAGAAGATCAGCGGCACGGCTGCACGCCCCCGCCTCGTGGTGACGCGTTCTGCGCGCCACATGGTGGCTCAGGTGGTAGACGACACGATCGGCAAGACCCTCGCGTCTGCATCGACCCTCGAGGCCGATGTGCGCGCACTCAAGGGCGACAAGACTGCCAAGGCCTCCAAGGTCGGTCAGCTCGTCGCTGAGCGGGCGAAGTCCGCGGGGATCGAAGCCGTTGTGTTTGACCGTGGCGGAAACAAGTACCACGGCCGCGTCGCGGCGGTGGCCGATGGCGCCCGAGAGGGTGGCCTGGCCCTGTAGCCGGGACGAGGAGTGAAGGAAAGACATGGCTGAGAACAACTCGCGTCGTGGCGGTGGCCGCGGCGGTAACGAGCCCGAGAACAAGTTCATCGAGCGCGTCGTCACGATCAACCGCGTCTCCAAGGTCGTGAAGGGTGGTCGTCGCTTCAGCTTCACCGCCCTCGTTGTTGTGGGTGACGGCGAAGGCAACGTCGGCGTCGGCTACGGCAAGGCCAAGGAAGTGCCTGCGGCAATCTCCAAGGGTGTTGAGGAGGCGAAGCGTTCGTTCTTCCGCGTCCCCCGCATCCAGGCAACCATCCCGCACGCAGTGCAGGGTGAGGCCGCTGCTGGTGTCGTGTTCTTGCGCCCCGCTGCTCCCGGTACCGGTGTGATCGCCGGTGGTCCGGTGCGTGCGGTGCTCGAGTGCGCTGGCATTCACGATGTGCTGTCCAAGTCGCTCGGTTCTTCGAACGCAATCAACATCGTCCACGCCACTGTGGATGCATTGAAGCGTCTTGAGATGCCGGAGGCAGTGGCTGCACGCCGTGGCAAGACCGTTGAAGAAGTGGCGCCTGCCATCCTGCTGCGCGCCCGTGCTGCGGGGGTGAAGTAATGCCTCGTCTCAAGGTGACGCAGAAGCGTTCTGAGATTGGTACCAAGCCTCAGCACCGCGAGACGTTGCGCTCGCTGGGTCTGAAGCGCATTGGCGACATTGTGGTGAAGGAGGACCGCCCGGAGATCCGTGGCATGGTCCGCGCCGTGAGCCACCTAGTGACTGTGGAGGAGGTTGACTAATGGCTGAGGAGAAGAAGGAAGCCGCCGCAAAGGCGCCTGCCAAGAAGCCCGCTGCCAAGGCGTCGGCCGCGAAGTCGTCCACGGCGAAGCCGGCTGCAGCGAAGGCTGCGGCCAAGCCTGCCGCTGAGAAGAAGGCTGCAGAGAAGAAGGCTCCTGCTAAGGCTGCTGCCAAGCCGGCCGCTGACAAGGCTCCTGCCAAGGCTGCTGCCGAGAAGAAGGCACCCGCCAAGGCCGCCGCTGAGAAGGCTCCTGCCAAGGCTGAGACCGCGGCTGCCGCGAAGGCTCCCGCCAAGTCGACGGCTACCAAGGCGAAGTCGACGTCGGACGAGCCGAAGGTGACGACGCTCAAGATGCACCACCTGCGTCCCGCCCCCGGTGCCCACACCCCCAAGACCCGCGTGGGTCGTGGTGAGGGCTCGAAGGGTAAGACTGCAGGCCGTGGCACCAAGGGCACGCACGCTCGCAACACCGTCTCGTCCGCCTTTGAGGGCGGCCAGACGCCGTTGCACATGCGTCTGCCCAAGCTGCGCGGCTTCAAGAGCCCCTTCAAGGTGCGCTACCAGGTGGTCAACCTCGACCAGCTGGCAGAGCTGTTCCCCAAGGGCGGGAAGGTCACCAAGGCCGATCTCGTCGACAAGGGCGCAGTCCGTGCCAACCAGCCCGTCAAGGTGCTCGGTGACGGCGATATTGCCGTGAAGGTGACCCTGGTGGACGCCGACGCTGTTTCGCGTTCCGCGAAGACCAAGATTGAGGCCGCTGGCGGCACTGTCAGCGAGGGCTAGGCTCGTCGCGGGCCCGTATTGACGCGGGCCCGCGACACCGCCTTCATCGGAGGATTCATGCTTTCAGGCTTTCTGAGCGCGTTCCGCACGCCGGACCTGCGCAAGAAGCTGTTGTTCACGCTGGGCATGATCGGCATTTACCGTCTGGGTGTGTCGATCCCGACGCCGGGCGTCGACTACGGCGAGATTCAGGCGTGTCTGAACAGCACGTCTGACACGGGCGGACCCCTCCAGATTCTCAACCTCTTCTCAGGTGGAGCGCTCCTCCAGCTGTCGATCTTCGCGCTCGGCATCATGCCGTACATCACCGCGTCGATCATGGTGCAACTGCTGCGCGTGCTCATCCCGCGCTTCGAGACTCTTCACAAGGAGGGTGCCGAAGGTCAGGCCAAACTGACTCAGTACACCCGCTACCTGGCCGTCGGATTTGCCGCCTTGCAGTCCGCCTCGTACATCACGATGGCGCGCAACGGCTTGTTCTTCCCCAACTGCCCGCCGGTGATTCCCAACGACTCGTGGAACGTCATCGCCATCATGGTGCTGACGATGACCGCAGGCACCGTCTTCATCATGTGGCTCGGCGAGCGCATCACCGAACGCGGTGTCGGCAATGGCATGTCGTTGCTGATCTTCACCTCGGTGGCAGCGTCGTTCCCCGGTGCCGTGTCGCAGATCTGGAACTCGTCGGATCGCGTGCGCAACCTCTTTGTTGTGCTCCTCGTGTTGTTGGCCGTCATTGCTGCAGTCGTGTACGTCGAGCAGTCTCAGCGCCGCATCCCGGTGCAGTATGCCAAGCGCATGGTGGGGCGTCGAATGCTGGGCGGCTCGTCCACCTACATTCCGCTCAAGATCAACATGGCGGGTGTTATCCCCGTGATCTTCGCCGCGTCGCTGCTCCAGCTGCCGTACGTGATCGTGCAGTTCCAGGGGCAGAACCCCGACGGGTGGGTGCTGTGGGTGCAGACGCACATCACGGACCCGGCGGCACCGCTCCATATCGCGATCTACGTGCTACTCATCGTGTTCTTCGCGTACTTCTACACGGCCATCACGTTTAATCCGACTGAAGTGGCCGACAACATGAAGAAGTACGGCGGCTTTGTTCCCGGCATCCGCCCGGGCAAGCCGACCGCTGACTACCTTGACTACGTGTTGTCGCGCATCACGGCCGCCGGATCGACGTACTTGGCGATTGTCGCGCTCATTCCGTCAATCACCTTGGCGATGCTCGGCCTCAACGCGCAGATTCCATTGGGAGCGACGACGATCCTCATCCTGGTGGGCGTCGGTCTCGACACCGTCAAGCGGATCCAGTCGCAACTTGAACAGCGTCGATACGAAGGGTTCCTCCGGTAATGCGTCTTGTCCTTGTTGGCCCGCCTGGAGCAGGGAAGGGCACTCAAGCAGTGCGCCTCGCCGAGCACTACGGAGTCCCTGCAATCTCAACGGGAGACATCTTCCGAGCGAACGTGAAGAACGAGACGGAGCTTGGGCGCAAGGCACAGGAGTACATGAACGCGGGCGCTTTGGTTCCCGATGAGGTGACCAACGCAATGGTGAAGGACCGCCTCGCCCAGGACGACGTGGTTGGCGGGTTCTTGCTCGACGGCTATCCGCGCAACCCCGATCAGGCTGTCGAACTCGACTCGATGCTCGCGGAACTCGGCCAGTCCTTGAACGCAGTTCTCGAGATCACGGCCGATCACGACGTCGTGACAGAGCGACTTCTCAACCGCGCGAAGATCGAAGGCCGTGCTGATGACACGGAAGATGTCATTCGCGCACGCCTCAATGTCTACGACGAGTCGACCGCGCCCCTCGCCACGTTCTATGCAGAACGAGGGTTGCTCACGAGTGTCGATGGCATCGGTGACGTTGACGAGGTCACTGCTCGCATCCTGGCCGCACTCGACGCGCGATAACCATGGCACGGGGCGTCGAGCTCAAGACGCGTGCTCAGATGCGCGTGATGGCTCGCGCTGGTCGTATCACGGCGGACGCACTCGCGGCGGCGTCGGCTGCGGTGGTGCCGGGCGCGACAACTGCCGCGATTAACGACGCGGCGCACCGTGTCATCGACAGCGCTGGCGCCACATCCAATTTTCTTGGGTACCACGGCTTTCCTGCCGTGACCTGCGTGTCCGTCAACGACGAGGTGGTCCACGGCATCCCTGGCGATCGCGAGATCGCAGAAGGCGACGTGGTATCGATCGATTGTGGTGCGATCGTTGATGGGTGGCATTCAGACTCCGCCATCACCGTCATCGCTGGCACCCCACGCGGGGGACAAGATGCGCATCTGGTCAGCAGCACGCGCGACGCGCTCTGGGCAGGCATTGCGGCCCTCGCGACGGCGCAGCGTCTCGATGCGATTGCGGCGGCGATTGAGGATGTAGCCGACGCTGCTGGTCTCCATCCGCTGCTTGGATTCGTTGGTCATGGCATCGGTACCGCGATGCACCAGGCACCTGACGTCCTCAATTACCGCACCAAGGGCAAGTCACCCCGGGTGAAGCCGGGTATGTGCCTCGCAATCGAGCCGATGTTTGTCATCGGCACGGGCGACTCGAATGTCCTCGACGACGGGTGGACCGTGGTGTCGGCAGACGGGTCACGTGCAGCTCACTGGGAGCACAGCGTTGCTGTTCATGAGGACGGGATCTGGGTGCTCACCGCGCCGGACGGAGGAGCGCGCGAACTCGCTTCTCACGGCGTCACCCCTGTCGCTCCATAGCCCGACAACGGGTGCCCCCCATCTTGGGGGCAAAAGTATGGGGGTTACCAGGGGTTTTGCCGCATTTCGTGTGGACATTCTCACAATTGACGCCAAAAAGTAGCGCGTCGAGATGTCCGAAATGTATCAATGAGAGCGAGACCACACAGGAGGGCACCTGGTGACGGTCGGCAATGCCGGCGCGAAACCGCCGGTGCCCTTTTTTGCGTTCAGGGAGCACCATGTCCAAGCGACTTACGACGTCACGGTCGACTGCCGAGGCGGAGCGAGCGGAGGCCGAGCGCCCCGGCCTGCACCGGATGCATATTGCGCTGCTCGCCCAGTCGCGTCACCGTAGCGTCCGCGAAGCAATCGCTCGTCGGGATGACGTCCCCCTTGGCGTTCAAGCCGCGCTTGCCAACGATGACTGGTGGGAAGTACGTGCCGCCATGGCCGCCAACCCTCGTGCTGCCCGCTCGGTCATGGAAGCGTTGGCGGGCGACCGGCATCACGACGTATTGCTCGCGCTCATTGGCAACCCCAACCTCGAGGCGTCCCTCGCCATCCAGTTGGGACAGCACCGCCGCCAGGATGTGCGTGACGCAATGGCGCATCGGATCCGCACCGTGCCTCTGCTTGAGAGAACAGTCGAGCAGGGCGAGGACCATCTCATCCCCGAACTTCGCGAACGAGCAATGGCATGGGCAGTCGACCCAGAACCGTCAGGCGACTCTGAGCCCACGCCAATCGAACCGATAGAGATGCTCGATGCCGACCGTGCTGCGACTCTCGGTGCTGAGGCTCGTGCGGCAGCCCCTCACGCCCACGGACCTGCCGCCGCAGCGTCGGCACCCGAGGCTGTGGAAGTCACCGCGGTATTCGAGCCCGGCCCGAGCGATCCTCTCGACGAGTTCGATCGCCCTGTCGCTGCGGTGACGCACCCGGGACATGACTTCCTCGTTGTCACACTTCCCGACGATCTCGGGGTTTCTCACGCCGGAGCCGCGCACCGATCAGGTGTCGAAGTCCCTGCCATGTACGCCACACATACGGCAGGGCGCACAGCCTCGCTCCGTACTGTGACCCGGACCCACTAACTCCTGAAGGACACCTCGACATGGCCCTTTCCTTGACCCGTACGAAGAGCGAGGACCTGGTCCGCGCGCGCGACCCTCAGACGTCGCGCGCTGAACTCGTCGCCCTCGCCGCACAAGGCAGAGCTGACGTGCGCGCTGCTGTCGCCGCTCGCCTTGATTGCCCGCTCGCGACGATGCTGTCACTCGCCCACGAAAGTGATGTGCGCGTACTCGAGGCGCTCGCGTCGAATCCCAACGCACCGCGCTCGGTGCTTGAACGTCTCGCGTCACACAAGCGAGGCAGCATCGGGGAGCTTGCCCAGCGTCGCCTCCGCACCGCACGGATGTACGCCTAGCCCCCACAGCGTCCGAGCCGCCCACGCGCACCCCTCAGCCGCGTCGGCAGGCCGGGCGGACGGCGGCGATCCCAACAGGGATCGCCGCCGTCTACTTTTGCCCCACGCTGATCATGAGTTCACGCAGACGTTACGTGGGCGCACGGCGTCTGTAACGCGCGCGGCTTAGCGTTGACGTGGCGGCTATCCCCGCCGTCGCAGTGCTTGGCACAGGGGGCCGACATGGCACGAGGGTTTTCACGCGCACCCGGCGCAAGTCCGGCTGTCATTGCTGCGAGCGACCCTGCGCTCACCAAGAACGAGCTTCTTGAGCTTGGTGGCAGCCGTAACCATGCGGTGAGGGCTGCGGTGGCAGCACGGCCGGATTGTCCGCTCGGGCTTATGGTGACGCTTGCGCATGACGTCTCAGTCGATGTGCGCGTCGCGGTCGCAATGAACGACCACGCCCAACGTTCGGTCATGCAGTACCTCGCCTCTGACCGCGCCGTACCGGTGGTCGTCGCCCTCGTCTCGAACCCGGCGCTGCCGCGCGACATTCTTGAAGAGCTCGCCTTTCACCGTCAGCAACGTGTGCGGCTTGCTGCAGCCGAGCGTATCGATGCTGACGACCGCTCAGCGAAGGACCAGCGCAACGTCGAGCCGAGCACGGCGCTTGCTCAAGCAGCAGCGGACTTCGTCAGTCAAGAGGTGGAGCGGATGACTGCGGTTGACCCCGTAGTCCCGGTCCATCAGAGTCAGCCCGACATCCGACTTGCGCCCGTGAGAGGCTTCCGCGCTCCGTAGCCAAGATGACCGTTATGTCTATTTCGTCACAAGCACTCGAAGAGTGAGGCCAGCGCGCTTATCGTGTGGACAGTACATAAGGTCGTACGCCTCGAGAGGACGAATCAACGCCATGGTGGGATTGCCTTCCGCGCGAGACGCAGCACATGACCTCACCCGCGCGACGGACCCAGCCGTGACCGGGTCCGAGTTATTGCCCTATGCCGCGCATCGCTCGGCGCACGTGCGGGCCGCCGTCGCCGCCCGTACGGATGCGCCGGCGGGGGCGCTCATCTCATTGGGTCACGATCACGAGACAGACGTGTTGCTCGCTCTCCTCAAGAACCCCCGCACGCCGTCGACGGTGGTGCGAAAGCTCGCAGATCATCGGGATGTGCGCGTGTCCGACGCTGCCGTGCAGCGTTTGCGCAACGCCTTCCGCTAATTGTGCGTGAGTCGAACGACAGGGCGAGGCCCTGTGGTTGAGACGTGCCGCCGCATGGTCTAGACTTGTCTGTCGGGCGTTTTTGCGCGCCTACGAACCTATTAATCGACGTTAGCGGAGTATATGGCCAAGAAAGACGGCGTCATCGAGGTTGAGGGCACCGTGGTCGAGGCATTGCCAAACGCGTCGTTCCGTGTGGAACTGACAAATGGCCACCTCGTCCTCGCTCACATCTCGGGCAAGATGCGCCAGCACTACATTCGAATCCTCCCCGAGGATCGAGTGGTGGTGGAACTCAGCCCATACGACCTGTCCCGCGGCCGCATTGTCTACCGCTACAAGTAAACCGTCGCCGACGCCACAGTCAGCGGCGCCGACGGCGAAGGAAAGCCAACCATGAAGGTGAAGCCGAGCGTCAAGCCCATTTGTGACAAGTGCAAGGTGATTCGCCGCAGTGGCCGTGTCATGGTCATCTGCGACAACCCGCGCCACAAGCAACGCCAGGGCTAGGCGTTAACAACTGAAGACCTCGTTCGGAACCGGGATACCGGTACCCGCGGCTCGGAGGCCGCGGCCCGCATCACATCACGTGGGAATCCGAGCGTCAGACCTCCGACTACTGATGGAGTAGAAACAACATGGCACGACTCGTAGGAGTCGACCTCCCGCGCGACAAGCGCATGGAAGTCGCTTTGACGTACATCTATGGCATTGGCCGCACCCGCGCGCAGCAGATTCTTGCCGCGACCGGTGTGAGCCCCGATCTCCGCGTGAAGGACGCGACGGACGAGCAGCTCGTTTCGTTGCGTGACTTCATCGAAGGCAACTTCACCATTGAAGGTGACCTGCGCCGTGAGGTAGCCGCCGACATCCGCCGCAAGGTCGAGATTGGCAACTACCAGGGTCTGCGCCACCGCAAGGGCATGCCTGTCCGCGGTCAGCGCACCAAGACCAACGCTCGTACCCGCAAGGGCCCCAAGAAGACCGTCGCCGGAAAGAAGAAGTAAGCCATGGCCGCTCCCACGCGCAAGCCGCGCAAGAAGATCAAGAAGACCGTTGCTCACGGTCAGGCACACATCCAGTCGACCTTCAACAACACGATCGTGTCGATCACGGACCCCTCGGGTGCCGTGGTGTCGTGGTCGTCGTCCGGTCAGGTGGGCTTCAAGGGCTCCCGCAAGTCGACGCCTTACGCCGCGCAGATGGCGGCCGAGGCTGCCGCTCGCAAGGCGCAGGACGCCGGCATGAGCAAGGTCGACGTCTTTGTGAAGGGCCCGGGTTCGGGTCGCGACACCGCGATTCGCTCGCTGACGGCCGCCGGCCTCGAGGTGACGTCCATCAAGGATGTCACTCCGCAGGCACACAACGGTTGCCGCCCGCCCAAGCGTCGTCGCGGCTAGTGGTGACGGCCGTCGGACAGATTGACACCCGACGGCCCTCCGCTTAGCCCTCGCGCGTTCTCGCGCCCATTCCATCCAGTCGTTGACACCCTCCGGAACGGACAACCGGAGGGCACGAGCATCAAATAGTGGGTGCTCGGAAAGGAAGAGAAAGTGCTTATCGCACAGCGACCCACCCTGACCGAAAAGGTCATCTCGGACAACCGCTCGCAGTTCTCGCTCAAGCCGCTCGAGCCTGGCTTCGGCTACACGCTCGGCAACTCGTTGCGCCGCACCCTGTTGTCGTCGATTCCCGGCGCCGCTGTCACCAGCGTCCGCTTCGAAGGCGTGTTGCACGAGTTCACCACCATTGAGGGGGTGAAGGAGGACGTCACGGAGATCCTCCTCAACCTCAAGTCGCTGGTGGTTTCCTCGGAAAACGACGAGCCGGTCATCATGTACTTGCGTAAGTCCGGTGCGGGTGCCGTCACGGCAGCCGACATCGCGCCGCCCGCTGGTGTCGAGATCCACAACCCCGACTTGCACATCGCGACGCTCAACTCGAAGGCAAAGTTCGAGGTTGAGCTGACGGTCGAGCGTGGACGTGGCTACGTGCCCGCCGCCCTCAACAAGTCGTACGACGCCGAGATCGGCCAGATCCCCGTCGACTCGATCTACTCGCCCGTGCTCAAGGTCACCTACAAGGTCGAAGCGACCCGTGTGGCCCAGCGCACCGACTTTGACGAGTTGATCCTCGACGTCGAAACCAAGTCCTCCATCTCGCCTCGCGACGCCGTCGCGTCGGCTGGCTCGACCCTCGTCGAGCTGTTCTCGCTCGCCCGCAGCCTCAACGAGGCCGCCGAGGGCATCGAGATCGGCCCGTCCGACACGGACGAGTCGCTCGAGGAGGACTTCAACATGCCCATCGAGGACCTCAACCTGACGCAGCGTTCGTACAACTGCCTCAAGCGTGAGGGCATCCACACCGTGGGCGAGCTGACGGCTCGCTCCGAGACGGACCTCATGGACATCCGTAACTTCGGCCAGAAGTCGATCACCGAGGTAAAGGAGAAGCTCGCCGAGCTGGGCTTCACCTTGAAGGACGGCGGTCACGATTACGACCCGTCTGTCTCCGGTGTGTACTTCTCCGGCGGCGACGAGTAACAAGGAGAACAACTCAACATGCCTACGCCCCCTAAGGGTCCGCGCCTCGGCGGCGGTCCCGCTCACGAGCGCCACATCCTGGCTAACCTCGCACAGTCGCTCTTTGAGCACGGTCGCATCACCACCACGGAGACCAAGGCCAAGCGCCTTCGTCCCTACGCGGAGCGCCTCATCACCTTCGCCAAGCGCGGAGACCTCGCCTCGCGTCGTCGCGTGCTGGGTGTGATTTCGGATAAGGGTGTCGTGCACACCTTGTTCACCGAGATCGGCCCCGGCTTTGCCGAGCGCGAGGGTGGCTACACCCGCATCACCAAGATCGGTCCCCGTAAGGGCGACAACGCCCCGATGGCCGTGATCGAGTTGGTCGAGTTCGGTGCTCCCGCCAAGAAGGCCGTCAAGGCCGAGGCGGAGAAGGCGACCAAGAAGGCCGCTGCGAAGCCCGCCGCTGAGAAGGCCGCGAAGGCCGACGAGGCCAAGGCCGACAAGGCTGAAGAGGCCGCCGCAGCCGACGAGACTGTCGACGAGGCTCCCGAGCCTGAGACCCAGGTCACGCAGGTCGAAGGCGAGCACTCGGAGGACCCCGCTGAGGGTGCCGACGACGAGTCCGCCGAGGCGAGCGACAAGTAACGAAAGCGTCGGCGCTCGCGCCACGCGACAAGGCGGGTTCTTATGACCGAGCTGGATTCCGGCCAGGTTGTAAGGGCCCGCCTTGACTTTTCTTATGACGGTTCCGAGTTTTCCGGCTGGGCCGCCCAGCCCGGATTGCGAACTGTGCAGGACACTCTCGAGGCGGCGCTTCGGCAGGTTGTGCGAACGGCTGACGGCGAGGGCCTCAGTGAGCACCAGTCCCGCGTCACGGTGGCGGGCCGTACCGACGCTGGCGTCCACGCCCGCGGACAAGTCGCGCACGTCGACATTCCAATCGCCGCGTGGCAGCGACTGCCTGGCCGCACCGACCGCTCGGAGTCGGAGGCGCTGAGGGCACGACTCACAGGCGTGCTGCCGGCCGACATTGTTGTGCGGGAGGTGTCACGAGCGGCACCCGGCTTTGATGCCCGCTTCTCTGCCACACAGCGCCGGTATGCCTATCGGTTGTGCGACGACCCCGCCCTTCGCGACCCGTTGACGCGCCACCACGTTGTGTGGCACGACAAACCGCTTGATGTCGACATCCTCAATGGGGCGTCGGCGCTGCTGACCGGCCTGCGCGACTTCGCCCCGTTTTGCAAGGCACGCGAGGGTGCGACAACGATTCGTCATCTCCAGGAGTTCTCCTGGGCGCGACCCGTGGATGGCCCCGATGCTCACCGGGTTGTCGCAACCGTGCGCGCCGATGCATTTTGCCACTCGATGGTGCGCGGACTTGTCGGTGCGGTGCTTGCCGTGGGCGAGGGGCGTCGGGACCGGGAATGGCTTGCGACGATCGCGGCCGGAACCGAACGGTCTCAAGCGATCGCAGTCGCTCCGGCTCACGGTCTCACGCTTGAGGAAGTGACGTATCCGGACGACGCTGAGCTCGCCGCTCGCGCCGAGCAGACCCGTGCGCGGCGCGCCTCCTTATGCGAGGACGCGGGGGAGAACGAAGGCGTGACCCGCGCGAATTGACCGTGTGCCAAGCACAGCGGTAGACTTGCCGGTCGTTGTGCGTTCCCCGTGGACTGGTGTTTCCCACTCGCCGCCGCAGGACCCGCCGACCGAAACGTCGCGGTGCATTTTGTACCGCATACCGACTCTGAGTAGAAGGCTTCACAGTGCGTACGTATTCTCCCAAGCCGGGTGACGTGACCAAGAACTGGTACGTCATCGACGCTACTGACGTGGTTCTCGGTCGTCTGGCCTCCCAGGCTGCTGTGCTGCTTCGCGGCAAGCACAAGGCGACCTTTGCACCTCACATCGACAACGGCGACTTTGTCATCGTCATCAACGCCGAAAAGGTGGCGCTGACGGGCAACAAGCTCACCGACAAGAAGGTCTACCGCCACTCGGGCTTCCCGGGCGGCCTCAAGACCAAGCCGATCGGTGAACTCCTCGCGAGCCAGCCCACCAAGGTGATCGAGAACGCCGTCAAGGGCATGCTGCCCAAGAACAAGCTGGCAGGCGCCCAGCTGTCCAAGCTGAAGGTGTACGCGGGCCCTGATCACCCGCATGCCGCTCAGCAGCCCAAGCCCTTTGAGATTTCCCAGGTCGCGCAGTAAGCGCCCGCAGAAGGATTGAACAGATGACTGACGTCACCGCTGAGAACGAGATTCCCACCGAGTACACCACTGAGACCGCGCCTGTGCGTGGCAAGGGTGCCTCGGACATTGCCCCCGGCGCCGGCCTTGGCCGTCGCAAGGAGGCTGTCGCCCGCGTTCGCCTGGTGCCCGGCACCGGCAAGTGGACCATCAATGGCCGCACGCTCGAGGACTACTTCCCCAACAAGGTGCACCAGCAGCTCGTGAACTCGCCGTTTGCTCTGCTCGACATCGAGGAGAAGTTCGACGTCCACGCGCGCATCCACGGTGGTGGCCCCTCGGGTCAGGCCGGTGCGCTGCGCCTCGGCGTTGCGCGCGCGCTCAATGCCATTGACGCCGAGCACAACCGCGGTTCGCTGAAGAAGGCTGGCTTCCTCACGCGTGACGCGCGTGTGGTCGAGCGCAAGAAGGCTGGTCTCAAGAAGGCCCGCCGCGCTCCTCAGTACTCGAAGCGTTAATCGAGGTCAGCGCGCATGGCGCGACTGTTTGGCACGGACGGAGTCCGTGGACTGGCCAACCGCGACATCACGGCCGAGCTTGCGCTCAGCCTGTCGGTTGCGGCTGCCCATGTACTCGCCGAACGTGGTGAGTTCTCCGGACATCGCCCCCGCGCCGTCCTCGGCCGTGATACCCGACTGTCAGGCCAGTTCCTTTCGTCCGCTGTGGCGGCAGGTCTCGCCTCGGCAGGCGTTGATGTACTCGACGCCGGCGTCCTCCCGACGCCGGCTGTCGCGTATCTGACGGGAGCGATCGACGCCGACCTCGGCGTTGTCATCTCCGCATCACATAACGCGATGCCGGACAACGGCATCAAGTTCTTTGCGCGCGGCGGTGTGAAACTGCCCGACGCCGTCGAGGATGCAATCGAAGAGCGCCTCAACGAGGAATGGGATCGCCCGGTGGGCGAAGCCGTCGGTGAGATCACTGACGCGAGCCACCTGGCCGCCGACTATCTGGCCCACCTCGAGAAGGCCGTCACCGAGTTTGCTGGCCGCGCGACGCCGCTCGCGGGCCTCACCGTGGTTGTCGACGGTGCCCACGGGGCGGCTTCACAGATTGGCCCGGCCGCTCTTGAGGCCGCGGGTGCCACCGTCATCCGCCTTCACTGCGAGCCGGACGGTCGCAACATCAACCTGAACGCCGGGTCCACTCACATGGGCGCGCTGCAGGCTGCAGTTGTCGAGCACGAGGCCGATATGGGCGTGGCCTATGACGGCGACGCCGACCGTTGTTTGGCCGTGGACGCCGCAGGCGCCATCATCAACGGGGACCACATCATGGGTCTGCTTGCCGTGGCGATGCGCGACAACGACACGCTCTATCACGACACCCTGGTGGCCACCGTCATGTCGAACCTGGGACTCCACCACGCGATGCGCCGCGAGAACATCGACATTGTCGAGACGGCGGTGGGGGATCGCTACGTGCTCGAGGCAATGCGCGAAGGTGGGTACACCCTTGGTGGCGAGCAATCGGGGCACATCATCGTGTCTCGCTACGCGACGACGGGCGACGGCGTGTTGACGTCGCTCTTGCTCGGCTCCCTCGCGTCATCGAATACTTCGCTCGCTGATCTGCTCGCCGGCGTCGAGACCCTGCCCCAGGTGCTGATCAACGTGGGCGGAGTGGACCGATCGCGCGTCCACACGGACCCCGAGCTTGCTGACGCCCTCACGGCGGTGCGCGATGAACTCGGCGACGGCGGCCGCGTCCTGCTCCGAGCGTCGGGCACTGAACCGCTCGTCCGCGTCATGGTGGAGGCCGGCACGCACGAGGACGCCGAACGTCACGCCAATGCACTTGCAGAGGTTGTCGCACGGCGGCTCGCTCTCTAGCGTTCGTGTGCCGCGCGCACCGCGCCACCTAGACTGGCCCGGTGAGCGACATATGGGACTGGATCACCCACCTTTCGGAATACGTCGAGAGCGGCATTCTCGATCTCGTTGAGTCGTGGTGGATATATCCCGCGATCTGGGCGGTCTCCCTCATCGACGGCGTCTTTCCTGTGGTGCCGAGCGAATCGTCGGTCATTGCGGCGGCGTCGGCCTGGCAAGCCGTGGGCAAGCCGATCCTCCCGCTCGTCTTTGTTGCGGCCGCGCTTGGTGCGTGGTGTGGCGACCAGTTGACGTACACGATCGGCACGAAGGTCGACATCCGCAAACACCGCTTCTTTCATCGCCCGCGCGTCATTGCCGCGCTTGACTGGGCTGAGCACGCGTTGGAGCATCGCGGGACGCTCTACATCATTGCCGCTCGCTTTATCCCGATGGGCCGCGTTGCGGTCAACCTCAGCGCAGGAGCGCTCCGCTTCCCCCGCCGACGCTTCATGGGCGTCGATGCAATCGCCGTCACCATTTGGGCGGCGTGGGGTATTGGCATCGGCACGGTGGCGGGAAGCTTCCTCGGCGACAACCTGCTCCTGTCGATCGTTGTCGGCATCACGGGCGGTGTTCTCCTCGGCATTGCGGTTGACCGCGTGCTCTCACTCTTTGGCCTCACTGCGCCTTCCCTCCCCGACGTGCGCGAGCGCCTTGACGTGGACGAGGAAGACGAGCCCGGCACTCATCAAGAGGGCGGCACTCATGAAGAGGGCGGCGCCGACGAGGGGACGGTCGCCCCGCAGAAGTCAGATGTTGATGAGGCATGACGGACAACCCGTTTGGCGTTGACGGCATCGTTGATGGCGTCGATATCGACTGGACGGACGCTCGTCGTGCGAACCTCGCCAACTGGGAAGACCGTGTCCCTCTCCACGTGGATGCGTACAACCTCGCAGCGCTCCGCGATGACCCTCAGCATCTGAGCCAGGTCGTCACCGATGATCTTCCCGTCATGACCTCGCACCTGCCGACGGGCTCTCTTAAGGGCATGGACCTGTGCCACCTGCAATGCCACATCGGCACGGACACCGTCTCGCTTGCCCGAGCAGGTGCCACGGTGACGGGAGTCGATTTCTCTCCCTCTGCGCTTGTGGCAGCCCGTGAGCTCGCCGCAGAACTGGGGATCGACGCGCGATTCGTCGAGGGCGATGTGCTGGATGCGCGTGCGCTCGTAGACGCGCAACTCGGGGCCGACGTGGCCTTCGACGTGGTCTACACGAGCATCGGCACCATTTCGTGGCTCAGCGACCTCGACCGGTGGGGCGCCCAGGTGGCCGCCCTCCTCAAGCCCGGTGGCCTCTTCTACTTCCGTGACGCGCACCCGTTCCTCTTTGCGCTCGACGATGACGCGCCCGATTTGAGAGTGAAGTACCGCTACTTTGGCGATGGCCGTGCCCTTGCGTGGGATGACGACAGCACGTATGTGGGCGACGGGAAGCTCGAGCACACGACCACCTTTGAATGGCCGCATCCAGTGTCCGAGATCGTCTCAGTGCTCTTGCGCCACGGGCTCCAACTGGTGGCTCTTCATGAGGGCACCACATTGCCGTGGAAGTTCATGGAGCGCATGGAGGAACTGCCGGACGGGAACTTTGCGTTCCCCGGTGACGAGCGCGACAAGATGCCATGCACGATCACCGTGGTGGCCCGCAAGCCGCTATAGCTTGCGCATATGGACGGCTTCAACCGCGTGGTCCGCGCCTTTGCGCAAGATGATCGTGGCTCGCGACCGCGTGGGCGCGATGTTGCGCTCAAGGTTGGGCGCGTTGATCGTGTCCCAGATGTGACCGGCGCGAGCGATGGCCTGCTCGTCTGTCAGATCCGCGTAGTGCCGGAAGTAACTGTCGGGACGCGAGAACGCGCCCGCGCGAAGTGACAAGAAGCGGTCGATGTACCACTGGCGCACTGCCGCCTTGTCCGCATCGACGTAGATCGACAGGTCGAAGTAGTCAGACACTGCAGGTGCGGTCGCATCGAGACCGCGCACTCCCGCGGGCTGAAGCACGTTGAGGCCCTCGACGATGAGCACATCCGGCCCCCGCACCACGATCGACTCGTCGGGCACGATGTCGTACGTCACGTGCGAATAGACAGGGGCGCGCACCTCATCGACGCCCGATTTCACCGCCGCGATGAACTCGCGCAGTGCGCGTCGGTCATATGACTCGGGAAAGCCTTTGCGGGACATGAGGCCGCGCTGCTCGAGAACGGCGTTGGGGAACAGGAAGCCGTCCGTGGTGACGAGTTCGACCCGCGGAGACGCAGGGCCACGAGCAAGCATTTCTCGAAGCACGCGCGCAGTGGTCGACTTGCCGACGGCCACCGAGCCTGCGATGCCGACAACAAAGGGGGTACGGGTTGCGCGCTCTTGCAGGAACGCGCTGGTGGCCTCGTGAAGGCCGCCAACGGCCTCCGAGTACAAGGTGAGGAGCCGCGCAAGCGGGCGGTAGATCTGATCCACCTCGGTGAGATCGATGGGATCGCCCAGGCCGCGCACCCGCCGCACATCGTCGGCAGTGAGCGGCAAGGGGGTCGTATCAGCGAGCGCCGACCATGCCGCGCGCGTGAACGTCCTGAACGGCGTGGCCGCCTGTTCGTCGGTACTCGTCACCTCGCTATTGTCGCGCACACTCCCCAGTGACCCGCACGGGCACACTCTCGACAGGACGAGAACTAGACTGCCTTGCATGTGTGGAATCGTTGGATACGTCGGCGCGGGTGGATTGAGTGCGCGCGCAGAGGGCGTTGTCATGGGTGGCCTTGAGCGCCTTGAGTACCGCGGATACGACTCGGCAGGCATTGCCGTCGTCACCGAAGACAAGGAACGGCTTGCCGTCAGCAAGAAGGCCGGAAAGCTGAGCAACCTGGCGAAGCTCTTGGCGGAAGCGCCGCTGCCGCCCGGCACTGCGGCTATTGGACACACGCGGTGGGCGACCCACGGCGGTCCGACAGACTCAAACGCGCACCCCCATGTCGCAGCGGGCGGGCGCATCGCGATCATTCACAACGGCATCATCGAGAACTTCGCGTCCTTGCGTAAGGAACTCGTCGCGCAGGGAGTCATCTTCTACTCGGAGACGGATACCGAGGTGGCCGGTCACCTTGTGGCGCGCTATGTCGACGATGGCCTCAGCCTGGCCGACGCGATGCGCGCCGTCGCCGGACGCCTCGAGGGCGCCTTCACTCTCCTCGCCGTCGATGCGCGCGAGCCTCATGTTGTGGTCGGTACCCGCCGCAACTCTCCGCTCGTGGTCGGACTTGGCGAGGGTGAAAACTTCTTGGGCTCTGACGTCGTCGCGTTCATCGAACACACGCGGACCGCACTTGAACTCGATCAGGACGAAGTTGTTGAGATCAGGCCCGACGGTGTGCGGGTGACGAATCTCGCCGGTGAGGAAGTGAGCCGCGAGCCGTATGAAGTGACGTGGGACGCGTCGGCCGCACAAAAGGGTGGCTTTGCGACGTTCATGGACAAGGAAATCCATGACCAGCCCGCTGCCGTCGCCGACACCCTCCGTGGCCGCCTCGACGAGCAAGGCCACCTCACCCTCGATGAGGGCATCGTGGCCGAGTCGGTGCTCGCCGCGATCGACAAGATCATCATCATTGCCTGCGGCACCGCGGCGTACGCCGGCATGGTCGCCAAGTACGCGATTGAGCACTGGACCCGTGTTCCGGTCGAGGTCGAGTTGGCTCACGAGTTCCGTTACCGCGACCCCGTTCTGTCGGTGAAGACCCTCGTTGTCGCGGTGAGCCAGTCGGGCGAAACGATGGACACGATCATGGCGGTGCGTCACGCGCAGCAACAGGGTTCACCGGTTGTCGCGATCGTCAATGTGCAGGGTTCGACCATCGCTCGCGAGGCCGACGCTGTGCTCTACACACGCGCAGGGCCGGAGATCGCGGTCGCCTCCACCAAGGCGTTCCTCGCGCAGATCACTGCGTCGTACCTTCTCGGGATCTATCTCGCGCAATTGCGCGGCAACAAGTTCCCCGATGAGATCTCCGCACTGCTCACCCAACTTGACGAGATGCCCGCAAAAATCCAGCGGGTGCTCGATGAAGCGGAGCCCGTCCGTGCACTTGCGCGCGGGATGGCGAATGAGAAGACCGTCTTGTTCCTCGGCCGTCACATCGGTTACCCCGTGGCGCTCGAAGGAGCACTCAAGCTCAAGGAACTCGCGTACATCCACGCGGAGGGATTTGCAGCAGGCGAGTTGAAGCACGGCCCGATCGCCCTCATCGAAGAGGGTCAGCCGGTGTTCATCGTGCTGCCCAGCCCGCGTGGCCGCGAGGTGCTCCACTCCAAGGTGATTTCGAACATTCAGGAGGTCCGCGCTCGCGGCGCTCTCACCGTGGTGATCGCGGAGGAGGGTGACGAGGAGGCGGGTCAGTTTGCCGATCACCTCATCACGGTGCCGGAGACGCCCACCTTGCTCATGCCTCTTGTCACGGTAGTGCCGCTCCAGATCTTCGCGCATGACCTTGCAGCGGCGAAGGGCTTTGACGTGGACCAGCCACGCAACCTCGCCAAGTCCGTCACCGTGGAGTAAGCGTGGCCGTTGTGGGCGTGGGCATCGACGTGGTCGAACTTGAGCGTTTCGACCGCGCGGTGGAACGATCCGCTACGTTCCTCGATCGCGTCTTCACTCCTGCCGAACGCGAACTTGGGCGCAGTTCTCTCGCCGCGCGGTGGGCTGCGAAGGAGGCCCTGGCCAAGGCACTTGGCGCGCCTTCTGGCTTGGTGTGGCATGACGCCGAAGTGGTGAAGGATGCCGACGGCCGACCGCACTTTGAGATTCGCGGCTCGGTTGCGGCGCGGGCGGCCGAATTGGGCATCAAGACGCTTCACGTGTCCTTGTCGCACGATGCGGGTATTGCCTCGGCTGTTGTGATCGCGGAGACGCCATGAGTCGCCTCACCGTGGCCGTCGACCACACGGCGATCACCGCGAATGTTGCCGCGCTCGTGGGCCGCACATCCGCCGATGTGATGGCGGTAGTGAAGGCGGATGCGTATGGGCATGGCCTCGTCGCCGCCGCTGCCGCCGCACGTGCGGGTGGTGCGGCGTGGCTTGGTGTCGCGCAACCGCATGAGGCTCTCGACTTGCGCGCCGCAGGCGACACCGGTGCGATCCTCACGTGGCTTTATGGCGCCGATGACATTCCTGCACCCGATCTCCTCGAGGCGGATGTTGACGTCTCGGTCGCATCGCTCGACGTGCTCAAGACGGTGGTGGAGGCGGCGCTGAAGACCGGCCGTACGGCGCGGGTTCACATTGGGGTCGACACCGGCCTCGGGCGTGAAGGCTGTGCGATGGCCGTGCTTCCCGAACTTCTCGACGCAGTCGCCGCGAGGCAGCGCGAAGGAACGGTTGAGGCGGTGGGGATGTGGTCGCATCTTGCGTGGGCGGATCAGCCTGGCCACCCCACCATTGACGCGCAAGCGGCAACTTTTCGCGCCGCACTCGACATGGCGTCGGCCGCGGGGCTCGACATCACTCTGCGTCATCTCGCCAACTCGGCGTGCACCCTCACTCGTCCCGATCTCCACTTTGATGTGGTGCGGCCGGGCATTGCTGTGTATGGGCTGCCGCCGGTGCCGGATCCCCAAGGTGCGAACTGGGGGCTACGGCCCGCGATGCGCGTGACGGCGAACGTTGTCGCCATCAAGCATGCGGATGAGGGCCAGGGCGTCAGCTATGGGCACACCTACGTGACGGACAAGCCCACCACTCTTGCGCTGGTGAGCGCGGGGTATGCGGACGGAGTGTTCCGCAGCGCGAGTAACGCCGGTCCGGTGACGATTCGCGGCCAGCGCTACACCATCGCGGGCAGGGTGTGCATGGACCAGTTTGTTGTCGACGTGGGGCTCGACGCCGCGGTTGACGTGGGCGATGAAGTGGTGCTCGTCGGACCGGACGGGCCGAGCGCGACAGAATGGGCCGACGCTGCGGGCACCATTGATTACGAGGTGGTGTGCCGCTTTGGCATCGGCCGGATGAAGGGCATCGCGTGAGGCACGTTGCGACTTACACCGCGTCAAGCGGTGATGAGATGCGCGCTCTCGGTGAGCGGGTGGCCCGCGTGTTGCGCGCGGGGGATCTCGTCATCCTCTCGGGTGGGCTCGGCGCCGGAAAGACTACTTTTGTCCAAGGCATCGGCGCTGGGCTGAAGGTACGGGGCCAGGTCGCGAGCCCCACCTTCATCATCGCTCGCACCCACCCGCCGCTTGCGGAGGGTCCGTGGCTCGTCCACGTCGATGCGTATCGGCTCAACTCGCTCGCCGAGCTTGACCACCTTGACCTCGACGCATCGACCGACGAGGCGGTGACGGTGGTCGAGTGGGGAGAGGGCAAGGCTGAGGCGCTCGCGGAAGGCCACGTCCTCATCGAGATCGAACGCCCGCGAGGAGCGATCGTCGACGGGGAGGACCCTGCCGCTGGCGACCGGGTCATCACTCTCACCACCCAGGGCGCGCAGTGGGACGATCGTTCCTGGCCCCGGGCACATGAGGAGGAGAGCGCATGATCGTCGCAATCGACACATCATCGGCGATCTCCGTGGCGGTGACGGATGCGACGGCGGCCGACGCTCTCGCGGCTCGGTCCGTATTCTCACCACGCGGACATGCCGAGTTGCTCGGCGATCTCGTGCGTGAGGCAATGGCCGAAGCGCATGTGGGGCGAGCGGACGTGACGACCGTTGTTGTGGGCACCGGTCCGGCACCCTTCACGGGCCTGAGGGTGGGGCTCGTCACCGCACGGATGCTCGCTCTTGCGTGGGATGTGCCATTGCTTGGGGTGTGCTCTCTCGATGCGCTGGGAGCCCAGCATCACGACGCGCTCGTTCTTGCCGACGCGAGGCGGCGCGAGGTCTATTGGGCGCGCTATCGCGCCGGAGAGCGCATCGGCGGACCCGATGTCGCGGCCCCTGCGGACGTGACGGTGGAGCCTGGCGAGCGCGTTGTCGGGCGTGGCGGCGTCCTTTACGCCGAGGCTTTCCCGGGCGCCATTGAAGCGGACCCCGACCCGCTGTGGCTCGCGCGTGAAGCGGTGCGACGCCGCGCGGCGGGCGAGGACTTGCCAACCGATCCGCTGTATCTGCGCCGGCCAGACGTCCACCAGGCATGACCGAGCCAACGCTGCGGGATCTCACCGAGGCTGACCTCGAATGGCTCGCGCAGGCCGAACGCGATTTGTTTGGAGCCGGGGCATGGTCCGCCGCCTTGATTCGCGAGGACTACCGCTGGGGGAGTAACCGCTACCGCGGCGTTGAGATCAATGGCGAGCTCGTCGCTTATGCGATCTACGGTTTTGAAGGCGATGCCTTCCACTTGCTCAACATCGCCGTGCTTCCGGCGCATCGGCGAGCAGGCCTCGGACGCCTGTTGTTTGACGAGTTCCTCGCCGAGGCGCAGCGCTTGGGTGCCGCAGATGTGTGGCTTGAGGTCGCTGTCGACAATGAAGCCGCGCGGGCCATGTACGAGTCGTACGGCTTTGAGCAGGTGCGGGTGCGGCCGCGCTACTACCAGCCGGGCGATATTGACGCACTTGTCATGCGCAAGATCATGCGACCGTTTACGCCGCAGCCACCCCTGCCGCCAGCGTCGGCGTCTTAGAAGACCTTGGCCGCGTCGTCCCACTCGGGACGGCCAGCACGCGGAGGCGTGCCATCCTCGCCCTCACCAGCGGGGTAGCCGACGGTGAGCACAGCCTGAGCGCTCCAGCCCGAGTCCGCGAAGAGCCGGTCGGTGATTGCTGCCATGTCAAAGCCGCTCATTGGGCGGACGGCAAGGCCCGCGGCGCGAAGGCCAATGATGAAGTAGCCAAGTTGAATCCACGTGCTCGAGGCGGCGGTTGCGACGCGGCGCTCGGGTGCGGCTTCAAGCTTCTCCTCAAGTCCCGCGACGGACGGCGAGGTGATGTGGGAGAGGCGGTGGTAGTTGTTGTCCGCGGCGACGACGATGACCATGGGCGCGGTGTCGACCTTGACGCGATTGCCTCCTGACGCTGCACCGAGCACCACGCCACGCGCGTCATCCGAATCCGCGATCGCGATACGCATGGGCATCGAGTTGCCCGAGGTGGGGCCCCACTTGACGAGGTCATAAGCGGCGCGAATCACGTCCACCTCGACGGGGGCGTCAGAGAAAGCGAGAGGGGAGCGGGCATCAACGAAGAGGAGGCGTTGAGTGTCGGCGTCGAGGTGCAGTGCATCGGTAGAGATGGTCATGTTGACATGACAACAAAACGCTGGAGGTTATTCCCGCAGGCGCGCGCGTGGGCGCAGCAACCGGGAGCGATATTCGGCGCTTCGGCCAACGTTCTAGAGTGGCGTGCATGGAACTGGTGTTGGGCATCGAGTCGACGTGCGACGAGACAGGCGTTGCGCTTGTGCGTGGACACGAGCTCATTGCCGATGTGGTCGCCTCCTCGATGGACGAGCATGCGCGATTTGGCGGCATCGTTCCGGAAGTTGCCTCGCGCGCTCACCTCGAGGCCTTCGTGCCCACGGTTCAGGAGGCGCTGTCTCGGGCTGGAGCGTCTCTCGATGACGTCGATGCGATCGCAGTGGCCTCCGGCCCTGGCCTCGTCGGGTCTCTCACCGTGGGTGTCGCCGCAGCGAAGGCGCTCTCTCTCGCTCTTGACCGGCCGCTTTACGGCGTCAATCACGTGATCGGTCACGCGGCCGTGGACCAACTTGTCAACGGCGCCTTCCCCGAGCGAACCATGGCCCTTGTCGTGTCGGGAGGCCACACGTCCTTGCTCCTTGTCGATGACATCGCGACCTCCGTCACCGAACTTGGGCACACTCTCGACGATGCGGCAGGAGAGGCTTTTGACAAGGTTGGCAGGCTCCTCGGTTTGCCGTACCCCGGCGGGCCGCACGTTGATCGCTTGGCTCGTGAGGGCGATCCCGAGGCGATCGCGTTTCCGAGGGCGCTGACGGCGCCGAAGGACCGCGAGCGCCACGCGTACGACTTTTCTTTCTCCGGCCTCAAGACGGCCGTGGCGCGGTGGGTCGAGGCATGTGAGGACTCCGGTCGCGCCGTGCCAGTTGCTGACGTGGCGGCATCGTTTGCGGCCGCTGTCGCCGATGTGCTCGTCGCCAAGACTCTCGACGCGTGCGAGCGTCATGACGTCGACACCTTGGTGATTGGCGGCGGATTCTCCGCCAACAGCCAACTGCGTGATCTCGCCAATGCGCGCGGAGCCGAACGGGGCATCACAGTGCGGATCCCGCCGCTTAAGTACTGCACGGACAACGGCGCCATGATCGCCGCCCTTGGAAGTGCCGTGGTTGCACGCGGCGTGGCACCAAGCGGGCTCGGGATCGGTGTCGATTCGTCAATGCCCTTGGAGCGGATCACCGCGTGAAGCGGTCGGTCGCTCCCCGCATCGTTCCGCTTCTCGTGGCGGCGATCGCGGTGACGGCGTGCTCGGAAGCCAAGGAGGATGAGGCGCCTCCCGCGCCCGCCGAGGTGACGATCCTCGGGCCCGCCTTCGACACCCAGCGGGCCGGTGTTGCTCGCCTCGCCTGGGGTCCGACGGTGGTGGACGCCGCGCATGCGCGGGTGCGCGCATCGGCGCTGCCTCTTGAGCAAGCGGCGGGGATGGTCATCGTGGCCTCGTGGAATTCCACGGACCCGACTGGAGCTGCAACGCTCGTTGCCACCGAGCACCTCGCGGGCATCATCCTCATGGGCGATGCGATCGAAAGCCGGGAGCAGGTGATGGCAACGACGTCCGCCGTTGCAGCCGCAGCGGCGGAGGATGACCGGTGGTGGCCTGCCATCATCTCGACTGATCAAGAAGGCGGCCCGGTGGCGCGACTGCGTGGACTTGGTCCGGATTTGCCGGCATTCATGGCTGCGGGCTCAGCTACCACTCCGGGGTCCGTCACCGAGGCCTATGCCGCTCAAGCGCGGGACATGGCTGACCTTGGCTTTACCGTCGATTGGGCACCCGTCGCAGATGTGACTGTTGGCGCGAGTGACACGACGATTGGTGTGCGCTCGGCCGGCACCGATCCGGGCAGGGTGAGCGACGCAGTTGTTGCCGCCGTTGAGGGCTTCTTGAGTGCGGGTGTGCTGCCATCCGCGAAGCATTTTCCGGGACACGGTTCGGTCGCCACCGATTCCCACGTGGGCTTGCCGGTGCAACACTCGTCGGTCGATGCTCTCGCCGCCCGCGATTTCGCGCCCTTTGCGGCCGCGATCGAACACGGCATCCCGATGGTGATGACGGGGCACATCGCGGTGACGGAGTGGGGCGCTGAGCCTGCGACCACGTCGCCCGCCGCATACGACTATCTGCGCAACGACCTCGCCTTCACGGGAGTTGCGGTGACGGACGCGATGAACATGGCGGGCGTGGCGGACCTCTACGGGCCCGGGGCGGCCGAAGTTGCGGCGCTCGCAGCGGGAGCGGACCTCATCCTCATGCCCCGTGATCCCGCGCTTGCCCGCCAGGCGATCATCTCCGCGGTGACGGACGGGACGCTGCCCCGCTCGCGGCTCGATGAAGCGGTGGGCCGGGTGGCGCTCATGATGGAGTGGCAGGAGAGTCTGTCCGACGCTGTCGCGAGCGCTCCTGTGGACGCGGGCTATGCGCGCCACGCGGCCGGAACGTGGGCCACCGTCTCGTCTCCCTCCTGTGGGGGCCCGCTTGTTGGTGACTCGGTGACGCTTCGAGGCGGGTGGCCAGCGGAGCGGGCAATTCTCGCCGAGGCGCTCGCGGAACACGGGATCAGCGCAGGCGGGGGCGCATCAGTGTTGCTACTCGGCTCCGGGGGAGCGTCTGGAGCAGCTGACGTCGTTGTCGCCATGGATGCGCCCTGGGGGCTGCCGTCCTCGACTGCCACGACGTACGTGGGCTTGTATGGACGGTCGGCCGACGCTCTGCGCGGCCTTGCGGACGTGCTCGCGGGCGCCGTCGCTCCAGGTGGCACGTGGGCAATCCCCGGGATGCCGCCGGCCTGTGCCGACAGCGTCGGCTGAGAACGCCGCAGCGCGCGAGAGACGCGAACCTGATCTATACGCTGTGCGCGTGACCCTTCTCGCCGGCTTTGGTCTTGGGCTGTCTCTCATCATCGCGATCGGCGCGCAGAACGTCTTTGTCCTCCGCCAAGGGCTGGCGCGCTCCTATGTCGGACTCGTCGTCGTCATCTGTGCCGTCTCCGATGCCGTCCTCATCGCAGCGGGTGTCGCGGGCCTTGGTGCACTCGTCGAATCAACACCGTGGCTTGTCACCGCCGCTCGGGTGGGAGGCGCCGCCTTCTTGTTGGTTTACGGTGCCCTCGCGGCGCATCGCGCGTGGCGGCCACGGGGCGAGTCGCTTGATACGGCGTCGGGCACTGCGCCGCGTGCCAGGAAGGCAGCCTGGGGTGTTGCCGTCACGGCGCTCGCACTCACGTGGCTCAACCCCCACGTCTATCTCGACACCGTGTTCCTCCTGGGATCGATTGCCGCAACTCATGGGGACGAACGCTGGCTCTTTGCCGCCGGTGCAATCGCGGGCAGCATCGTGTGGTTCGCAGGTCTCGGTTACGGGGCACGTTTCCTCAGCCGCTGGTTGTCGAAGCCAGCGGCATGGCGGTGGCTCGACGGCGGCATTGCCGTCGTCATGATGGTGCTCGCCATCCAGTTGCTGCGCGGCGCCTAAGTGGTGGTGCGGAGCGGCTCCGCGATGAGCGCTCGGCGCTGATCACCCACGCGCGTGAGGATGACCGTGGCCGAGTTGTCTCCGTGAAGTTTCAGTTGGGGGCGAAGCGTCTCTGGCGTGATGTCAACCCCGCGCTTCTTGATGTCGACAATGCCGACGCCGCGCTCGCGTAGGGCGCCAGCGATGAGTTTTGTCTTGAGTGGGAGGTTCTCCACCACGCGGAAGCCCCGCACAAAGGGAGAGTCAAGTGCGGCGTCGGCCGTGAGGTAAGCGATCGAGGGCGAGACGAGACGTGCACCGAGTTCATCGGCAAGAGGGCCAACCAGGCCTGCGCGGATGATCGCGCCATCCGGCTCGTAGAGGTACTCGCCGAGAGGACCGGCATCGCCGGGAATAGGATCTGCGTCGAAGACATCGGCACTGCCGTGCGCGATGACGAGGGCGCTGTGCCCCATCCGGCGGGCGAGGCGGCCCGACCATAAGCCGAGCTCGACCACGTCGCCATCGACGCTAATCCACTGAGCTTCCACGTCATCGGGGACCGCCTCGTGGGGCAGGGCAGGGCCCACCTTGATGCCGAGTTCGGGCCAGCGCGAGCGCAAAGCGAAGACGTCCTCAAGGGGAGGCGAGTAGTCCGCTGTGTGATGACGTCGGCCGCGCCCGTCACGGCGGGCCGGGTCCGCGAAGATCGCCTCAACGTCGATTTCGCCTGCGGCAAGCGTGGCCATCGCGTCGGCGTGAACAACGTGTGCGTGAGCCCAATGCCGGAGATTGAAATCTGCGATGTGGGCGGTCGCCTCATCAAGCTCAAAGGCAAGCACGCCCACGCCAAGAGTTGCCGCCGCCATCGCGTCGGCCCCAAGCCCACACGTGAGATCGGCGATCCGGGTGATACCTGCGTCGCGATAACGCTGGGCGTGCAGGGCCGCGACCATGAAGCGTGTTGCCTGCTCGAGCCCGTCTTGAGTGAACAGCATGCCGCGCGCAAAGTCGCCGAACTTCGCATGGGCTGCAGCGCGAAGTCTGGACTGGGTGAGCACCACGGACACGACTTCGGGTGGGACGCCTTGGGCGCGCAGGTGCTGGGAACGCGCGAGCGACTCGGATGCGACATAAGGGGGGAGTGCGTCGAGGAGCGCCAATGCCGCGGGACTCGTTGCGAGGCGAGCGGCGTCGGCATCCATGGCTCGATCCTGGCACGTGCCGCGTTCTCGGTGCGCGAATAGTGGCTCTCTGCGGTTAGCACTCAAGCCCCGTGAGTGCTAAATTGCTAGTGCTCCATGAGGAGTGCGGACACAGCCCGACCCCCGCGACGGCGGGCCTGAGCCGCTCACAAAACGTAACGTTCAAGGAAGGTGAGGTCCGCAGTGTCGGTCTCTATCAAGCCTCTCGAGGACAAGGTTGTGGTGAAGCCGGCAGCTGCCGAGCAGACCACCGCCTCCGGCCTCGTGATCCCTGACACCGCCAAGGAAAAGCCCCAGGAGGGCGAGATTGTCGCGGTAGGCCCTGGTCGTGTTGACGACAATGGCAACCGCGTCCCGCTCGACGTCAAGGTCGGCGACCGTGTCATGTACAGCAAGTACGGCGGCACCGAGGTCAAGTACGCGGGCGAGGAGTACCTCATCCTGTCGGTGCGTGACCTGCTCGCGGTTGTCGAATAAGACGACGCCGCTCAGTTTTCGCTGACGCGAGAGAAGGCCCCAGAGACTTCACAGTCTCTGGGGCCTTCTTCTACTCCGCGCCGCTTCCGTCGATTGCAGGGGGTTACCGACGGGGGCTGCGGTGGTAGCCCGAGCAGGTGGTCAACTTGCCTGCTTCAGGCGCCCAGCGAGGATTGCGTGCCGCTCGTCCTCACTGAGACCTCCCCACACGCCGAAGGGTTCGCGTGCGGCGAGAGATCGTTCCCGGCAAAGTTCAAGCACGGGGCAGCGCATGCAGTATTGCTTGGCTGCGTCCGCGCGACGGCGACGCGCAGCTCCGCGCTCGCCCTCCGGGTGAAAGAAAAGATTGGGGTCGGCCTCACGGCATGCCCCTTCGTATTGCCACTCCCACTGCGCCTGAGTGGGTGCGGGTAACTGGGCAACGGTGTCCATGAATCTCCTCGCGTGTTCGGCGTCCGAACCGACCGTTATGGCCGGATCTTCCCCCCGTAGCCCTCACTAGCGGGATCCGCTTGCGCGCGCTCGGGTGGGTGGGACGGTCGCGTCACCCGATAACACGCTCGCTAAGTACGTTTCTACCCCTGAAGTCCCAGGTTGGGAACCCCCTACTTATGGGGGCACCGCATTGGGGGGCGCCACGACATTGGCATCCGGTATGTCCGAAATGCCGGGCGTGCGTGACGCGTTTCGCCCCCGGCCTAGAATTGGACAATGGCCGCCAGCGAGCACGACCCCTTCGGGTTCACAGGACTGACCTATGACGACGTACTGCTCTTGCCGGGCGAGAGTGACGTCATCCCCTCCGAGGTGTCGACACGCACGCGTCTGACCCGCGAGATCGAGATTGACATCCCGCTCCTCAGCGCCGCGATGGATACCGTGACGGAGGCGCGCATGGCGATCGCGCTTGCTCGCCTTGGCGGCATCGGCGTGCTGCACCGGAATTTGTCGATCGAGGACCAGGCGCAACAGGTTGTCACGGTCAAGAGATCCGAGTCCGGCATGATCACCGACCCCGTCACCGTGGGGCCGGATGCGACTCTTCAAGAACTCGACGCGCTGTGCGCGCGGTATCGCGTGTCCGGCCTGCCCGTTGTCGACAACGCGGGCACGCTCGTCGGCATCATCACCAACCGTGACATGCGATTTGTCCCGCCGAGCGAATACGCCACCAAGCTTGTGCGCGAGCAAATGACGCCGATGCCGCTCATCACCGCTCCCGAGGGCGTCTCCAACGCGGAGGCCTCCGAACTGCTCGCGAAGCACCGTGTCGAGAAGCTGCCGCTCGTCGACAAGCAGGGCAAGTTGACCGGTCTCATCACGGTCAAGGACTTCGTGAAGACGGAGAAGTACCCGCGCGCCACTAAGGACGATGAGGGTCGCCTTCGCGTCGCGGCTGCGGTGGGCTTCTACGGGGATGCGTGGGAGCGGGCCACAGCGCTCGTCGAGGCGGATGTGGACGCGCTTGTTGTCGACACCGCGCATGGTCACGCACAGGCGATGATCTCGATGATCAAGCGCATCAAGTCCGACCCCGCCACCCGTCACGTTCAGGTAATCGGTGGCAACGTGGCGACGCGGGCTGGCGCCGCAGCGCTCGTCGAAGCAGGTGCCGATGCCGTCAAGGTAGGCGTTGGGCCCGGCTCGATTTGCACGACGCGTGTTGTCGCGGGCGTCGGTGTTCCGCAGGTGACGGCCGTGTACGAAGCGTCGCTTGCGGCTCGTGCAGCCGGGGTGCCGATCATCGCCGACGGCGGTCTTCAGTACTCGGGCGACATTGCGAAAGCCCTTGTCGCGGGAGCGTCTTCCGTCATGCTCGGGTCGCTTTTCGCGGGGTGTGAGGAAACACCGGGCGACCTCGTGTTGGTGAACGGAAAGCAGTTCAAGTCCTACCGCGGCATGGGTTCGATGGGTGCGATGGCGTCGCGCGGCCGGGTGTCCTACTCGAAAGACCGCTACTTCCAGGCGGATGCGCCGAGCGACGACGACATCATCCCCGAGGGCATCGAAGGCCGGGTGCCGTACAAGGGTCCGCTGTCCTCGGTGGTGCGGCAGTTGGTTGGCGGTCTCGGCCAGTCGATGTTCTACGTGGGCGCGCGGACCATTCCGGAGTTGCAGTCAAAGGGCCGCTTTGTCCGCATCACGCCAGCGGGACTCAAGGAATCGCATCCGCACGACGTGCAGATCACGGTTGAAGCGCCCAACTACGCGACGCGCAACTAGCGTGTCGCGACCGCGCGGTTTGCTCGCGACGTTCGTTTAGGACGGTGTGGCCGAGTCTGCGGGCACCGGCGCGCCCGCGACCGGCCACTGCTGGCTCGGCAAGTCATTGACAGTGCCCTTGGACTTGAGCCACGCGGAGAAATGCGCCGCCCACATCCGATGGGCCTCGGCCTGCTGGTCGTGGAGAGAGTCGAGCGGGACCTCGCCAATCGCCGGATACGTGGCGGCGATTGCTGCGACGAGGTCGAGAGTGGCGAGAACGTCGGCGTCGGCTGCGTGAAGGTCGTCGGCGACCACTGGCACCGCATATGTATTGCACATGTCGATGAGCTTGCGCGGGCCCTTGCGGTAGCGATCGAGGTGGCGGTCCAAGACGAGCGGGTCGACGATTGGCCGGATGGCGCCGCCCAAGCGCTCGCGGAGAGTGCGCAGGCCGTGCCGCTTCAGTTCACTTTCCACAATGGTGATGTCGTATTGGACGTTGAAGCCCACGACGGGGATGCCGTGTGCAAGAGCGTCGGCCAACGTCGTCGCGATCTCTTCGAGTGCGACGTGTGGCGCGGTGCCCTCGGCCCGTGCCTTCTCGGTCGTAATGCCGTGTACCGCCGTCGCTCGCTCGGGGATCTCGATCCCGGGGTTAATGAGCCAGGTGCGCTGAGTGGTCGTGCCGCCTTCACGCACGATGACGGCTGCCGTGACGATCCGATCCTCCCGAGGGTTCACCCCCGTGGTCTCCGTGTCGAATCCCACCATCGGTCCCTGTAGCCAGCTCATGGTGTCAGCCTGTCACGAGCCACTGACGAGGGGGCGGACTACGCGCCGAGCGATAGGCTGGAGCACGTGACGAATGAGATCGAGATTGGCCGCGGCAAGCGTGGCCGCCGCGCCTTTTCCTTTGATGATGTTGCGGTGGTGCCTTCGCGGCGTACGCGCGACCCCCAGAACGTCTCCCTTGCGTGGCAGATTGATGCCTTCCGCTTTGACATTCCCGTCATTGCTGCGCCGATGGACTCGGTGATGAGCCCGCAGACGGCAATTCAGCTCGGCAAGCTCGGTGGCCTTGGTGTGCTTGACCTCGAGGGCCTGTGGACGCGATACGAAGACCCGACCGCGCTGCTTGCCGAGATTGCCTCGTTGCCCACCGAGGCAACGACGGCCCGCATGCAGGAGATTTACCGCGAACCAATCAAGGCCGACCTTATTGCTGCGCGCCTCGGCGAGATTCGCGAGGCTGGAGTGACGGTGGCCGGCGCCCTGAGCCCGCACCGCACCCAGGAACTGTACGAGACGGTCCTCAAGGCAGGCGTCGACCTTTTTGTCATCCGCGGCACCACCGTGTCCGCTGAGCACGTCGCCTCTGCTGACGCCGAGCCTCTCAACCTCAAGAAGTTCATCTATGACCTCGACGTCCCCGTCATTGTGGGTGGCGCATCGACGTACCAGGCGGCACTGCACCTCATGCGGACCGGTGCCGCAGGTGTGCTCGTTGGCTTTGGTGGAGGTGCGGCGCAGACCACGCGGACCACTCTCGGCATCCACGCCCCCATGGCGACGGCCGTCGCGGATGTGGCGGCGGCGCGCCGGGACTACCTCGACGAGTCCGGTGGGCGTTACGTCCACGTCATCGCGGACGGTGGCCTTGGCCGCTCGGGCGACATGGTGAAAGCGATCGCATGTGGCGCCGACGCGATGATGGTGGGTGCCGCACTTGCCCGTGCTGAAGAGGCGCCAGGTCAGGGCTATCACTGGGGTCCTGAGGCTCACCACCCCGAGCTCCCGCGCGGTGAGCGCGTGCGCGTCGGCACGGTTGGCTCCCTCGAGGAGATCCTCTTTGGCCCCGGCACTCAAGCCGACGGCTCGACAAACCTCATGGGTGCCCTGCGCCGTTCGATGTCGACCACCGGTTACTCGGATCTCAAGGAGTTCCAGCGCGTCGACGTCGTGGTCAGCCCCTACCAAGCGGGCTGAGCCGTCCGATCCACGGGCGGCGTCAGTGTGACCCCGTAGCCTGAGCCCGTGATGGAGCGCGAAGAGTTCTGCGTGGCGGATGCCGCAGCGTGGCGGCGATGGCTTGATACGGAAGAGTCGCGCTCGGATGGCGTGTGGCTTGTGCTTGCCAAGAAGGGCACCACCTCGCCCACCTCGCTCAGCTACGCAGAAGCTCTCGATGAGGCGCTGTGCTCCGGCTGGATCGATGGGCAGAAGCGCGCTCGCGATGCCGCGACCTTCATTCAGCGTTTCACCCCGCGGCGTTCACGCTCGATGTGGTCCGCCCGCAATGTTGAACACATCGCCCGGCTTGAGGCGGAGGGCCGGATGAGGCCGCGAGGCCGTGCCGAGGTGGAGGCCGCCAAGGCTGACGGTCGCTGGGAGCGTGCGTACCAGGGTTCGGCCGACGCCGTGGTGCCCGAGGACCTCGCGGCGGCGCTTGCCGCGGCCCCTGAGTTGGGGGAGCGGTTTGAGGCTCTCAACCGCGCGCAGCGCTATTCGATTCTTCATCCGCTCATGGTGGCGGCCACCCCCGAGACTCGTGCGCGACGCCTGCAAAAGGCGCTGGAGACTCTCCGAGAGCACCACCTCCGTTCTGCCCCAGAAGGCACTGAGGGTTGATGTGCCTGTGCGAGTGACCATGAGTGCCTTCGGTGGGTTGCTTGCACGGCACCCAGACGTCAAAGGCTGACGGTTCTACGCTAAGAAGCGACAAGGAGGCGCAGCATGAACATTCGTCAAGCGGCCGTTGGGGCAGTCGCGATCGATGTCGGCGCGATTGTGGTGTTCGCCGCGATCGGACGCGCGCGCCATGACGACGGAGTACTAGGGGACTCCGGCCTTGGCCTCGCGACCACGGTGTGGCCCTTTGTCGTTGGTGCCCTCATCGGGTGGTGGCTCATTCGCGGTTGGAAGAAACCGTGCGCGTGGAAGCCGACGGGTCTCGCTGTGTGGGCGGGTTCGCTTGCGATTGGCATGACCCTGCGGGCCGTAACCGGCCAGGGTGTGCAATGGAGTTTTGTCCTTACCGCTGCGCTGGTGCTGGCGGTCTTCCTCATCGGTTGGCGCATCGTGTCGGGCGTCATTGCGAAGAGGCGCGGTCTCAAATAGCGCGCGTCTGAGCGATGCGGGAATGACGTCGCCCGCATCTTTGTTGACACGTCACCTACATCACCCTATGTTGTGTTGTTGTCGTTTCAACTAATTCTTAAGGACTCCCATGGACATCATCTTCTTGGCCGCGCGCATTCTCTTCGCGCTCCTCTTCATCT
>JAEYUX010000051.1 GCA_023432235.1 Actinomycetes bacterium
GGCCCCGCGGAACGCTTGTCCAGTTCTCGACTCCTGTGTGCGCGAAGTGTCCTCCCACCAAGACTCTGCTGTTGCGCGTTGCCGAGGACTACCCGGGTGTCACTCATCTTGAGATCGACGCATCGGAGCACCTGGACCTGGCTCGCAGACTCGACATCATGCGCACGCCCACCACGCTCCTTCTTGACTCCGACGGCGTGGTGATCTCGCGCATGAACGGAGCCCCTACCGAGGCCAGCGTGCGTGAGGCCCTCGACGCGCTTCCCCGCCCTCACGAGTACGAGATCTAGAGCCCCGTCTTAGACTGCACGGGACGTAAGGAGTTGCTGTGTCTTCTTCACCCGACATCCAGATTGACCCGCGCGGCTACCGCTTTGGCGCACTCATCACCTTTGTTCTTGCCACCGCCGCGCTCGCGTTTGGTGCCACGACCACTGGTGTGGTGCTCGCCGCCGTGCTCACCGCCCTGTTCTTGCCTGGCGCGATCGTGGGTCCGCACGTCACGCTGCAGTCCTGGATCTTTCGCACGCTGATCCGTCCGCGCATCGGCGCTCCGGAGGACACTGAGAGCTTCCGGCCCCCGCGCTTTGCCCAGCAGATGGGCCTTGCGATGTCGCTGGCGGGCCTCGTGTTCGGCCTGCTCGGCGTCGGCATCGGCTTCTACGTGTTCTTTGGCATGGTGACCGTGGCCTCGTTCCTCAATGGCATCTTCGGCTACTGCCTCGGTTGCGAGATCTACCTGCTGTTCAAGCGGGCCACGACCAAGGCGGCCTGACATGTCGCGCCTTGTGGTCAAGGTGACGTGGGGTCCGGAGCGCCCGGAGACTCTTGTGCAGGCGTTCACCGTGGCCGCCACCGCGCTTGCCGCGGGAAGAGACGTGAGCGTGTGGCTCACGGGCGAGGCCTCGGTGTACGCACTGCCCGGCACAGAGGATGTTCACTTGCCGCACGCTGCGTCGCTCCTCGAGTTGCGAGACGCCGTGCTTGCTGGAGGCACCCTCACGCTGTGCACTCAATGCGCCCAGCGACGCGACATTGGGCTCCACGATGTGATCGATGGCGTTCGCATAGCGGGCGCCGCGACCTTTGTTGAAGAGGCCACAGCGCCTGACACCACGGCGCTTGTGTACTAGTAGGGCCCGGGACCTCGTCACAGAGGGATGGTGTGCCTAGGATGGAAGCACCATGACTGGACTCGAAGCCACCTTTGCCGCCCTCGCCGGCGTTGCGTTTCTTGTGACCGCCTGGGTTGTTGGAGTTGTTGTGTGGCGCGTCGTGAAGGCACCCAAGCGGTGACGTTCACGATCCCCACTGATCTTGCTCCTGAGATCTACCCCCTTGCTTGGCTCGTGGGCGCATGGTCGGGCCCAGGGGTCATCGAGTACCCCGGCATTCCACGCACGGACGTCCGTGCGGACGTCACGTTTGACCATGACGGCGGGCCGTACCTCCTGTACCGGGCAACGCTCACCACGGTGGGCGCCGACGGCGAAGAGGGCACGGTGTGGGCTTCCGAGACCGGGTACTGGCGCGTACCGCCAGTGGCGCCGGAGGGAGTGGAACTGGGCGAGAACCAGTTCCCCGTCGAACTGCTCCTTGCCGACGCTTCCGGGTCGATCGCCCTGTACCTCGGCGTGGTGGGCAATGGGCGCATTGACCTTGCGACCGATCTCATGGCGCGGTCCAGTTCTGCCCCGGATGTTGGTGGCGCCACGCGTTTGTATGGCCACGTGCATGGTGAATTGATGTTTGCCCATGACATCGCCGCCTTTGGCAACGAGCTTCAGAGTTACGTGTCTGGCCGCATGGCGCGCCAGCCAGCGGAAGCGTAAGGCCTTGCGAATCGTTCACCTCACATGACTGACGTCCTCACCACCTCCCCGCTCCTCAGCCGCCCGGGCGCAGTGCCCGCTGATGGCGCCGACGCTGGGGTTTCGTGGCATTACGGCGATCCGACCGCGGAGCAGCGAGCTCTTGCTACGGGCGCGGCAGTGGTCGACCAATCCCACCTCGGCGTCATAACTGTGACGGGCCCGGATCGCCTCAGTTGGCTCAACTCCCTCAGCTCGCAAGAGGTCGCGTCGCTCACGCCAGGGACGTCGACCGAACTGATGATCCTCAGCCCCAAGGGACGCATCGAGCACGTCGCCGCCGCTGTGGACGACGGCGAGACCACGTGGCTCATCAGCGAGACCGCACCCGCGCTTGCCACGCATCTTGACCGCATGCGCTTCATGCTGCGCGTTGAGGTCGCTGATGTGACGGCTACGTGGGCCGCGATTGGCGAGCCGGTAAGCGAGGCCGTGCCCGGCGTCGTCACCTGGGTTGACCCGTGGCCCCACATTGGGCCCGGCGGGACCACGTACGTGGAGGCGGGCGCGCGTGAGCCCGATGCGTGGGCGTGGCGACTGGTGCTGGTGCCCCGAGATTCCCTCGACGCTGAGGTAGACGCGCGGCTTTCGGCTGGTTCGCGACTTGCCGGCACATGGGCGCTCGAGGCCCTGCGGATTGCCGCGCACCGGCCACGCGTCACCGAGGTCGATGAGGTGTCACTGCCTCACGAGCTCGACTGGTTGCGTACCGCAGTGCACCTTCACAAGGGCTGCTACCGCGGCCAAGAGACGGTGGCCAAGGTCCACAACGTGGGCAAGCCACCGCGCAGGCTTACGCTGCTTCACCTTGATGGTTCGGGTGCCGACCTTCCCGCCGCTGGCGCAGAGGTGTTCGCCGGAGAGGCATCGGTTGGTCACGTGACGTCCGCTGCGCGTCACCACGAACTCGGCCCCATCGCGCTTGCGTTGCTCAAGCGCTCGGTAGACCCCGGGCTTGACTTGCTCGTTGAGGGTGAGTCCGGTCCCATCGCCGCCGCCCAAGAGATCATCGTCAACACGGATGGCCAATCCGCTGACCGCCCGCCAAAGCCTGGGCCCACGATGCGCGGCCTCCTCATGGGAAAGGGCTGCGCCGCTGACGGCGGCGACATGTCGTAGGCGTTGAGTCGCGCGTCCGTTACCGTGATGCGCAAAGGAGGGCCATGTTTTCCGTTCTGCAATTCGGCGTGGTGATTCTCATCGCCTACGCGGGCTTCATCGGTGCGCTGTGGGCGCTCATCAACGCTGCCAGTGCGCCGGCCGGAGCCTTTGTGTCCGCCGGCAAGCAGAGCAAGACGCTGTGGGTTGTGCTGACTGCCGCAGCGACGGCCATTCAGTTTGTCTTCTTGCCGTTCCCCTTCGGTACCGGGAGCGGGCCCCTCAACTTCCTCGGCATCGCGGGCATCGCCGTGGCGATCATCTATCACGTGGGCGTAAAGCCGGCGATTGCTCCCTACCGCGGCTACAAAGGTCCTCGGGGAGGCCCCACCCGCAACTCGGGCGGCTGGTAGGCGCATCGATGCGGGCGGTGCTCCAGCGTGCGTCCCGCGCATCCGTTGTGGTGGATGGCGCGGAGGTGGCGGCCTTTGATCGCCAAGGCATTGTGGCGCTCGTTGGCGTCACGCATGGAGACGGTCCCGCAGAAGCGGCGCTGATCGCTCGAAAGATCGCGGACGTGCGGATTCTCGACGACGAACAGTCGGTGGCCGACGCTGGCGCCCCCGTCATCGTTGTCAGCCAGTTCACCTTGTATGGCGACGCGAAAAAGGGACGCCGGCCCACCTGGATCGCTGCCGCTCCTGGCCCGGTGGCCGAGCCCCTCGTGGACGCGGTGGTCGCTCAGTTGCGGGAGCGTGGGATCGAGGTGGGGACCGGCGTCTTTGGAGCTCACATGGACGTGAGTCTCACGAACGACGGACCGATCACGCTGCTGCTCGAGACCTAGGCCTTTACCCCGGCGTCGGTCTCCGCGCGCTGGCGGACCAGAATGTCGCCCACATCGCACTCGAGTGCATCGCAGATTGCCGCGAGGGTGGAGAAGCGGATCGCCTTGGCTCGGTCGTTCTTGAGGATCGACAGGTTGACCACCGTGATGCCCACCAATTCACTGAGCCTCGCGAGCGTCATGCCGCGCGCCTCAAGTAGCTCGTCCAAGCGACACGTGATGCCGGTGTCTTCGGCACTTGTGGCGGCTCCAGCGTCGGCCGCACCGGCGTCGGCGCTATCCGCGTGAGAGGGAGTCACACCAAGCCCTCCGTCTCTGCGCGAAGCCGCGTGCCCGCTTCGAGAGCGGCCCCCACGCCGCCCAGCGCGAGGAACACGAGGAATGGTGCGAATCCCACCTCAAAGGTGATCGACTCGTAGGCGTAGTCGCTGATCGCGGACAGCGCGCCGTTTGTCGTCATGTTGGTGAGGATTGAACTGCCGACAAACCACACGGCGAGCACGGCGC
>JAEYUX010000058.1 GCA_023432235.1 Actinomycetes bacterium
TGCCGGTTCCACACCGGCTCAAGGAACGTGTTCGCGAACCTCATGTAGAGGAGGTTCATGATCTCGTCTTTGCCCAGGTAATGGTCGATGCGATACACCGAGTTCTCGGCGAACGCGGTGCTCACCACATCGTCAAGTTCGCATGCGGAAGCGAGGTCGCGCCCAAAGGGCTTTTCGACGATGACGCGCCCGTCCTCGTGCAGGCCGTGGTCACGAAGGCCGCGGATCACATCGTCAAAGAGCGAGGGAGGGATCGCGAGATAGTGCGCAGGCCTGGTGGAGCCAAGCCGCTTGAGTTCCTCGCGCAGGCGAGCGAACGTCGTCGCCTCGGTGTAGTCGCCATCGACGTAGTGGAGGAGTCCAAGCAATGTGTCAAGGTGCGCGTCTTCGGGCCCTCCGCGCTCAAGCACGGACTCGCGAGCCCGCTTGCGCAGGTCGTCGGTGTCCCACCCGGAGTGGGCGACCCCCACAACCGGCACCGACAATTCACCTGCCTCGACCATTGCGCGCAAAGCGGGAAAGATCTGCTTGCGTGCAAGGTCGCCACTCGCGCCAAAGAACACGAGGGCGTCTGCGTCCCCCTGGCGAGCGGCTTGTTCGCGTACCGGATGGGCTTGCGACATGGGCCAAAACCTCCAATGGGTGGACGACACGGCCTATCACCCGCAACACGCCGCATTTCGACCTTATGCCCACGCGCTTATGGACCGCCTGCGGAATCTTCCGTGCCCCCGCAGTCGTTGCCCCGGTGTGGGCCGCACAATTTGCGGCCGCGGAAAGGGAATGACATATGTCCACCTCAACGCAAGCCACACAGCCGCTTGACTCGCTCAGCAGAGCAGGCGTGT
Organism: Actinomycetes bacterium; assembly: GCA_023432235.1. GTDB lineage: Bacteria > Actinomycetota > Actinomycetes > Actinomycetales > Demequinaceae > Demequina. The sequence goes on from JAEYUX010000058.1 coordinate 849, forward strand.
CCATTTGGTTGGACGAACTCAGCCGCACGGCTATCCGCGATGGCGCGCTTCGACGCGACGTCGATGAGCGCCATGTTGTCGGAGTGACAACGAACCCGAGCATCTTCGCGAAAGCTGTCAGCGAGTCCGACGCCTATGACGAGCAGGTGCGCGACCTCGCGGCTCGCGGGGTGTCGGTCGATGAGGCGGTCCGGATGATCACCACCGCCGATGTCCGTGACGCATGCGATGTGCTGCGGGATGTGTACGACAGCACGGGCGGAGTCGATGGGCGAGTCTCCATCGAGGTCGATCCTCGATTCGCGTACGACACCGTTGCAACGATCGCGGAGGCACGGCAATTGTGGTGGCTTGTCGACAGGCCCAACGCGATGATCAAGATCCCTGCCACCAAGGAGGGTCTGCCAGCGATCGAGCAGGCCATCGCCGACGGCATCAGCGTGAACGTCACGCTCATCTTCTCTCTCGAGCGCTACAACGAGGTGATCGACGCGTACATGGCGGGCTTGCGTCGCGCGGCCGACGCTGGACGTGACCTCAGCACGATTGTGTCCGTCGCATCGTTCTTTGTGAGCCGCGTGGACGCGGCAGTAGATGAGCAGTTGCCGCAAGGCCATGTGGCGCGCGGCGCGGTGGCGATTGCAAACGCCCGCCTCGCGATGGAGTTGTTCGAGCAGCGCTTCGATGGACCCGAATGGGAGGAGTTGGCGGAGCGTGCGGCGCATCCACAGCGCCCGCTGTGGGCGTCGACGTCGGTGAAGGACCCGCAGTACCCCGACACGATGTACGTCGATGAGCTCGTCACGCGCGGTGTCGTCAACACGATGCCGCCCTCAACGCTGGCCGCTGTCGCCGATCACAGCCTTGTGACCGACGCGACCGACACCATCACGGGTGCCTATGAAGACGCGCGTGCGGCAGTCGAGAGCATCGAGGCAGAGGGCGTTTCCTTGGCGGCGGTCACCCAGCAACTTGAAGAAGAAGGCGTCAAGAAGTTCGCCGACGCGTGGCAAGAGCTTCTCGATCACGTCGCCGAGAACTTGCGACGATAGGCGGGCGAGGCCGCTCCGTCGGTGGAGTGGAAGCAGTGTCGTACCGGCCGACGCCCGGCAGCGACTTAATTCTCGTCAAACATCGCCGCGACGCCGCGATCGAAGCGTTCCGTGACCCGGTCCCACAAGGCATCCGCGGCCGTGTCGATCGACTGGCGTGAGGCGTCGGCGCGGAACCACGCGACTGACTCGTGAATCGCATCCTCGAATCGGAAGCGAGGCGAGAACTCGGGCACGAGCGCCTTCACCTTGGAGTTGTCGAAGACGCCGGCGTTTGCTTTGTCGCCAAGGAGCGGACCCTCAAACGCCTCGGCATCAAAGCGGACGAGGAGATCCGTGGGGATGTAGCGGGTCTGTTCCTCGAGTTGTGCGGCGCTGACGCCAAGCGCAGCCGCGATGTGATGGTGGATTTGGTTCCACGAGAGCACGTCGTCTGACGTGATGTGGAACTCGTCCCCAATCGCCTTCTCATTGCCAAGGAGCCCGGCAATGCCAACGGCAAAGTCGCGGTGATCCGTGAGCGTCCACAGGCTTGTGCCGTCCCCGTGGGTGATGATCGGCGCTCCACGGAGCAGACGAGCAGGCCATGTCCATGGGTGGACCCATGAGTTGACCGCCGCAGGGACGTCGGCATAACCGTACGTGTGAGAGGGGCGCACCACGGTGAAAGGAAAGCCCGACCCGGCATGGGCCACGCGCAAGCGGTGTTCGGCCTCGGCCTTGTCTCGCGAGTACTGCCAGTGGGGATTGTGGAGCGGAGTTGTGTCTTCTCGCACCACGTAATGGGATGGGGGAGTCTGGTACGCCGACGCTGACGAGATGAAGACGTATTGCTTGGTGATCGCCGCAAAGGTCTCAATGTCCTGCGACACGTGGTCGGGGTCAAAGCCAATCCACTGAACGACGGCGTCGTACTCGCCCCGAGCTGATACCTCGTATTTGAGGGCGGAACGCAACTCAGCGGGATTGAGGGCGTCCGCAACGATGGCGCGTGCGCCGCGGGGGACCTTTGCCTTCGCGGACGTCCCCCGAGTGACAAGGGTGAGGTCATGGCCGCGCTCAATGAGAAGTGGGGAGACGGCCGACGAGATGAGGCCGGTTCCGCCAATAAACAACACGCGCATGCGATGACTCCGTTCGGTGCCCCGACTGACAGGCGTGCTGGCACCACCTCAGCGCGTCTCTATCGAAGCGATTCGACAATTCGCGTCTACTGTAACCGCGCATCGCAGGAGAAACCAAGGACGAATATCGCATCCCGCTGTTCGGCGGACCGCGCAGGCCACATCAGAGCGCGCAGTACTCGGCAATCGAACCCTCAGCGAGCCCATTTCCCCAGTGCACAGCAGAGACGCGGCCCTCCGTCACATCGAACACAATCGCCGTGTCGTTCTTGCCGGTCACGACGAACTGATGCCGGGTGCCGAGCGCGGGGTCATCGATCACCACTGCCTTCGCTTTGGGATAGGCAGCGGCGACCTCGTCCGTCGTCGACCCCACCGATACGCCCTCAGCGGTTTCCGGAGCGGGAAACACCGCCGCGTTGGCGAGGCTCCCGCTCCACGTCATCGTGAAGAGGATGATCTCCTCGCCCGGCTCTTCAGGCTTGGTCACCGCGGATACGTGCAGACCCGCGTCGGGCGCCTCGAGCACTGTCGCGTACCACGGACACTCGACGCGACCGGCAATGATCGGACCCGGCATCGCCGCGGTTGCCTCTTCAAAGGACATTCCCACACAGATCTCGGCATAACGGTTGTGGGCAATCGGCGCGAGACCCGTCGCGGACGCGCTCGGGTCTTCACATGGGTCCGCGCGAGGAGGTTGAGGCGTGGGGCTCTCGATCTGGACGGCGGGAGCATGCGGCACGTCAGCGGGGGCCGCCGACGCCGGCGTGGGTGCCGTGACGGCGGGCTGGTGGTCGTCCAATGCGCTCGCGCTCGCGGACGCCGACGCATTGGCGTGAACGCTGCCCTCGCCTCCTGTGCTGGAGCATGCGCTGACAAAGAGGCAGGTAGCCACCACCAATGTGCCCGCGAATCGTTTCACGAGGACAAGCACATCACACCTCAGCGGCTCACGTCGCGGCGGCGCCGAGGGCATCCCGGTAAATACGCCCGAGCCTGTCGAACACCGCATTCGCGTCGTCGTCGATCGTCTGCCACTTGGGCCGCGCCTCGAAAGAGGCCACAGCGCGACGCACTCCCTCGGCGAATGGGATGGTCGCGCTCCACCCGGGCACCAACTCCTTGATGAGGCTCGTGTCATAGACGGCGCCATGCATTTTGTCGCCGTAGAGGGAGCCGCGCTGGGCTGGCATCGCGGCGACAAGTGCCGCGGTTGGCACATTGACCACTTGCGCCTCGAAAGCGTGGTCGCTCAGGCCTGCCGCATGCGCAATGGTGCGATGCAGGCCCATCCACGTGAGCGCCTCGTCAGAGGTGACGTGAACGCTGCGCCCCTCCGCCGCAGGAGCATCGAGCAATCCACGCATGGCTGTCGCGACGTCGTACGCATGGGTGATCGTCCATACCGACGTGCCGTCACCCGGAATGATGATGTCGGCTCCTCGCCGCATCCGGTCAATCAATGTCCATGGGTGGCGCGATACGCCGGTATAGCCAGGAATCTTCGAATCGCCGTACGTATGGGCAGGCCGCACAATCGTGTAGGCGAGCCCCGCGCGTTCAGCGTGTTCTCTCAGCGCTTCCTCCGCCGCCTGCTTGTCACGGGCATAGGCCCAGAAGTCATTGCGCTGCTCGGTGGCTTCCGTCAACGGCACAAAGCGTTCGAACGAGGCGTACGCTGCCGCCGTCGCAACGAGGACGTACCGGTGGGCTATCGGCGCGAAGGTAGCGACGTCGTCGGCGACGTGGTCTGGTCCGAACGCGACAAACTGAACGACCGCATCCCACTTCTCGCCGCGTAGCCGCGGTCCACGCAAGAGCGACCTCATCGCGGCAGCGTCGGTGGCGTCGGCGTGAAGGACGTGTGCACCGGCGGGCGGCGAGGTGGTAGTCGACGTGCCGCGCGTCACAAGGGTGAGCTGATCTCCGCGCTCGGCGCACACGCGCGCAAACTCAGCAGAGATGAGACCGGTACCGCCAATAATGAGGATCCGCATTGAGTGATCGTAGGCGGCAATCGCGCCCTGGTGCTTAGTAGACCGAGCGCGCCATGAGGGCGACGCGGACCGTGCCCTCACGAGTGTCCTGCTCCGCAAGCCGCCGGAAGCCGAGCCGTTCGTGGAACGCGATGCCACCCGGGTTTGGTGGTGTGAGGTTGACCTCTGCGGTTACTTCGTTGGCGCCAATCTGCCGGGCGTGAGCGAATACCGACTCGTACAGCGCCCTGCCAATGCCGGTGCCCTTGGCGGATGGCGCGACGACAACGCGATCGACGTAGAGATGGCGCACGCCGCGCTCTTCAAACCATCGGTAGTTTTCGGAGGCATATGGCTTGCCCATCGAGAGGCAGATGAGGAATGCAATGAGTTCGCGCTGGTGGTTGATGCCCACGAGTGCGATGTCGCTGTACGTGAACAGTTCACGCATTTCGTCCTCGGTGAGAGGGTTCATTGCCGGTTGCGCTGCATTATTCAGGGCGAGGGCAGCGGAGATATCCGCTTCGCTCATGAGGCGCATGCGCAAGTTCTGCATGAGCCAATTGTGCAGGTCTGCAGCCACTGAAGCGACCGAAATGCGTCCCCTCGCGATACAACACGCACGCGACGATGGCACGTCGTGCATGCATGAGTATGTATAGTTATTCACTATGACGTTCTCGGTAGCAGTTGCTGGTGCGTCCGGGTACGTGGGCGGCGAGGTTCTCCGCGTCTTTTCCCAGCACCCGGATGTCGAATTTGGCGCGCTCACCGCGAACTCCTCCGCAGGCGATGTCGTCACCGCGCACCAACCGCACCTCGTCCCCTTCGCCGACAGGACTCTCACCGAGACCACGGTCGATCACCTCGCCGGCCACGACGTCGTCGTCCTCGCTCTGCCGCATGGAACGTCGGCGCAAATCGCCGCTCAACTTCCAGGCGACGTCCTCGTTGTTGACTGCGGTGCCGACTACCGGCTCGCCAGTGCCGAGGATTGGGCGGCCTATTACGGGGGCGAGCATGCCGGAACGTGGCCATACGGCATCCCTGAACTCATCACCCCCGCTGGTCGCCAGCGCGACTCCCTTTTTGGCGTGAGCCGCATCGCTGCGCCTGGGTGCAACGCCTCCGCTGTCACCCTCGCCATCCAGCCTGGCGTCGCGGCAGACCTCATCGACGCGACCGGCATCGTGGCAACTCTCGCCGTTGGCTACTCAGGCGCAGGCAAGAAGCTCGCGACCTCGATGCTGGCGGCGGAAGGCCTCGGCAACGCCGCGCCGTATGCGCTGGGCGGCTCTCACCGGCACATTCCGGAGATTCTCCAGAACTTGCGCTCCGCGGGTGCGGCCGACGCTCGCGTCAGCTTCACGCCGATCCTCGTCCCCATGTCGCGTGGCATCCTCGCAAGCGTGTCGGCGCCGCTCGCTGCGGGCGTCACCGCTGCCCAGGTCCGCGAGGCATGGGTATCCGCTTATGAGGGCGAGCCCTTCGTCAAAGTGCTGCCCGAGGGTCAGATCCCGACAACGGCGGCCACCGTGGGAGCCAACACCGCTCTCATTCAGGTCGCGGTCGACGAGAAGGCAGGCAATGTCATCGCCCTGTGCGCTCTCGACAACCTCGTCAAGGGCACCGCTGGCGCGGCACTGCAGTCCCTCAACATTGCGCTCGGCCTCCCCGAGACCACTGGCCTCACCACCATCGGAGTGGCGCCGTAAGGCGCCTGGAACACAGGGAGACACACACGTGTCCGTCACACACCCAAAGGGTTTCGTCGCCGCAGGCACCACCGGTGGTCTCAAGGCGAGCGGCAAAAGGGATGTCGCCCTCGTCGTCAACGAAGGTCCTCAGTTTGTGGGCGCCGGCGTATTCACCTCGAACCGCGTCTTCGCCGCACCCGTCGCGTGGAGCCGTCAAGTGGTTGCGGACGGTCGCGTCGATGCTGTCGTATTGAACTCGGGTTGCGCCAATGCGGCGACCGGCCCGGAGGGCTTCGCCGATACCCACACAACGGCGGAGCATGCAGCGGAGGCGTTGCAGAAGACCGGCCGCGATATCTCTGCTGGCGACGTGGTCGTCTGCTCGACGGGACTCATTGGCACGCGGCTTCCCATGGACAAGCTTCTCGGTGGTGTTGACGCCGCGGTTGCGGCTTTGGCTCACGAGGGTGGCGCCGACGCTGCCGAGGCCATCATGACCACCGACAACGTGCCCAAGACGGCGGTTGTCGAGGGGGACGGCTGGAGCATCGGCGGAATGGCGAAGGGCGCTGGCATGCTCGCGCCGGGCATGGCAACAATGCTGTGCGTCATCACGACGGATGCACAGATTGACGCGGCCCAGGCGCGTCTCGCGCTCACCGAGGCAGTGCGTGTCACGCTCAATCGCCTTGACTCCGACGGCTGCATGTCGACCAATGACACGGTGATTCTCCTCGCAAACGGGGCGTCGGGCGCGGCTCCCGAGCCGTCGGTGTTCCAAGCGGCGCTCACGGACCTTTGCCACGACCTCGCACAGCAGCTGTTGCGTGATGCAGAAGGCGCCGATCACGACATCGCGATCACCGTGGCGAATGCGTCAACGGAGGCCGCTGCTGAGGCGGTAGCCCGTGCGGTGTCGCGCTCCAATCTCTTCAAAGCCGCCATTTTCGGTCGGGACCCCAACTGGGGTCGCATCATCGCCGCAGCAGGCACCGTCCCGGAGGACATTGCGCCCTTTGACGCGACCCGCATCGACGTGTGGGTGAACAACGTCCACGTATGTAAAGCAGCGGGCGTGGGCGATGACCGTTCGCTTGTCGACCTCACTGAGCGGGACGTGACGGTGCTCATCGACCTGCATGCGGGCGATTCCAGCGCCACCGTCTGGACCAACGACCTCACCCACGATTACGTCCACGAGAACAGCGCGTACTCCTCATGACTGAACTGATCGACACCCCCGACCTCACTCCGCAACAAAAGGTGAGCGTCCTCATCGACGCGATGCCGTGGATCGAGCAGTTCCGTGGCCAGATTGTCGTCATCAAGTACGGCGGCAACGCGATGGTTGACGAGAACCTCAAGCGCGCGTTTGCCCAAGACGTCGTCCACCTCAGGTTGCTCGGTCTGCGCCCCGTTGTCGTTCACGGTGGCGGTCCGCAGATCAACGACATGCTCGGGCGCCTCGGCATCGCAAGCGAGTTCAAGGGTGGCCTCCGTGTCACCACGCCCGAGGCGATGGACGTGGTGCGCATGGTGCTCACCGGTCAGGTGTCGCGAGAACTCGTGGGGCTCATCAATGACCACGGCCCGTTGGCGGTTGGCCTGTCAGGTGAGGATGCGGGGCTGTTGCAGGCACGTCGCCGTCACGCCCTCGTCGAGGGCGAGCAGGTTGACGTCGGACTTGTGGGCGACGTGGTGAAAGTGAACCCGGCCGCCGTTCAGGACATCATCAACGCCGGTCGTATCCCCGTGGTGAGCACGGTTGCGCCTGACGTCGATGACCCCACCACGGTGCTCAACGTCAATGCCGACACCGCTGCGGCGTCGCTTGCTGTGGCCCTGCGTGCCCGCAAGCTCGTTGTCCTCACCAACGTCGAGGGTCTCTTCTCGCGGTGGCCAGACCGTTCCTCGCTTGTGCGCCGCATTCACGCCTCGGATGTTGAGCAGTTGCTGCCCACCCTCGAAGAGGGAATGGTGCCCAAGATGGAAGCATGCCTTCGCGCCGTGCGCGGTGGTGTGGGTCAGGCCCACATCATTGACGGCCGCGAGGCACACTCTTTGCTCACCGAGATCTTCACCTCGGACGGCATCGGCACGATGGTCCGGCCAGACGATGTGGACCTGTGGGCATGAGCGGGTCACTCGTCGAGCAGGGCCTCGACCGCTATCAGCACGCACTCATGGGCACCTTTGGGCGCCCGCTGCGCGTGCTGACTAAGGGTGAGGGTTCCTATGTGTGGGACGCGGACGGCACGCGTTACCTTGACCTCCTTGGCGGCATCGCTGTTAATGCTCTCGGACACGCCGACCCGGAGTGGGTCGCCGCGATCGCCCAGCAGGCATCGACTCTCGCTCACGCATCAAACTTCTTTGCCACTGAGCCGCAGATTGCACTCGCGGAGCGCCTCATCGACATTTCGGGTGCGCCGGAAGGCTCGCGCGTGTTCCTCGCCAACTCCGGCACCGAGGCAAATGAGGCGGCCTTCAAGATCGCGCGCAGGACGGGCCGGACGCGCATTTTGGCGCTCGAGGGCTCCTTCCACGGTCGCTCAACCGGGGCGCTGGCGCTCACCTCGAAGGCCGCCTATCGCGAGCCTTTTGCGCCGCTCGCACCGGGCGTCGAGTTCATCCCGGCAAATGACGTCGTTGCGCTCAACACGGCAATGGGTGACGACGTCTCGGCCATCTTCCTTGAGCCCATCCAGGGCGAAGCGGGCGTGGTGCCGCTTGACCACGCCTACCTCGAAGAGGTCCGCGCTCTCACCACGCGCCACGGCGCGCTCATGATTGCTGACGAGGTGCAGACCGGCATCGCCCGCACGGGGCACTGGCTTGCCATGCACGCGCACGGCATTCAGCCCGACGTTGTCACCCTTGCCAAGGGTCTTGGTGGCGGTTTCCCAATCGGTGCGCTCATTGCCTTTGGGCCCGAGGTCGCGACGATGCTGACGGCAGGGCAACACGGCACGACCTTTGGTGGCAATGCGCTGGCCTCCGCCGCCGCGCTCGCCACTCTCGACGCGATCGACAAGCGCGGTCTCTTGTCCCACGTCAAGGCGATGGGTGAGTGGATCAAGGAAACCGTGGGGGCGCTCCCCGGCGTCATCACCGTTCGTGGCGAGGGACTGCTGCTCGGTATCCAGCTTGAGGCGCAGATCAGCGCTGAAGTGGCTGCAGCCGCCATCGACGCCGGCTTCATCATCAACCCGCCCAGCCCCGACACCATCCGCTTGGCACCATCCCTCACGCTGACGCAAGCGGAGGCAACGCCGTTTATCGCGTGGCTCGGCGACTACCTCGCCACCGCGATCCCGGCCGCAAAGGAGCGCTCATGATCCGGCACTTCCTGCGTGATGACGATCTCACCGCCGCTGAGCAGCGCGAGGTCATTGAACTTGCCCTGGCCTTCCGTGCCAACCGACACCTGCGTCGGCCGTATGAAGGCCCCAAGTCCGTGGCCGTGTTATTCGACAAGCCGTCCACCCGCACGCGCGTGTCTTTTGCTGTCGGTGTTGCCGAGCTCGGCGGTTACCCGCTCGTTCTCGATGCGCAGGGTTCGCAGATGGGCCGCGGCGAGTCGATTGCCGACACCGCACGAGTGCTCGGCAAGCAGGTGAGCTCGATCGTGTGGCGCACCTTTGGCCAGGAGCGCGTCGAGGAGATGGCGGCGAACGCGGGGGTGCCCGTGGTCAATGCGCTCACCGATGAGTTCCACCCGTGCCAGATCCTCGCCGATCTTGCCGCGATTGCGGACGTGCGTGGGGGAGTGGACGCGCTTGCGGGACTCACGCTCACGTACGTGGGTGACGGCGCGAACAACATGGCGCACTCCTACCTGCTTGGCGGCGCACTTGCCGGAATGCACGTCCGCGTGGGCGCGCCGGTCGAGTACCAGCCAGATGAGCGCGTTGTCCTCGATGCGAAGCGCATCGCGGCCGAACACGGCGGTTCGATTCAGGTCACTACGGATCATGACGACGCGGTGACGGGCGCAGACATCATCGCCACTGACACCTGGCTGTCGATGGGTGACGAGGAAGAGGCGGTTCAGCGCCACGGCACGTTCGACCAGTACCAGGTGAATGAGCGCACGCTCAAGCTCGCAGCGCCCGGAGCGCATGTGCTGCACTGCCTGCCGGCCTACCGCGGAAAGGAAATCACGGCGGACGTCCTCGACGGCCCGCAGTCGATTGTGTGGCTCGAAGCCGAGTACCGCCTACACGCCCAGAAGGCCCTTCTCACCTGGCTGATGGAGCACTCGGAGATCGACCGATGACGCCCACCGTTCCTGCGACGAAGGCCGCCCGTCAGGCTCGCGTGCGTCATCTCATCGAGCAAGGCGGGGTCGAGTCGCAGATCCAACTGGCGGCTGTGCTCGAGGCGGAAGGCTTGCGGGTTACTCAAGCGACCTTGTCTCGCGATCTCGTCGAAATCGGAGCCGTCAAAGTGCGAGATGCGGACGGGAAGCTGACGTACGCAACGCAGGCGACGATGGAAGTCGTGGAGAACACCTCGGCACGTCTCAACCGCCTGTGCGCTGAGTTGTTGCACTCGGCGGCTGGTAGCGCCAACCTCGCGGTACTGCGCACGCCCGAAGGTGCGGCCCAATTCTTGGCGATGGCAATCGATACTCACGACGACGAGGACATTCTTGGCACCGTCGCGGGAGATGACACGATCATCGTCATTTCGCGAGAGGCGCTCGGTGGCGCAGCTCTCGCACAGAAGTTTCTCGACCGCGCCGCCGGCGCCCGTCACGATTCCTGATTGAGCAGAAAGTGGAACCCTCATGACCGAACGCATCGTCCTCGCCTACTCGGGAGGTCTCGACACGTCTGTCGCCATCGGCTGGATTGCCGACGCGACGGGCGCCGAAGTGATCGCTGTGGCCGTTGACGTTGGCCAGGGTGGCGAGGACCTTGAGGTGATCCGCCAACGCGCCCTCGACTGTGGCGCGGTCGAGGCCTATGTGGCCGACGCTCGCGACGAGTTCGCCGAGGAGTACTGCATGCCGGCGCTCAAGGCGAATGCGCTGTACCACGACAAGTACCCGCTGGTCTCGGCACTGTCACGGCCCGTCATCGTCAAGCACCTCGTGAAGGCAGCGAAGGAGTTCGGTGCCACGACCGTTGCCCACGGTTGCACCGGCAAGGGCAACGACCAGGTCCGCTTTGAGGTCGGCATCGTGTCGCTCGCCCCTGAGCTCAAGTGCATCGCGCCGGTGCGCGACCTTGCCCTCACGCGCGACAAGGCAATCGACTATGCCGAGCGCAACAACCTGCCGATCGCGACCACCAAGAAGAACCCCTTCTCAATCGACCAGAATGTGTGGGGCCGTGCGGTGGAGACCGGATTCCTTGAGGACATTTGGAACGCGCCCACCAAGGATGTTTACGACTACACCGACGACCCGGCGTTCCCGCCGGTGCCGGACGAGGTCATCGTGAGCTTCAAGAGCGGTATCCCCGTTGCGATCGATGGTCAGGCTGTCACCCCGCTGCAGGCGATCCAGGAAATGAACCGCCGCGCAGGCGCCCAGGGCATCGGCCGTATCGACATCGTTGAGGACCGGCTCGTTGGCATCAAGAGCCGCGAAATCTATGAGGCGCCCGGTGCGATCGCTCTCATCGAGGCGCACAAGGAGATGGAGAACGTCACCTTGGAGCGCGAGCAGGCCCGCTACAAGCGCGTCATCCAACAGAAGTGGACCGACCTTGTGTACGACGGCATGTGGTCCTCGCCGCTCAAGAAGTCACTCGACGCCTTCATCGAGGACACCCAGGAGTTCGTCACCGGTGAGGTTCGGATGGAGCTGCACGGCGGCAAGGCTGTCGCCAACGGACGCCGTTCTGAGGTCGGTCTCTACGACTTCAGCCTCGCCACCTATGACGAAGGCGATACGTTCGACCAGAGCGCTGCACGCGGCTTCATCGAGATCTACGGTCTTGCCGCAAAGCAGGCGTCGGCTCGCGCCGAGCGCGCCGCTGCACTGGGTGACTAGGTTCCGAGCGACGTACGTCGTGGGAAACCAGGGTCGAGGCGACTGAGTGTCAAAGGAAAGGGAAACGCGATGACGGAGCACGGCACCAACGAGGGCGCCCTGTGGGGAGCACGCTTCTCGGGGGGACCTGCCGAAGCGCTCGCGCGCCTCAGCGTGTCCACCCACTTTGACTGGCGTTATGCGGACGATGACCTTGCCGCCTCGATTGCGCATGCGCACGCACTGGAGAAGGCGGGCCTGCTGACTGGTGACGAATCGGCCGCGATGGTCGAGGCGCTGGGTGGAATGCGGGCCGATGTTGCTGCGGGGACACTGCGTCCCTCACCCCAGGATGAGGACGTCCATGGTGCGCTTGAGCGCATCCTCATTGAGCGCGTCGGCCCCGAACTCGGGGGGAAGCTGCGTGCTGGTCGTTCGCGCAATGACCAAATCGCGACCTTGCCACGGATGTATTTACGCCGCCACGCGCGGGTGATTGCGGCGCTGCTGCTCGATACCGCCGAGGCACTGCTCGAGCAGGCTGACCGTCACATTGGTGACCCAATGCCGGGGCGCACGCATTTCCAGCACGCGCAACCCGTGACGCTTGGTCACTCGCTCATGGCTCATGTGTGGCCGTTGCTACGCGATGTCGAGCGCCTCACGGACTGGGATGCGCGTGCTGCTTATTCGCCGTATGGGGCTGGTGCGCTCGCGGGTTCGACGCTCGGTCTCGATCCCGCCGCCGTGGCGAGCGAGCTCGGTTTCGCTGGCCCCACGGAGAATTCGATCGACGCCACGGCTTCGCGCGATGTGGTTGCCGAGTTTGCGTGGGTGGCAGCGATGATCGGGGTCGACCTCTCGCGGATCTCGGAAGAGGTTATTGCGTGGGCAACCGTCGAGTTCGGCTTCGTGTCGCTCGACGATGCCTACTCGACCGGCTCGAGCATCATGCCGCAGAAGAAGAACCCGGATATTGCTGAGCTTGCGCGCGGCAAGGCCGGGCGGCTCATTGGCAACCTCACGGGACTGCTCGCAACGCTCAAGGGCTTGC
>JAEYUX010000101.1 GCA_023432235.1 Actinomycetes bacterium
GGGGGGGGGGGCGGGGCGGGGGGCCCCCCCCCCCCCCCCCCCACGTCGCTGAACTTACGCCCGCAGCCACGCCGTCGTGTCGATGGGGAGCGTCCTACCTGACAGGGGCATCGATGACAAGAGAACGTCGCCGTCAGGAAGGTCGATTGGATCGTCGCTCATGTTCGCGACAACACGGACGTCTCCCACAACAAACTGCAAGATATCCGTTGCCGATTCTTCCCACGCGAGGCTGCCCGCGCCAAGACCGTGCTCAGCACGGAGGCGAAGGGCATCGCGGTACATCTCGAACGTTGATCCCGCAACATCCACCTGACGGTCCGCCGCATACTCAGACCACGAGTGAGGCTGGGGCAACCAGCTCGCACCCGTGGGGGAGAAGCCGTAAGCCGGAGCGTCGGACTCCCACGGGATGGGGACTCGGCAACCGTCGCGGCCATAGATGTTCGCAGGCGTACGGAACCATGTCGGGTCCTGACGGGCCGCTTCCGGAATGTTGATCGCCTCGGGCAAACCGAGTTCTTCGCCTTGATAGACGTACGCGGAACCTGGAAGTGCGAACATCACCATGCTCGCGGCACGGGCGCGGCGAAGTCCTGCCTTCTCATCTGGGTGCTCGAGGCTGTCGGGCCCGATGCCGACGCCGTGCGGAATCTGCTCCTTTAGTGCCAGGCGAGTGGTGTGTCGGATCGTGTCGTGATTGGACAACACCCACGTTGACGGCGCGCCAACGGACGTGAACGCGTCAAGCGACTCATCGATGGTGGCGCGCAAGCCTTTCGCATTCCACTCAGTCATGAGGTAGCCAAAGTTGAAAGCCTGGTGAAGTTCGTCGCTGCGGACCCACTTCGCCATCTTTGCGAGTGGCAGCACCCAAGCTTCGGCAACGAGCGCACGCTCGCCCGGGTAGGAGTCTGCGATCCGACGCCACCGGCGCCAGACGTCGTGCACCTCGTCGCGCGACCAGTACGGGTGGTCGTCTCCGGCCCACTCACCGCCCGTGTGGAGCGGGTCGACGTCCACATCGGGAAGGTCCGGGTGCTTGGCGAGACCGTGCGCGACATCGATGCGGAAGCCGTCCACGCCGCGGTCAAACCAGAACCTCAGCACGTCGTCAAAGCGCTCCGCAACCCACGGGTTGGTCCAGTCAAAGTCGGGCTGGGTGGAATCGAAGAGGTGGAGGTACCACTGACCCGGGGTGCCATCGGCTTCAGTGACGCGAGTCCACGCGGGGCCGCCAAACATCGATAGCCAGTTGTTCGGAGGCTGAGAGCCGTCCGGCCCCTTTCCATCACGGAAGTAATAGCGCGCACGCTCAGGCGAACCAGGCCCCGCGGCAAGCGCCTCTTTGAACCACACATGCTCGCTTGACGAGTGGTTTGGCACGACATCGACGATGACCCGCAAGCCGAGCTCATGGGCGCGCTTGAGCAATGCGTCAAAGTCGCTGAGGGTCCCGAAGAGCGGGTCAACATCGCAGTAGTCGGCGACGTCGTAACCCGCGTCATTTTGTGGCGAACGGTAAAAGGGCGACAGCCACACGGCGTCGACGCCGAGCGCGGCGAGATGGTCGAGGTGCCGCGTAATACCGGGGAGGTCGCCGATGCCGTCGCCGGACGCGTCGGCAAATGAACGAGGGTAAACCTGGTAGATCGCGGCGGTGCGCCACCATTCGGGAGAGTGCGGAGTCGTCGTTGACATGAAGGCCACTTTAGGCGCTTGCACGCTCAAATGCACATTCGCACCGCCGAAAATGTCGAGCGCTTACATGGGCCGGGCCCGATTAGCGCTCCGCAGGGACCGAGGTGGAGCGTCGAACAATGAGTTCATACGGCAACTGGCGCGCTTCAGCTCCCTCAGAGGATTCCGATAGCTCGCGAAGGATCTCCTGTGCCGCCAAGCGTCCCTGCATCTCAGGGAACTGCGACACCGTGGTGAGGCCAAAGAACTCACCGAGTTCGTGACCATCGATACCGATGATCGACAAGTCTTCAGGCACTCTCTTGCCGAGGTCGCGCGCGGCGAGAATTGCGCCGATCGCCATTTCGTCCGACGCGGCAAAGACGGCCGTCGGGCTCACCCGGGGGTCTCCGAGCAATTGGAGAGTGGCGCGATAGCCACCCGCGATGGTGAAGTCGGCGACGCGAACAAGCAGGGGATCCGGCGCCACTCCTCGAGAAGCCAATGCGGCCTCGTAGCCGTCGAGCCGGCGACGCGGCAAATGAAAGTCGAGGTCCAACTGGGGCTCACCGCCGATATGCGCGATGTGTCGGTGACCGAGCGCCAAGAGATGCTCCGTCGCCAAACGTGCCACGGAGGTGTCGTCAATACTGAGGGTTGTCGCGCCGGGGAGTGGGCCGCCAACGCCAACAACCGGCTTGCCGATGTGATGGAGACTATCGATTTCGGCGTCGGCCAACTCAAGCGACACCGCAATGAGTCCGTCAACGCGGCGCCGTCGCAAGAACTCTCCAAACAGACGCTCCCTACGAGAGCGGTGGCCCTCGCCTGCAGCCCCGTCTGAGGCGTCAAGGTGATAGAGCGTGAGGTCATATCCAGCGTCGGACAGCGTCTCGTGGATGCCTTTGAGAACCGAGGTATAGAACCAGCTGGAGAGGAAAGGCATGACGACGCCGACGTTGCGGGTGCGGCCCGAAGCAAGGCTCGAAGCCGCCGAGGACACGACATAGCCGAGTTCTTTCGCTGCGGCTTCGACCTTTGCCCGGGTAGCGGCAGACACTGTGGATTTGCCTGCGAGGGCGCGAGACACCGTGGCGGTCGACACCCCTGCGAGTTCGGCGACGCGTTCAATCGTGCTCACCGCTTACTCCCTCCGAACCGGTTAGGTCACTGCGACGGGGTTTCGCGCGCGATGGCCAACGGGTCCTTATCGAGTGGGACGGTACCACAGAGGACCCGGGACGATTCTCGATAAAGCCGGCCACAACACAAAGGCGGGACCGTCCTGATGGACGGCCCCGCCTTTGTGGCTAGACGTACGACTTACACGTCGTAGTAAAGCTCGAACTCGTGGGGGTGGGGACGGAAGCGCAGCGGGTCAATCTCTGCCGTGCGCTTGTAGTCGATCCACGTCTCGATGAGGTCGGGGGTGAACACGCCGCCTTCGGTGAGGAATGCGTGATCGGCTTCGAGGTTGTCGAGCACCTTGGACAGGCTGTCCGGCACCTGCGGAATCTGAGCGTGCTCCTCCGGGGGAAGCTCGTACAGGTCCTTGTCGACCGGCGCGGGAGGTTCGATGCGGTTCTTGATGCCGTCGATGCCCGCCATGAGCAGCGCGGCGAAAGCAAGGTACGGGTTACCCGACGAGTCGGGGGCGCGGAACTCAATGCGCTTGGCCTTGGGGCTCGAACCCGTGATCGGGATACGCACGGCAGCCGAGCGGTTACGCGCCGAGTACACAAGGTTCACGGGAGCTTCGTAACCGGGGACGAGCCGGTGGTACGAGTTGACCGAGGGGTTCGTGAACGCGAGCAGCGAGGGGGCGTGCTTGAGGATGCCGCCGATGTACCACCGCGCCATGTCGGACAGGCCGCCGTAGCCCTTCTCGTCGAAGAACAGGGGCTCGCCGTCCTTCCACACCGACTGGTGCACGTGCATACCGGAGCCGTTGTCGCCAAAGAGCGGCTTGGGCATGAACGTGACCGTCTTGCCCGCGTTCCACGCCACGTTCTTGATGATGTACTTGAACTTCATCAAGTCGTCACCCGAACGGAGCAGCGTGTTGAAGCGGTAGTTCACTTCCTGCTGGCCAGCGGTGCCCACCTCGTGGTGTGCACGCTCAACGGAAAGACCCACCTGCTCGAGCACGCGGCACATCTCATCGCGCAAGTCCGCGAACTGGTCGCTCGGGCTTACCGGGAAGTAGCCACCCTTGTAACGCGTCTTGTAGCCGCGGTTGGGAGTGCCGTCGAGCTCGGTTTCGATGCCGGTGTTCCACGCGGCCTCAGACGAGTCGATGTGGTAGTAGCCCTCGTGCTGGTTCGTCGCGAAGCGCACCGCATCGAAGATGAAGAACTCGGCTTCGGGGGCGAAGTAGGCGGTGTCGCCAATGCCGGTGGACTTGAGGTAGGCCTCGGCCTTCGCTGCCACGTTACGGGGGTCGCGTGAGTAGAGCTCGTTCGTGAAGGGGTCAACGATCGAGAAGTTCATGACAAGCGTCTTGGCAGTGCGGAATGGGTCAACGAACGCCGTCTCGACGTCCGGCAAGAGCTTCATGTCAGATTCGTTGATGGCCTGGAAGCCGCGAATCGATGAGCCGTCAAACATGAGGCCGTCAGAGAAGACGTCCTCGGTGAACTGGGCGGCCGGAATGTTGAAGTGCTGCATGACGCCCGGGAGATCGCAGAAGCGGACGTCGACAAACTCGACTCCCTCCTCCTTGACAAAGGCGAGCGCCTCTTCGGCGGTCTTGAACATCGGATTGCTCCTTGAAGTAGGTCTAGCCAAGGCGGCTGAATCCCAAACTAGTGGGCGCCCGTGTCGTCGGCGTATTGCGAATGTTTCGGGCCTGTTAACGCTGTGGGCATTTTTCCGGGGTCGCACAGGAGCCCATCAAAGGTCCTGGACGAAGCCGCCTAGGCTTGACGCATGGCCGCCTCAGATCCTTCGCACCTTGTGGTTGATGCCGTGCTCTTAGACATGGACGGCACCCTCGTGGACTCAACCTCTCTCGTTTACGAGATGTGGGGGCGCTTTGCCACGGAGCATGGTCACGATCCCGACGAGGTGATCGCTTTCGCACACGGCACTCCGTCAATCGCGACCCTGCGTCGCTACTTGCCCGAGGGCGAGGACATTGACGAGTGGTACCACCGCGTCGCGGAGTGGGAGCGTGGCGAGTTTGGCGGTGTCACCGAACTGCCAGGAGCGGCAGCTTTTGTCCACGCATTGCCGCAAGGGAAGTGGGCTGTCGTCACCTCAGCAATTGCCGACGCTGCCCGGGCACGTCTCGAAGGTGCCGGATTTCCGCACATCGACGTACTCGTGGGGGCCGACGATGTCGAACGGGGAAAGCCGTACCCGGAACCGTTTCTCCAGGCAGCGCAGCACCTTGGGGTCGACATATCGCGGTGCGTGATCTTTGAAGACTCTCCGCCGGGCATTGCAGCGGGAGTCGCTGCCGGGGCGCACGTAGTGGTCGTGGGGGATGCCGAGACGGAGCACACGAGCGGACTGCGGCGCATCGACCATTGGCGAGACGTCACTGCCCGCACCACCGGAACGGGGCAAATCGAGATCAGCGGGATCCCGCAGATCTAGTTACCCACCAATCCTTAGCAACCGCGCAGTCCTTAACGACCGCGCCGTCCTCATCGACCTCGCAGCGCCTTGCGATCTGCGCGTGCTCGCGCGGGGTCGACACCCTTGGGGATTGGCATCTGCGGTCCGCCAAGCGCGCGCAGGCGAGCCCGCACAGCGTCCTGGTCGGCCCCAGAAAGCC
>JAEYUX010000143.1 GCA_023432235.1 Actinomycetes bacterium
TTGGGGAGCACGCCGAGGGGGTCTGCTTCGAGTGGCAAGTCACCAATCGCGGCGAAGTGCCGCTCGCCCGCGTCCATGCCTTCACGCCACGCGCCGGAAGCCGGTACGGGGGTCGGTGCGGTCTCGACCCATTCTGAAGCGTCGTCGTCCATGGAAATGCTCCTCGATAGAAAAACGTGTGAAGCGCGATTGGCAGGTTAGCGGGACGGGGTGGGGGTCGGCGTCACGCCGAGCCCGCTAACCCCGTCTCGTTGTGTGAACTAAGCCGACGCGACGGCGGCCGCTGCGGCGAAGCCCTTGTCAAGGTCGGCAAGGATGTCGTCGATGTGCTCGATTCCGACCGCGAGACGCACCAGGCCAGGGGTGACGCCAGCCGTCGCCTGCTCCTCGGGAGTCAACTGCGAGTGCGTGGTGGTCGCGGGGTGGATGACGAGCGAGCGAACGTCACCAATGTTGGCAACGAGTGAGTGCAACTCGAGAGCGTCGACGAATGCCTGACCGGCTTCCTTTCCGCCCTTAATCTCGAAAGCAAGCACCGATCCTGCGCCCTTCGGAGCGTACTTCTGCTGCAAGTGATGCCACGGCGAAGAAGGAATTCCGGCGTAGGCGATCGACTCCACCTCGTCACGTCCCTGCAGGTACTCGACGACCTTCTTCGCGTTCTCCACGTGGCGCTCAACGCGCAGGCTCAACGTCTCGAGGCCCTGGGCAATGAGGAATGCGTTGAACGGAGAGATCGCGGCACCAAGGTCGCGCAGCAACTGGACGCGGGCCTTGAGGATGAAGGACAGGTTTGCGCCAAAGGCCGAGCCGACGCCGAGGTCGCGGGCGTACACGAGGCCGTGGTAGCTCGCGTCGGGCTGGTTGTAGTTGGGGAAGCGGTCCGGGTACTGCGCGTAGTCGAACGAGCCACCGTCAACGATGACGCCACCGATGGCGGTGCCGTGACCGCCGAGGTACTTGGTGGCGGAGTGGGTGACGATGTCCGCGCCCCACTTGAGCGGCTGCACGAGGTACGGCGAGGCCACGGTGTTGTCGACGATGAGCGGCACGCCCACCTCGTGAGCCACGGCTGCGACAGCCTCGATGTCGAGAAGGTCCTGCTTGGGGTTCGAGATCGACTCGCCAAAGAACGCCTTGGTGTTGGGGCGAACGGCCGCGCGCCACGACTCAGGGTCGTCCGGGTTGTCAACAAACGTCACGTCGATGCCGAACTTGGGCAGCGTGTAGTGGAAGAGGTTGTACGTTCCGCCGTAGAGCGAGGGGGAGGACACGATGTGGTCGCCCGCCTCAGCAATGTTCTGAATCGCAATCGCATTTGCTGCGGAACCGGAGGACAGGAGAAGCGCGGCGACACCGCCCTCGAGAGCGGCAACACGGTCCTCAACGGCGCCCTGGGTGGGGTTGCCGATGCGCGTGTAAATCGGGCCGAGGTCCTGCAGAGCAAAGCGCGCTGCGGCCACCTCAGTGGTGCCGAACTCAAACGACGTGGTCTGGTAGATCGGCAGCGCGCGTGCGCCGGTCGCTGCGTCAGGGGTCTGACCCGCGTGAATCTGCTGGGTCTCAAACTTCCAATTGGCGGTCATGTCTGCTGGGCTCCTATGGGGTTTCTTGGTGGGTACGGGGTGAAACTGTTCCGCATCCCGGCACTGCCCCGGAGCTGGAGGATGTCGCCGCCAGTCCCGCGACCATGACAGGTTCGCGGCTGCGACACGTGAGTGTGGGCCCGGAGGGGTTCTCGCTCGCTACCTGCGCAGATGCAGGGGAGCGGGGCGCCCGTGACGGGCGCACGCCAAACGTGCGCTTGACTAGCGACACATTCGGCGGAACATGGCTGTGAGCATAGGGCGCTACGGCATGCGTTAGCAAATATCCTCGTCTGTGGGCCCCTTTTCCAGGTGCGATACCGGCCGCAGTGCGGATATGGGGCGCGCTATCAAGCGGATGGCACCTCACGCCGATAAACCTGGGGACGTGTCTCCAACGTGGGACATTTCACATCAATCTTCACGTTTGGGTCTCGGGTGCATACGATCACACGGACGACAAGGAGCGGTGTATGGCGGCGAAGGAGTGGCGCGGCGTGACGTCGCGCACCCTGGCGATGGTCGCGATCGGCGCGCTCCTGGCATCAGTTGCCGTGATCGCGTCGCCGCGCATGGCCGATGCTTACCCGGGCTTGGACGAGATTGCTGCCGCAAAGGCCGCGGTAGCGGATCAGCAGGCGACGGTCGCGGAGCTCGACGCGGTGATCGTGTCGCTCCAAGAGGCAGCTGCCGCAGCAGAAAAGGAAGCGCGGGCAGCTGCCGAGCGCTACGCCGAGGCGGCTGACCGTGCGGACAAGGCAGAGGCCGCCGCTAAGGAAGCTGCCGACCGTGCCGCAGAAGCACTTGCCGCGCTCGACGCAGCGCGAACCGATCTTGGTGCGATTGCGATGGAGGAGTACCGCTCCGGCGGCACCATGACGTCGCTCGAAGCGGTCATCGGCGCTGACGGCTTTGATGACGTCATCACGCGCTCCGAAGTCATCGACCGCGCCTCGACCGAATACGACACGGTGGTGCAGCGCGTCAACGCAGCGGAGATCGTGGCACAGGCAATGAGTGAGGCCGCTGAGGAAGCGGCCGAAGAGGCGCGCGAAGCCGAAGAAGCTGCCGCGGAGGCGCTTGCCGAGGCGCAAGAGGCTCAGCGCCTTGCGGACCAAGCTGTTGCCGAGGCGGAAGCGACTCACGAGGCAGCCGTTCTGCGCCTTGCCGAACTTCAGCGCACTACGGTGGCGCTTGAACGTGAGCGCCAGGCGGGCCTTGCTGCGGCACGTGCTGCAGCGGAGCGTGCCGCGTTTGAGCAGGCAATCCGCGACGCCGAGCAGAGCCAGGGTGGCAGCGGCGGCTCCGGCGGGTCTGGGGGCTCGGGTGGTAGCACCGGTGGCAATACCGGCGGAAACACTGGCGGCAACACGGGTGGAAACACTGGCGGCAACACGGGCGGCAACACCGGCGGTGGCGAGACATCCGGTTCCTGGTCGTCGAGCGCCTCGCAAGGGGCGACAGCCGCTGCTCACGCACTGACTCTCGTTGGCTCGCCCTATCTCGCAGGCGGCAACGGCCCTGCCTATGACTGCTCGGGTCTCACGCGGGCGTCATGGGGCGTTGCTGGGTTCTCAATTCCCCGCAGCTCCCGCACCCAATATGCAGGCGTGACGCACGTGTCGTTCTCCGAACTGCGGCCGGGTGACCTCATCTTCTGGGGAACCAACCGCGACCCGAATGCGATCTACCACGTGGCGATTTACATCGGCAATGGACAAGTAGTCGAGGCAACCGTGCCGGGCTCAAACGCCAAGGTGCGCAACTACGCATCGTCGTGGAATTTGAACGACATCATGCCGTACGCCGGCCGTCCGTAACCCGGGCGCCACAAGGTCCTCACGCGTGTGAGGAGACGTCACCCGAAAGCCGACTCACGCGTCGGCCGCGTGCTAGTGCTGCGGCGGGTACAACGGGTTCTCGTGCGCGAACGGAGTTCCCTTTGCGCGCTCGATCGACGCGAGGATCTCGGCCTCAGCCTCTTCGCGTCCCACCCAGTGCGCGCCCTCGACGGACTTGCCGGGCTCGAGGTCCTTGTAGACCTCGAAGAAGTGCTGGACCTCAAGGCGGTGGAAGTCGGAGACATCGGAGATGTCCTGGCGCCACAAGGCGCGCTGGTCCGCGACAGGCACGCACAGCACCTTGTCGTCACCCCCGGCCTCATCGCGCATGCGGAACATGCCGAGCGCGCGGCAACGGATCTGGCACCCAGGGAAGGTGGGCTCTTCGAGCAACACGAGGGCGTCCAACGGGTCTCCGTCCTCGCCGAGCGTGCCGTCGATGAAGCCGTAGTCGTCCGGGTAGCGGGTCGACGTGAAGAGCATTCGATCGAGGACGATGCGTCCCGTGTGGTGATCGACCTCGTATTTGTTGCGAGAGCCCTTGGGGATCTCGATGGTGACGTTGAATTCCATGCTGCACCTCGCGACTAAAGTCCTCGTTCCGGCTATTAGTCTGACGCATGACGGGAGGTGACGGGTGCGAACGAGGGTGATCGCCGGAATTGTCGTCCCCGCTGTGGTGCTCGCGGGGGGCGCCGGATACGTGTGGGCGGACGCCTATGACCATGTTCCGGGCTGGGTGACGGTGGCCGCAGAACCGGAGCAGCCAGCGCCCTTCCTCTCCGCCGCCGCTGTGGAGCCCGAACCCGTACCGGGAGCGGTTCTCACCGCGCTCATGGACCCGAGCGCGCCCCTGCCATCAGCGTCGGCCGTCCAAGCGATTGCCCAGGCGTTGCGTGATGATGCCCGCACCGGCGCATCCACCAATGTGTCCATCATCGACCTTGTCACCGGTGAGGTGCTCGCCGACGTCGATGCCTCTGATGGGCAAGTGCCAGCGTCCACCACCAAGCTCCTCACCGGCATCGCGGCCGTCGCTGGCCTCGGGCCTGACTTCCAGATCCCAACCGTCGCGCGCTACGACGCGACGCGTGGCGAGGTCGCGCTCGTGGCGGGCGGCGACATGATGCT
>JAEYUX010000148.1 GCA_023432235.1 Actinomycetes bacterium
TCAGCGAGCCGTCGGCACCGAGCACAATGATGTCCCCATCGCATACCTGATGGTCGGCGAAGTCATTGCGTGCGAACACCTCGCCGTTGAAATCGCGCACCTCGAAACGGCCATCCGAGGCGATGTAGCACTGCAGCTCGCGCTCCATGAACTGTGTATCGATGGGAGCCACCTCGACGAATTCAGTCGAGACACGGTCGCGCCCCTGTGCATCGACAACGACGAGGCGTAGATCGTCCCGGCCTGACTCGTTCAGCACCTCAGCTTCGCCGCCTACGGGACGGCACGCGCTCAGCAACAGCACGGCAGTCGCCGCGAGGACGCAGGCTCCACGTGCGCGCATCCCCATTGCACCTCGCAATCTCAGACGGCGGCGCCATTGCCGCGTCAATCGGATGGGGGAAGCGTACGCCCAGCTCCGCAAACCTGGGGGCAATACCTAGAGCCTTGTCAGCTCCTCGTGGATTGCCGCGAACTCTTCCGTCAGTTTTGAAAGGCCTCGGACACCACCCCAGACGCCGCTCATGGCCTTGCTGAAGTCCAGGAAGACGGCCCCTTCGACCGTATAGATGGCAACCTTGAACTTGAAACGCGTGGCAAGACCTCCGAGGAGGGCCCTGCCAGCCGCACTCCCTTTTCCGTACGTCCCGTTCACAGGCGTGCCCGCCTCCAGCACGTAGCCGCGCCGCGCAAAGTAAGCCCCCACGGCCGCTACAACGGCGTTCGGGTCGACTCCCTCGAATGCGTAGCGAATTGTCTCGCCCTTGAGGGGATGCGTGCTTACGAGAACGAACTCAGCCACTGCGGTTTCCCTCTACGTCTTGTCACCGATGACTTGCCGGCCAGCGTAGCGGGCGCGCTGCGTCGTTCCTGTGCGTGCTTGGAGCCCGCCCGCTGAGCCGCGTGAGGCAGACGATCTAGCCGCAGCGTCGGCCGCTTGAAAGGCCGAATGGCCTGCCGCCTCGTATCGATCGAGGCGGCAGGCCCGCTCTTTATGGGTGCCTCGCGAGCGATTGGGCGGTGCTCTTGTCCCCCGACGCTCCGCCCCTGTGGCGATGACGAGTGACGATGAGCGCTGAGGCCACGGCGACGGCGACCACGAGCACGGCGATCGAGATGACAATCCAGACCGGGAGTGCGCCATCGTCTCCCAAGACGGTGGGCTTGGTGTTGACGACCTCGCCGCGCAACGTGCGGGTCACTTCACCTCGCGCTTCGATGACATGAGCGGCTTCCATCAAGATGTCGGGAATCTTCACGACCACCGAGAAGTCCCCGTCATCACCGACGGTGACCGTTGTCAGGAGTGTCGGATCGGAAAGCAACCAGATCTGCACTTCTTCGCCTGGCTCAAAATGCTCGCCGTAGACGGTCAGATGCTCACCTGGCGTGACGGTCTGAGGTGTATGGAACACGGGCTCAAGGTGGGTCCAGTGCGCGTAGAACGTCACGTCCTCGGTCACGGTGTACGGGAACGTCACCTCGTTGCCACCTACTGGCGCGTCAAACCAGCCGACAAAGTCGTGGTTCACCCGACGTGGGACGGGGAACTCCTCCAGGGAAGCGCCCTGTTCAACGGCGATGTCATTGAGGCCAACACCGCCCTGCGTATCAAGATTGACGGTCTTCTCGACCGGAACGAACGCGGTGGTATAGGCGGTTTCACCCCCGCCGTTCCACGGGTTGGTGAATCCTTGCGCCCCACTGAAGAACCAGACGGTCGGATCCGCCGATCCAAGCGCCAGCGTGCCCCTGAGCTCCGGCGCATCGCCTTCAAAGATCACCTCCGTGAGCTTTGGGTTGCCATTGAACGCGCCAGCGTCGATCTTCTTCACAGCTCGTGGGATCGTCACCGAAGCGAGCGCGTTATCGGCGAAGGCATGCGCGCCGATCTCGATCACCGAGTCAGGGATGTCGAGCCTCGAGAGCGAGTTTCCCGCGAACGCCCCCTCACCGATTCTGGTGACGGTATGCGGAATGAAGACTGTCCAGAGTCGCGTACCCGCAAAGGCCGCATACTCGATGCTCGTCACCTCGTAGGTGATGCCACCCATCTCAACCATGTCCGGAATGACAACATCAGTGCCCGTGCCTGGCACGTAGCCGATGACGGCGGCCCCCACGCTCGGATCATCCTTCACCACCATGTATTCGATGCCATCGATGATCTCGAAAGCGTTGTCGGAATCAGGGAACGTGACAACAGGCACGATCGCCTGTGCGGGCAGCGCAGCGACGAACCCTCCCAATAGGGCCAATGCGACAACACCCGCAATGCGCCGGACCATATGAGCCCCCCAACCCCTCATCTCGCATCGTCGCGAGACTGTTGAATGTTCACTTCACCGTAGCGCGATCGGCGCGCGCGAAGCGGTCAATGGGAGCAAGAATCGAGGTAGTTACTGAATTGTGACTGCTCCGACATCGCTCCGAGCCCAAAGGGCCCAGGGCGGACCGAGTCTCCCGACGGGCACCTCCTTCGCCGGGCACTTCCGCGGGTGCCGTTCTAGGCTCGGTTTGTGAACGACGCCCACGTTCCCGTCCGCCAAGCGACCAGCGCCGACGCTGGCGTGCTCGCGCGCTTGCTCACCGGCTTCAACACCGAGTACGGCGACGACGTCCCCCCGATGAGCGAGCTCACTTCACGCTTCGCCCAGCTGTTGGAGGGGCCAGCTTTCGTGGGGTTCCTTGTGGGCGAACCCGTGTGCGGCTTCGGGACTGTGTCTTTGAGGCCGTCGATCTACTACGACGGACCCGTGGCGCTGGTGGAGGACCTCTATGTGGCACCGGTTCGGCGAAGTCAGGGTCACGGCAGTGAACTCATGAGTGTGCTGCTTGCCTACGCCCGCGAGAGCGGGTGGAGTGCGATTGAGGTTCAAGTCGACGAGCGCGATGTTGATGCGATGCGCTTCTACGAGCGGCATGGGTACGCGTGGCGGGATGAAGTGTCCGGTGATCGGGCACTGTTGTGGTGGCGTGAGGTCTGAGCCAAACGCTCCATCTCGGCACGTCTCGCCGCTAGAAACGCGCGGCCCGCGCCGTTCGACGCAGGCGCGATGAACCGAACGCAATGAGCATGCCGGAGAGGCTTACGCGCAACGACTACAGCGCCTTCAGCTCCGCCTGGATCGCCGCGAACTCCTTGTTCATCCTGGTCACGCCAAGGCCACCACCCAGGATGCCCGCCATGCCCTTGCTGAAGTCGACGAGCGTGATTCCGTCACCGGCGTAGACGGCGACATTGAACTTGAAGCGTGTTGCGAGTCCTCCGAGAAGAGCCCGACTGACGGCACTCCCTTTGCCATAAACGCCGTTGGCGGCCGTGCCCTCCTCAAGCGCGTAGCCGCGCCAAGCAAAGAACGCGTGCACTGCGGCTCTCACGGCGTCGGCATCGGCAGTCTCGAAGATGTAGCGCACGGCGCTCGCATTGATGACGTGGGCGTCCTTGAGCGCAAACTGCG
>JAEYUX010000005.1 GCA_023432235.1 Actinomycetes bacterium
TACATCGCCTCGGATGGCCGTTTCGAGGTGCGCGATTTCAACGGCGAGGTGTTCGCACGCAATGACTTCGCCGACCATCAGGTATGCGATGGGGACATCATTGTGCTCGGTGCCGACGGCTCGCTGACGTGGAAAACCACGGATTGACGCAAGCCCCCGCACGAGGCAACGGCTGATCCCACCAACGTTGCGCCACCGCTACGACACACGGCGTATGGCCCGGCGCTTGCCCACCGGCTTAGCCTCGCGCTGAGGCGCGAAATCCGTGCCGTCGCCCTGTCCCCGGGAGATTCCATGCGACCCGCACTTGCCTGCGCGTTGGCGCTCGTCCTCGTCATCACCGGTTGCAGCAGCGGCGACGACGCTGAGACCAGCGAACCTGTGAGCGGTTCCGCGGTTGGGGCTCCAGCGCCCGACGCAAGCATCGTCGCTGGCTACGACCTCGCGTCGGCATGCGACCTGCTCGGCGTTGCGGACGTCGAAGTAGCGGCAGGCGGCATGGGCTGGGGCGTTGTGACGGAGGAGCCTGGCCGCTGCGTCTACAGCGATCCTGAGGGCGAGCACACCGTCACCCTCACCGTAAGTAGCCTCCTCGCGTACGAGTCGTTCTCCGGGGAGGAGCTGTCCGCTGGAGCGGGCGGCATGCGCGGCCAAGTCGCTGGTGACACGTACTACCAGGTATGGGCGCCTGCGGGTGCCGACGCTGCCGTCGTCCTCACTCAAGACCCGGCATCGATCGCGTCAGCGTCCATCATCGGCCTCACTGAGACGGCTGCGATCGCGCTGGAAAACACACCTGCCGCCGGCTCGGGCGGTGATAGCGCCGACGCTGACACCGGCGATCTCAGCGGCGCCGGACCGCTCACGTCAGGTCTGAACCGAGTGGCTGTCGAGGGGAGTATCCCCGCGACGGGCAACGCGATCAGCATCGAGGTGACTGCGGCGCAGGTGGCCGAGGTGGGCATCGAATCTCTCACCACCATCGCGTGCATCGGCGCCCGTGACGAAGGTGGGCTAGACGGCTCGTATGCGGTACTCGCGATGAACTCCGACGTGCTCGACGGCCTCACTCTCGCTCAGTTGGAGATCACCGAGGAGTTCGACGGCCCGGGGACCTATGCGGCTGACGTCCGTTTTTCCGAGGCCGACGGTGACAGGTTTGAGCTTTCCGGCACGATGACGGTGGCGCCTGGGCTCGATTCGGGCACTTACGACGTGAAGGACCGCTCCGGCGCGCAGGTCACCGGCTCCTGGGTGTGTGAGTTCGCGTCCTAAGCAGGTGTCATTGACGCGCCGAGCGCAATCGCCGCAGCCGCGACCCGGTTGGTGACGCCGAGGGTGACGTAGGCGTTCTCCAGGTGCTTGCGGACCGTTTCGGGGGAAATGCCAAGCGCGCGGCCGATCTGACGATTCGTCGCACCCGTCGCAACGTGCAAGACCACGTCCGTCTGCCGTGCGGTGAGTCCCGAGGTGAGGAGCCTTTCGCGCATACCCCGCGAAGCGTCGTCCTCAAAGAGCCAGGACTCGCCCCACTCCACTCCGGCCGGACGCACCAAAGGCGCGGCGTGTTCAGTGACGTGGCGGTGTGCCCAACCGAGCAGAGGAGACGCGGCGTTGAGGAGCGCTCGCTCCCTCGCGTCAAAACCCGTTCCGTCGCGGTTGATTGCGACTCCCGCGACGCCACCGTGCTCAACAGGAACTGTGATCGCAATCTGACTGTGGATGCCATTGGGGGCATAAAAGTGCTGGTACAAATCCGAGTCCGCGAACGCGCCGCTGGTGTCCGCATCCGTCCACGTTGTTGCTCGCTCAAGGCGACCGCCGCCTGCGACCGCGAGTGCTAACAGGGGATTCTGCATCATGTAGGTCTCGTAGACCGCTTGATAGGTATCGAACCAGGCCGGCTCAGGACGGGGGATGATGACGGCGGCCGCTCGGGAAGCGTCGTCGCTCGATTCGGTGTAGGACACCGAAACGCATGGCGAGAATATGGCGTATATGTCCTCGCACACAGCAAGCCCGAACCCGGCTCGGTCACGCGCCGCTGCGGCACGCTCAAGCATGGACAGCACGGCAGCGTAACTGGCGGAATCGAGAGTGTCGACCTGCGACATGGCAAGAATCTACAGCGCAGGCGCGCTCTGGGGCAGGTCGAAACTAGCCCGCAGTGACGACCGTGAGGTCAACTCCGCAACGCTCAGATGTGTAGTCCTTGACAGCCTGACCGTGGCCAAACTGGCGCTGAATGAGCGGCAACTGCATCTCGGTATGGGCCGTGATGTCGTCGTTGAACGCATCGAAGTCGCTTGCGGCGTTCATGATGAGCGCCGCCGGAATGAGGTACGAGTTGAGGTACTCGATCATCCCGTTGAGGCCCTCGCTCGCCGCTTTGTCGTCAACGAGCGCCTTGGCTGCCGTGACGCGGTCAACGGCGTCGAGTGCAAGCGCATTGACGGTGCCGCCGAGGTCGTTGATGCCTGACAGGTCATTGCTTTGCGCAGCGGCAAGGGTGGCGGGGAGAACGTCATCGATGTAGGTCTGCAAGGCCATGTTGTAGTCCGACATCGCGGTGATGACGGCGGTGCAGTACTCGTCATCGGTGCTCGGTGCGGGAGTGATCGCTTCGAGGGTGATCGTGCCGTCGTCGCCAGATCGTGTCCCGCTCGCCGCAGCGCTCGGGGTCACGATGACTACCTCGTCGGACTCTGGATCGTCTCGGTCACAACCAGCGAGCGCGACTGCGGTGAGTACGGCGCACGCGACGACAACGACAGCGCGGTGGGGCGCGGGCAACGCAAAGCGGGACATGCCGCCAGGTTCGCGCGGAAGCGGCGGCGGCGCCATACGACGGTGTGCGTAGAGGATGACCGAGGCATTCGCCGGTCGATGAGGAGAGGCTTACACGCTGCGACCGGCGCGAGCCATCGCGTGTGCCTGCCGCCTCGACTGAT
>JAEYUX010000038.1 GCA_023432235.1 Actinomycetes bacterium
CGCAGACGGACGGCCTCTCTTGTTTGCCGCCTTGGCCGATGGGATGCCATACGGACCCGTCGCACCGCGCCAAGCCGTCGACGAGTTTGTCGACGCATTGGCACAATGTGGGTGCAGCGGTTAGTCACCGCACTAGCCCTCTCTCGCTCCGACCCTTAAGGATTCCCGTGACAGGACCACACCCCGCCGTGGCCGCGACACGCAATGCAGTGCGTGAAGCGCTCGACGGCGTGGACATGGGCGCCAAGGTGTGGGTGGCATGTTCTGGAGGGCCCGACTCGCTTGCGCTTGCTGCGGCTGCCTCCTTTGTGGGTCGCAAGGAGGGGTTCCTCACCGGTGCGATTGTGGTCGACCACGGCCTCCAGCCCGACTCGGCGGTGGTGGCTGAAAGGGCCGTTGCTCAGATCCATAAAGCGGGCATCGCGACTGTGTTCGTCGAGCGCGTGCTCGTCGGGCGTGAAGGTGGGCTTGAAGCGGCCGCCCGCAAGGCCCGGTACCGCGCTCTTGACGAGCGCGTTGACGCCGAGGGTGGGCTCACCCCGCACATCCTCATGGGCCACACCATGGACGACCAAGCCGAGACGGTGTTGCTTGCCCTCGCGCGTGGGTCGGGTGCGCGCGCCCTCGCCGGCATGCCGGTCAAGCGCGGCCGCTACGTTCGCCCTTTTCTGTCCCTCCGGCGCAAAGACACCGTTGCCGCATGTGAAGCGCTCGAACTCGAGCCGTGGTTTGACCCAACGAATGAAGTCGAGAACGGGCCGCGCCGTTCCGCGCTCCGGAGCGTCGTTATGCCAGCGCTCGTCGACGTCCTCGGCCCCGGCGTCGTCTCAGGCCTGGCCCGATCAGCCGCGTTGCTGCAAGCCGATGCGGACGAACTTGACCGCCAGGCCCGCACCACGATGATGGACTCGCAGCGTCGGACACATAACGAGGAATGGCAGTGCGAGGCGCTTGCTGCCCTCCCTGATGCGATCCGCACGCGCATGCTGAAAATGATCGCTGAGAACCGGGGAGCCGGGCCGTTGGCCGCTTCCCACGTGGCCGCCCTTGACCGTCTTGTCACGACCTACTCCGGCCAAGGCCCCGTGTCCTTACCGGGCGGCTACGAGGCCCGCCGCGAATATGGCAGGCTGATCATCAACTACCCCCTCGAGCGCTTCGAAAGCACAGACGAGAACGGAACATCAGAGTGAGCCCTGACTTCTCCCACTCCGCATTCACGATGGACGATTTCACGCGGGTGGTCGTTACTGACCGTGAGATTGGGGACAGGCTCGACGAGATCGCGGCCCAGATCCGCGAGGACTATGCAGGCAAGGACGTGCTGCTTGTTGGCGTGCTCAAGGGCGCGGTCATGGTGATGGCTGATCTGGCTCGGCGCTTGCCTCCGTCGGTCGAGATGGACTGGATGGCGGTGTCGTCCTACGGCTCCGGCACCAAGTCGAGCGGTGTGGTGCGCATTCTCAAGGACCTCGATGCCGACCTCACGGGACGTCACGTGCTCATCGTTGAGGACATCATTGACACCGGCGTGACGCTGTCGTGGTTGCTCGGCAACCTTCGCTCGCGCGGCGCCGAGTCGGTTGAGGTGGCGACA
The DNA here is from genome assembly GCA_023432235.1 of Actinomycetes bacterium. Taxonomy (GTDB): domain Bacteria; phylum Actinomycetota; class Actinomycetes; order Actinomycetales; family Demequinaceae; genus Demequina. Next base: position 1,598 of record JAEYUX010000038.1, read on the forward strand.
CTCCTGCGCAAGCCCGATGCCGTACAGGTTGAGCTCGACGTCCGCTACGTCGGCTTCGACATCCCCAATGAGTTTGTTGTGGGGTACGGCCTCGACTGGGCTGAGAAGTACCGCACCCTGCCTTTCGTGGCGATCCTCAAGCCAAGCGTTTACGGAGAGCACTAGAAGTTTCGGAGCTGCAGGTGGGCGGGTCTTGGGGATACCGCTGAGCGCGAAACACGCCCGCTGTCGAGGGGTCCTCGCGTAGAGTCGTGGTCATTATGAAGAGACTGCGCCTGTCGTACGTGGTGCTGTTCGCGATTGTGATCATCGTGAGCTCATTGCTTTACATGTCGCTCAATCAAGAGCCGGTAACCAAGATCTCCACGTCGCAGGGTCTTGCGGTGCTCGCCTCGGAGGGGATCCAGCAGGTCGAGATCACCGATGGCGACCAGCGGGTGAAGATCCAGTTGGGCGACACGGTGCCCGACGTTTTGGCCGACACTGACGCGAAGCCCAACGGCCTCGTCCAGTTCTATTACGTCGATCCGCAAGGACCGGCCATTGCAGCGGCGGTCGCGGAAAGCGACCCCACGGACGGTTACGACTCCGTGGTGCCCCGCAGCTCGATTTGGCAGACGATTCTCTTCAGCTTCTTGCCCATCGTCATCGTCATCATCGTGATCTACATCCTCTTCTCGATGATGCAGGGTGGCGGCGGCCGCGGCGTCATGCAGTTTGGGCGCTCGCGCGCAACCGAGGTCACCCCCGACACCCCCAAGGTGAAGTTCGAGGACGTCGCCGGTGTGGATGAAGCGGTTGAGGAGCTCCGAGAAATCGAAGAGTTCCTCGAAAGCCCCGCCAAGTTCCAAGCCGTGGGCGCCAAGATTCCCAAGGGTGTGCTTCTTTACGGTCCTCCCGGCACGGGCAAGACGCTCCTTGCGCGCGCCGTCGCAGGCGAGGCGGGAGTGCCGTTCTACTCGATTTCCGGCTCGGACTTTGTCGAGATGTTTGTTGGCGTGGGCGCAAGCCGTGTGCGCGACCTCTTCGACAAAGCGAAGAAGAACAGCCCGGCAATCATCTTTGTTGACGAGATCGACGCTGTTGGTCGTCACCGAGGTGCAGGCCTCGGTGGTGGTCACGATGAGCGCGAGCAGACCCTCAACCAGATGCTCGTGGAGATGGACGGCTTCGACGCCAACACGAACGTCATCATGATCGCCGCGACCAACCGTCCCGACATTCTTGACCC
>JAEYUX010000046.1 GCA_023432235.1 Actinomycetes bacterium
ACCGGCGTTCTAAACCATGGCGCCGCCCAGGAGTACTGGATGAGTTACCTGGCCGGCAAGCTTGACCTCACAGCGGGCCAACTGTTCTGGCGTGGAGTGCTGTGCAACGTGCTCGTGTGCGGCGCGATCTGGGCAGCAGGGCGCCTGCGGACCGAGGCAGGCAAGGCCATCATCATCTTCTGGTGCGTGCTCGCCTTTGTTGCCTCCGGCTTTGAGCACGTTATCGCCAACATGACGACCTTCGCCCTCGCGCTCTTGGGCGGGGGAGTGGATGTCACGTGGGGGCAGTTCGCGACGAACATGGGTGCCGTGGGCCTTGGCAACCTCGTGGGCGGATGCGTCGTTATCGGTTTCGCCTATACCCACGTGGCCGGGCGCTTGAGCGGCCCCCGTGCCGTAGCGTCGGCCGCTGGTCTTGCGACGTCGGACCGTGACGTGTCCGTGGCCGCACAACCTGCCGACGCTGAACCGGCCGACGTTCTGGCAGCCTGAGCGGGGTTCGCCGCGAGAAGAAGCCCTGGGCAGCGTCGGACGGGCCAGGTAGACTGGGCCCATAACTGCACAGGGGATGATCGGTTTCGACGTGTGTTTACATCGCAGGAGAAGCGGGCCAAGGATGCTGGGTTATCTTGTCAACGCCCCCAGCAAACCAATAGGTGCCGATTCCAAGCGCACCGACTTCGCCCTCGCTGCCTAAGCGAGCCCCGAAGTCCGTCAGCCTAGGTTTGTTCTCGACCTAGTTCCTGGCGTCATCTAGAGAACTTGCTGGTCGCCGGCGTCACGGCGGCGGCCGGGACTTTTACCGTGACTGGGCCTACTTCCAACTCGCCTGATAGCGGGGAGGGGCCGAGAAACACCTCTTCAGGCTGCGCCCGGAGAAGACCTGCCTTTGAACATGCGGACGCGGGTTCGATTCCCGCCATCTCCACCAAGCAATCAGAAACCCCGGAATACCGGGGTTTCTGTCGTTTAAGGCGCGTCCCTCTGACTCATTACGTGAGGCTGGGAGGTGGCCCAAAGTGATGTTCCCACTGGTCAGTGACCTGGCGGCTCGTGGGGTACCCGTCACCGTATCTTGTTGGGTTCCCAACGATACCCAGGAAGCCACCCAGCCCCGAGCGGCCTAAACCCGAACCGACACCAAAATTTGCACCAGACCGATTTACGTGGCTTTAGGTGTCTAGTAGATCTGGCTTTAGTTGCGCGATTGGTACAGCTAGCATCCGTAACCCTGCAGCATAGGAGCAAAATGAGCACTGATCACTCTGTGGACGCAGCTGACGCTGAACGTGCCCACCTTCTCGAATCACGCAAGCAGCAGCTCCAGGATCTCGTCCTCAACGATCCGGGCTTAACAAGTGTTGTTGTTTTCGGTTCAAGCACCGAGGCGGCGAAGCACCGTCGGGATCGCTGGTCGGATTTGGACGCGAACATCTTCATTAGCGACGATGCTGCCGGTGCCGCGGCAAAAGCGTCATGGCCGTTTCTGCCGGATGCAGATGCGGTTGTTTTGCGTGCTCGTGAGGGTGAGAACGGTGGGGTAGTGCTCTGGCGTGACGGAATGATCTGCGAGTTCGGCGTTGGAGCACCTTGGCCGATTCAAGACGAAGCCCGCGAAGTGGTGGTGGATGGCGGTGACCTCAATCTTGTCGGGAGCCCCGATCTGCCGAACGCGGCCGACCAGTTTGGCCTGTTCTTGGCGAAGCTCTTGATTGGCTATGGCCGGGTGGCGCGGGGCGAAACGCTCGCCGGCAACGCGGTGATGAGGTGCTATGCAGTAACAGCCCTGGCTGAGACGCTCCGCCAGGTATTGGCACCGGATGGTGCGCGCAGCCCATTTGACCCGCTCCGCAGGATCGAACAATCACTGCCACACCTAGCCGCTGAAATCGCCGAACTGCAGGTGGCTGAGCCAATGCGTTTTGCTTTGGGCGTGCTTGATCTTGCCGAGTCGGCGCTGCGAGGTTGGCCCGAGTTTCAAAGCGAAGCCTGGCAAGTGGTGCGTAACGAGATCACCGGCAACCCGATCTAGTCCTATGTGCCTTGGCGGCGTCCTCGATTGCCCGGGCAGCTGTCAACCTTGTTCACAAGTGAAATGTGTGAGCCGAACATGATTCATGGTGCCCGCTCACACGCACTGTGCGCGATAGCGGCACCGAGGTGCTCGTCGAGCCTGACAGTCTCAACGGGCTTGAGGCTGTGTGTGCTGCCCGGTGCCAGCACATCCAATCGGTGGCCCGATCGCGCGTCAGCGCGCAGATGGGCAACGTGGGGGCCGTGGTGCTGCGCCACGTGCGAAATGCGGTTGCGGCGCTCATCGACGCATGACACTGCGCTGCTTGTCGGCGCATGACATCGCGCTGCGTATCGTCGATATCGCATCTGTGTTATCGGTGATACGTGGATCCGAGAGCACTGGTACTAGATAAGACAGCCGAGCGGCTGGCTGGCTCTGTCACTGGCGACATCTCCACCCGAGCGGTGTGCGAGGCCGCAGGCATCACGCAGCCCGTCCTTTTCCGACTCTTTGGCGACAAGGACGCCCTCTTGGCCGCCACCGTCGACGCCGTCTGGGACCGCTACCTCGCGATGAAGCGTGCCGCCACCCCCAGCCCAGACCCCATCGCAGACCTCAAGGCCGGATGGGATGCGCATGTCGCATTCGCTGTCGCCAACCCTCACGTCTACCGGCTCCTGTTCGGCGGCGCGCTCGCTACCCGCCCGGCCGCTCTTGCGCAGGCAACCGACCTGTTGCGTTCGGTTGTGGAACGCATCGCTACTGCCGGCCACCTGGCGGTGCCCGTGGACGACGCCGTCCGCGTCGTCATGGCGGCCAACACCGGGCACGCACTTGCGATCCTGCGCGGCGATGCCGCCTTCGCCGCCACCGTCACTGCCGCCGTACGCGACGCGACGATCCGCGGCATCGTGACAGAAGCGTCGGCGATGGAGGCGTCGGCGCCGGGAGACCATTCAGACGGCATCAAACCAGCGGCAACCGCCGCCACTACCTTGCTCGCACACCTCGCGGGCCCCGTTCCCATCAGCGCGGCTGAATCCGCGCTGTTTGCGGAATGGCTTGAACGGATGCAACACGCATCACCAACACAGCAGGAGACCCCTCATGACTGACACCATCCCTACCCGCGTCGCGCTCGTCACCGGAGCGTCCGGCGGCATCGGCAGGGCCGTCGCCCAACGGCTCTCCCAAGACGGCTTCGCCGTGGCCGTGCACTATGCAGGCAACGAGACCGCCGCCGACGCAGTGGTTGACCAGGTGCGCTCTGCAGGTGGGCGCGCGATTGCGCTTGGCGGGGATGTGGCCGACGAGGTTGCTATGGCAGGCGTGTTCGATGCGGTTGCCAGTGAGTGTGGTGGGGTAGATGTGGTGGTCCACACCGCAGGCGTCATGCGCTTGGGCCCAATCGCCACCGTGAGCCTTGACGATGTGGATGCGATGCACCGCACAAATATTCGCGGCACCTTTGTGGTGGACCAGCTGGCAGCGCAGCGTGTGCGCACAGGCGGTGCGGTTGTGAACTTCTCCACCACGGTGACGCGCACGCAGTTCCCCACCTACGGTGCTTACGTTGCCAGCAAGGCGGCGGTGGAGGGGATGACGATGGTGCTGGCGCGTGAGTTGCGCGGGCGAGACATTACGGTCAATGCGGTGGCGCCTGGGCCCACTGCCACGCCGCTGTTCTTGGAGGGCAAGTCCGACGAGCAGATCGCCGGTCTAGCAGCCGCCGCTCCGCTGGAGCGACTTGGCACTCCGCAGGACATCGCCGAGGTTGTCGCATTCTTGGCGGGGCCCGCCCGCTGGATCAACGGCCAGGTGCTCTTCGCCAACGGAGGCCTGGCCTAACGAGCGGAGCGACCCGCGCCGCCCCAGCGTCGGCCGCTCCCTTAGCGCCAGCGTCGGCCGCTCCCCACCGCTCCCCACCGCTCCCCACCGCGCCAGCAGGGCGTACGGGTCGATTCTCGACCCAAATTCGACCCATACGCCCTGCTGGGAGCGGGAGTGGGAGTGGGGGCGGAGGGGCGGGTGAGGAGGGGCGGGGTGGGATAAGAGGAAAAACAGAGCGGCCCCGGACGTGTGGTCCGGGGCCTTTCTGTGTTCGGAGGTTTTGCTACCGCACCAGGTCGTGGCGTTGCAGACTTTCCTTCTCCTGCTTCTTGAAGAGGTTGAAGCGAGGGAGGAACTTGTCCCAATCAATGATGTGGGAGTCAATCTCGGGTCCGTCGATGCAGGCGTGCTTGCGGATGATCTTGCCTTCCACCTCAACCGGCACCATGCACGCACCACACATGCCGGTTGCGTCCACCATGATCGAGTTGAGGCTCGCCGTCGTGTGCACGCCATACGGCTTTGAGAGGTCGGACACGGCCCGCATCATGAACGGCGGTCCGATGGTGACGATCTCGGCGATCGGGCGGCCAACTCCAGCCTTGTTGTCCTCGAGCATCTTCTCGAGCGGGCCAGTGACGAAGCCCTCGTACCCGAGAGTGCCGTCGTTGGTCGCGTAGACCACGTCAAGCAGGTCGCCGAAGCGGGCCTTCAGCTCGTCAACGCGCTCGCCCTCACCCGTCCAGAACATGAGGTCCTTGGTGCGGAAGCCCGCGATGAGGGTGACATGGTTGCCGCGCTCAAGGTGCGTGCGTGCGATGGGGTAGACCGGGGGAAGGCCGAGGCCACCCGCCGTGAACACCACCGTCTTGTCGGGTCCGTGGTCAACCACGTGGCTGGGAAGCCCGAGGGGGCCGGCAACACCAGCCAACCTCTCTCCCACTTCCATGCGGTTCATGAGGATCGATGAGGTTCCCATCGCCTGCACCACGAGGCAAATCGTGCCAGCCTCCTTGTCCCAGTCAGCCAGGGTAAGCGGAATGAGTTCGCCGCCTTCCCACGGCAGGACGCGGACAAACTGTCCGGCCTGAGCGGAGTCGGCGATGACGGGCGCACGGACCGTGAACTCGACGATGCCTTCACTCAGGACACGTTTGCCGATGATCGTGGTCGCCGTGAGGCTGCGCTCGGTGTACGTACGGGCGCTCGCCACCAAGTCGGCAATCTCGCGCGGGTCGGTCAGTTCCTCGCCGAGGATTTCGCGCGCTGCGCTCTGGCCGTCACCAGCGGCGTTGACGGCTGTAGAGCCACCACGTGCCGCGTCACCACCGGTGTAGACACCGGGGAGAGTGGTCTCTTGCGATCCCGCGTTCTCGAGAACGAGCGTGCCCCACTTGGAGGTGGCGATACGCGGCTCCGAATCCTTGATGATCGGGTTGGAATCGTTGCCGAGCGCCATGATGACGAGGTCCGCCTCGATGGTCTCGGACTCACCTGTGCTGATGGGCTTGCGGCGTCCCGATGCGTCGGGCTCGCCCAACTCCATGAGGTCGACGATCGCGGCCTTGACGAAGCCGTCCTCGCCCCCCACGAACTCGGTGGGGGAGGCGAGCTGCTTGAGAGCGACGCCTTCCTCGAGTGCGTGGTGAAGCTCCTCGACACGCGCCGGCATCTCTTCGCGAGAACGGCGGTACACGATGGTGACGTTTCCGCCCAGCCGACGCGACGTGCGCGCCGCATCCATCGCGGTGTTACCGCCACCAATGATGAGAATGCGCTTGCCCTTGACCTCGGGCAACGGAGTCTCAAACTCCTCCCGCAGGCCCTGCATGAGGTTGACCCTCGTGAGGAACTCGTTCGCGGACATCACGTTGAGGAGGTGCTCGCCGGGCACGTTCATAAAGCGCGGCAGGCCGGCGCCAGTACCGACGAACACCTTCCAGAATCCCGCGTCACGCAGGTCCTGCAACGTGGCCGTCTTGCCCACGACGAAGTTGAGAACGAACTTGCCGCCAAGCAACCGGATCTTTTCGACGACGTCGTCGATGAGGTTGTTCGGGAGACGGAACTCGGGGATGCCGTATCGCAGCACGCCGCCGAGCTCATGGAAGGCCTCGAACACGGTGACGGGGTAGCCCTCGGCCGCGAGGAGGTACGCGTTGATCAGGCCTGCCGGGCCGGAGCCGACGATCGCCACAGGGGGCTTCGTGCCTTGCGTCCACGGGTCAACGACGCCAGCGAAACGCTCCTGGTTCGCGTTCGGGTAACGAAGCTTCTCGCGCTGGGGCAGGAAGAACTCGATCTGACCGATGGACATCGGGGTCTTGAGAAGGCAAGAGCCCTGACACTGCAGCTCTTGCGGGCACACGCGACCCGTCACGTCGGGCAGCGGGTTCATGCTCTGGATCAGCTCAAGAGCCCCACGGAAGTCGCCCCTGCCGATGTAGTCGAGCATCTCCGGGATGTGGATGCGCACCGGGCAGCCGCCCACCCGCTCGTCCACCTTTCCGGTGTGGCTACCGACCTCGCAAGGACGCTCTTCACACTGCTTGTCACGCAACACCTCAAGCCACACGAGCAAGTCCACTTCGCGCGGCGTGTAGCCAAGCGCGGTGTAACCGAGGTAGCCCTGGTTGACGAGCTCAAAGTCCTCAGCCCGGTCTTCCGGCTCGCGCACATACGGCGGAATCGCCACGTGCGCGGGCCAGATCGCGGAGAAGCCCTTGAGCATCGGGTAGCGGTCCGAGAGAACTCGGTCCACCCCGCGAATGAAGGCCCGCTTCTTGCCCACCGGCAGGTTCCAGATGAACCGCATCATCAGCGTCGAGGCGTCATTGTCCTGCTCGAGGATGCTCCACAGCTGCCGCATGAAGTCATCGGACAACTCCGGCTGCTGGAACTCCCACGCAGCGGCCGCAATGCCTTCCTCGATGAACATGTCACGGAACGCGGTCGGGTCCTGCACCAGGCGGCGCTTGAGCAGTTCGAGTTGTGCCTTGAACGTCTCCACACCGGCGGATGCTTCGAGGCCTTCGACCTCGCTGAGCGTCGTCTCAAGGGCTTGTTGCGCCTCAAGATAGCGGCGTACCTCGTCGCTGCTGGGTGCGCTCACCGGCGTCTCATCGACGGTGCTCATTTGATGATCTCCGCATCGCACGAGGCCTTGACCCGGTCGATCCGCTTGAGGATCTCCGGCGTGATCTGCACCTTCTCGGCAGCTCCTGGGACCATTCCGGCCACAACCCGCGCCTCGCCGTCGATGATGACGGTCTTCTTTTCGAAGAACTGCGGCAATTCGTTGTAACACGTGGCGCAGTCGTTGCACTTCGCTTCGTCCGCCGGGTCCAGGTAGACCGGGCCGGCTGATCCTGCGGCAACATCAGCACATGACGCCGACGCTGCAGCGGGGGCCGACGCCGACGTGGGGGTCAGCGCGAGGGCCGGCCGCTTGGCCGTAGGGGCTTTGCTTGACGTGGCCAGTGCGGACATTGCGCGAGCGATCTCGTCGATCGAGGTCTCGCGCAGTTGGAGAACCTCTTCGTACCGCGCCGTGAGGTCGTCGATCTCCGCACGGTGCGCCGCGCTCAGGCGGTCCTCTGTCTGGCCGGCGAGGTATTGGAGCGTCTGCCAGAAGCGCTGACGTTCCTCCACAAGGTCGACAATCGCCGAGGAGCACTCCACCTTGATGAGGCGCTTGTCCGCATCCGTCGCGTAGACGAATGCCACGCGACCAGCGCGCTCAGCGGCGGGAAGCTCGACGTACTCCGCAATGGGGAGAGCGGTCGCCTCCTTCTCGGCAGAGAGCTTGCGGAACTGCTTCTTGAAGCGCACCTCGCCCAGCGCAAACTCGGCCGGAGTGAGAGGCGTCGTCATCAGTTCGAGCTGTCCGGCGTCGTTGATGAATTCAAGAGTGGACGTCGCCCACTTCTTGTCGACCTCAGGGTTGCCGTCCACGCTGAAGCGCTCGCGAAGTGTGGTGCCGCCGCGGGGGTCGTGCACGAACAACGGGCTCATGCGGCTTTCAACGGCGAGACGCGACCGTGCATTGGACAGGTCCTCGGCAATGCCGTTCTCAGTTCCACACGGGGTGTAGATGTCGAGTACGGATGCGCCCTCCTGGTACGCGAGGGCCTTCATCGCCGTGGTGAGGAAGTGGCCTTGCATCGCCGTTGACGTCGCGCTCGCGAACACTCCGGGGTGGAAGGAGGCGAGGAGAACGAGGTCCTTGCGGCCTTCCTGCTTGCCGTCGTGCGCCTTGCCAAAGCGGGCGAGGTCGGCATCCTGGCCGATGTAGCTGGCCGTCGACGCCTGCCCACCCGTGTTCGAGTAGGCACCCGTGTTGAGGACGAGCATCGTGACGGGAGTTCCCGAAGCGAGCACTCGCGACATTGCACCGAAGCCAATGTCGTAGCTCGCGCCGTCGCCTCCGATTGTCAGCACGTTCGGCATGAGGCGAAGTTCATCGGCCGTGAGGTCGCGCCACGTGAGGGTGCTGAGTCGCTTGTCGTGCTCGGCGGGCTCATACGCGTCCTCGAGTTCGAGGCGTGCCTTGCGCATCGCCTTCACTTCGACGATCTGCTGTGCCGAAAGACCTTCGTAAATGCCTGCTGCAAGCGGCTGGGCGTCCTGGAAGAGGCTATTGACCCACGGGTCGAGGTACGGCGTGAACGGCATCGTCGATGCGTAAACCGACGAGCAACCGGTCGCGTTTGCCACCACCGTGGGCGAGGGTCCGCCACCGGTGGGGCCGGACTCAGCGAGGTAGAGCGCGCGGTCGAGGTCCGCAAGGACGCCGTCGATGCGGGCCACACGGTCCGCTTGCGTCGCGTCGAGCGAGTCTCGCTTGGCCGTCAAGGTGGTGATGAGGCCTTCGAGCTCTGCGACGTGCGAGCGGCGACGCTCCTCGCCAACCGCGCGGCTCATCGAGGTGACGAGGCGAATCGCGGTGACCTCACCACAACCGCGGCAGGCGCCGTGGCCACCGGTGGTGGCGTAGTACGCGGTGCGGTCAAGCAGCATGCGCTTGATGTCCCCGTCAATGTCGGTCGAGCCCTCGAAGAAGCGCTTGGGCGTTGCCTCCAACGTCGTCATCGTCTCGAAGCGCTGCTCAAGCTCGGCGAGCACATCGGCATCCTGGTCGACGGCCGTGAGGGCGCAAGCGCCACACACATCGACACACTGCAAGCATCCCGTGCACTTCCACGGGTCGACAACGGCGGAGAACAAGCCTCCAGATCCGGGCTGTTCCTTCTCCATCGAGTCAAAGAACGGCCTGGTCCGTGCCACCGGGAAGGTGGCAAGGTGAGCGACCATCGAGTCGAAAGCCGCCCGCATCGTCACGTCAGCGTCGGCGTCAACCGCACCTGCTGCGTCGGCCACGATGTCCGCGAAGGCGCGGGGCGTCTTGTCCTGGCGGTAGGTCTCCCGCACTGCTTCCGCGAGCGGGTAGACCTTGGAGCGGAGGGCGTCACGCTGCGCCTCGGTTGCGTCGACGGCGGCGATGCCAGCGAGCAAGAGGTCGTGGATCTCGTGGACCGTGTTAGGGATGGCGACGTCTGGGCAGACCATCGCACAGTCGAGGCAGCCCGTGCAGGCGGCCGGGTCGAAGATCGGTGCGGTGCGGCGGAACAGACCCTTGTCCTTCGTTGCACCGGTGCCAATCGGCATGAACATGCCGACGCCGGGCAGGACGGGGGTTTCGCCGATCGTGCCCTCGCGGAACGGCCGAGCAATGAGGTCCTCGTAGTACCCGGGGTCAAAGAGGTTGGTGGCACGCGGCTCTGCGGCCGTGGGGCACATCGAGGCCGACAGCTGCGACATGTGCGCTGTGGGTGCCGACTTCTCCTTGTCGATGTCGACGAACGCAGGAGCGTTGTAGTCGACGGGGATCGTCGCCTCAATGCCATCGCGAATGACCGCCATGTTGCCTTCGACAATGGCTTCGCCCTTGCCGCCGAACTTCTTGACGATCTGCGCGCGCACCTTCTCGAGGATGACGTCGCGTGACGCTCCGGATGCAACACGGTCCACGTGGCCAGCGACCGCACCGATGAAGGCGATGCCCATCATGCGGGTCTCAAGCTCCGGCGTGGGGGCGTGCTTGCGGGCAACGGTGAATGCGTCGACAACGAGGAAGCGGATCTTCTTGTCGCGGATCATGCGCCGCGCGTACGAAGGCAATGCCCGCCAGACGTCCTCGGGTGCGAGGTCCGACTGGAGGATGAACGTACCTCCGTCAACAAGGCCCTTGAGCGGGTTCGTGTGAACGAATGCCTGGTGGTCGGGGGAGATGACGACCTCGACGTCCTCAAGTTCCGCGTTGGTGAAGAGCACAGGCTCGGGGCTCAAGGTGATGTAGTAATTCGTGGCCGCACCGCTCTTTTCGGAGCCGTACTTTGGTGCGGACTTCGAGTGCATGCCGAGGACACCGGCGAGGATGTCGGTGAGCAATTTGCCGGTGGCCACCGTGCCGTAGCCACCCACGGAGTGGAAGCGGATGCGCATCGCCGATTCGGGAAGGAGGCCTGCGGGGTTGGGCTCGGTGTCGAGCGCCATCGCCTCGGTCTCCGGGTATGCGGCGCGCAGCCTGTCCTCGAGCGCTGCAAGCGACGGCACGGAGTCGGTGCCAAAGAACTGTGAGCCGAGGTAGATGAGCGGAGCCTTCTTGCCCTCAGCCATGTGCTTGAACGCAGCAATGATGTGGCGCGGCTGCACATCGTGACCACCGAGTCCAAAGATTGCTGTGGTCAGCGTGGGCGTGGTGGTGAGAGCGGGGATGCCCTCGTACTGAGCGGCGTCGGCATTGGCGCGCGCCTTGAACAGCGCGCCGGTGACGAAACGGGTAAGGGCGGTCTCGTCTGAGCGCTCGAGCACGGTCACGGCCTTGGCGTTGCCAAGGGCCGCCACGAGCTCGGCCTCAGGGAACGGCTGCAGTGCCTTGATGGAGACAACGCCCACCTTGAGGCCCTGCGCCCTCAGGTACGGGAGCACCGCGCGAACGTCGTCGGTGATGGAGCCGAGGCCCACCATGATGTAGTCCGCGTCCTCACAGTCGTACGCCATGACGGGCGAGTACTCGCGACCAGTGAGCTCGGCGTACTCGGTCATCGCCTGGCGCATGAGTGCCGGAACGGCGCTGACAAAGTGGGTGCGGTGGTCAACTGCGCCGGCCTGGAAGTCGGGCTGGTTCTGCACCGTGCCGGTGACACCGGGGTTGTGGGGGTCGACAAGGGCAGGCACCAACTGACGAGTGCCCTTCTGCCAGGCGTTGACCCACTGGCGGCACCATTGCGCGTGCAGTTGCGCGGGTACCCAGGCAAGCGTCTGCTCGATGAGGGAACCCTCGTTGTCAGCCTCAACAGCGTCGGCGTTGGCCTCAAGGTGAGCGCGCAGTGCGGTCGCTGCTTGCTCGCTGAACGCCGCAGACTGACGCGTGATGTACTCGCCGAGTTGGAAGACGCGGCCCTTTGCGCCGTAGAGCATGTCCTGTGCCACCGTGGGGCATGGGATGCGGCTGGCCGGATCGCCCAGGTATTCGCGGAGCAGGTTTGCCTCGGGTAGCACGGCCTCGCTCATCACGTGGCTTGTGGCGAAACCGTCCATCGCGTTGGCAACAGGAATGAGCGACAGCGCCGACGTGCGGTACGCGATCGCGGCAAGGTCGGCCGCTTCTTGGGGGTTCGAGCCAAACAGAATCGTGTAACCAGCGGGAAGCAGTGCGTAGACGTCGTCGTGACCCGCCATCACGTTGAGCGAGTGCTTGGAGACGACGCGGGCGGCGACCTGCAGTACAAAGCCACCGATCTTCTTGCCCACGGTGACGTAGTGGGATTCCATCGCGTACAAGATGCCTTGGCTCGAGGACGCGTTGGAGACGTAGGAGCCGCCGGTCAACGAGGCGCCGAGCGCACCGCTCTGGGCGGAGTGCTCGCCCTCGGTCTCAACGAAGAAGGGATGCTTGCCCCACACATTGAGGCCACCTTCTGCGCGATACGCCTCAAAGATCTCAGCGATCTCGGTGGACGGGGTGATGGGATAACCGATCACACCCCCGCACACTTGGCTCATGACGTGGGCGACTGCTCCGTTGCCGTTGATAACGGTCGGAATGCCGGGGTAGGTGGGCTTGTGAGCACTCATTGCGACGCCTGTTCGATCCAGCTAGCACGATGCGAACGATGGCAGACCGCTTCGAGAGCCGGGATCTGGTGTTGGGTCGCGTCATGTGGCGCCCCGTCACCACGATCCGTGGGTGCTTCTTTGCGTTCCACACGTCCGCGTTGAACGCTTTCAGGCTAGGTCTGAACTGTCGAGAAAATTGCGCCGTTGGTCCCACGACTCAGGTCCCGTAAGGCTCCGCCTTAGGTGACCTATGAGGTGATGAAATACCTGGTAGAACGCCAAGTATTAGCGGCCGAGAGCGACGCGCTCCGGGCAGTCGAATGGGTCCCGTGCGGCGAGTCCCACCCGGTTGAGGTAGTCAATGACGATCGCATAGGAGCGGAGCAGGCTTGTCTCCGTGTACGGAATCGAAAGCGTCTCGCAGTGTTCTTTCACAAGTTCCCTGGCACGTGCCAAGTAAGGCCGCGCCATGTTGGGGAACAGGTGGTGCTCGATTTGGTAGTTGAGGCCGCCCATCGCGATCGTCATGAACCAGCCACCGCGAATGTTGCGGCTCGTCAGCACCTGCTTCGACAAGAAGTCAAGGCGTTGCTCAGGTTCGATGATCGCCATGCCCTTGTGGTTGGGAGCGAAGGAGGCGCCCATGTAGACCCCAAAGACGGCCATCTGGACACCAAGGAAGGCGCATGCCATGCCGAACGGCAGGAAGAGGAACAGGGGCACCAAGTAGAGGCCAAAGTGCAAGGCGATCGAGGGCAGCTCGGTCCACTTCTGGTGGCGCTTGCCACGAGTGAGCAACGAGGCGACCGACCGGTAATGGAGGTTGAAGCCCTCCATCGTGAGCAAGGGGAAGAAGAGCCAGCCCTGGCGTCGGGTGATGGCGCGAATCAATCCGCGCGAGGTTGCAGCGTCGGACTCGAGGAAGGAGATCGTGTCCCGCTCGATGTCCGGGTCCTTGCCAATCTGGTTGGGATTGGCGTGGTGGCGGCTGTGCTTGTTCATCCACCACTGGTGGCTGATGCCCACGACGACCGTGCTGAGAAAACGGCCCAAACGGTCATTGGCCGGGCCCGATACAAAGATCGTCCGGTGCGACGCCTCGTGCCCGAGGAATGCGACTTGGGTAAACACGATTCCGAGCGCGCCAGCCATGAGGAGCTGGAACCACGAATCACCGAGCAGGATCATCCCCGTGATGACACCGCCTAGCGCGAGGGCGAGGACCGCACCGTAGACCGCATAGAACACATAAGACCGGCGCAGTAGGCCGGTCTCGCGGACGATTTGGGCAAGCCCAGTGAACGAACGGGTGATGTGGTTGACGGGCATCGCGGGTGCGACGTGACCAGAGGTCGTCATACAAGCTCCAAGCATTGGGGACAAACGGAACACCCCTGCTTGAGCCCCCGAGCTCGTGGTGAACACTGAGCGTCACCTTACGGGACCGTAGGTAATTTTCAAGGGAATGTGGGATAAACCCCTCGGACGGGGGAGATTGGTTGCAGGGCGCATGCTCGCGATTACCCTGACGCTATGACAACGCCTGTCAACGCGATTGAACTGCGAGGCCTGTACAAGCGCTTCGGTCGCATTGTCGCGGTCGCTGGCATTGACCTCGACATCCCGGTCGGTTCTTTCTACGGGGTCTTGGGCCCCAATGGAGCAGGCAAGACGACGACGCTGTCGATGGCCACAGGCCTTCTCACCCCCGACGCTGGCTCGGTACACATTCACGGCATCGACTTATGGCGCGAGCCCAGCCGTGCAAAGCCGTTGCTCGGGGTCCTGCCGGACGGGCTGCACACCTTTGACCGGCTGACGGGGGCCGAACTCATCTCTTATGCGGGCATTTTGCGCGGGCTCGATCCTCACGTGGTGCGCGAGCGTCGTGATGACCTCTTAGCCGCTCTTGACCTTGGCAACGCGGCAACGTCGCTCGTCACCGACTTTTCTGCGGGCATGGCAAAGAAGGTGGGCCTTGCGTGCGCACTTGTCCACGCGCCGCGGGTGCTCGTTCTTGATGAGCCATTCGAAGCTGTCGACCCTGTGTCCGGCGCGGCGATCCGCACCATCCTTCAGTCATTTGTCGCCTCAGGAGGCACCGTCGTCATCTCATCGCACGTGATGGCGCTCGTCGAGCGGTTGTGTGACCGCGTTGCCATCGTGGGAAGCGGCCAGGTTCTCGCAGAGGGAACGCTTGACGAGGTCCGTGGCGATGGCGATCTGGAACGACGCTTTGTCGAGTTGGTGGGCGATGTGGCGGACCAGCGGGACTTGGCATGGTTGCGACACTCCTAGGGCTGCGCTGGCGCGTTCTCTATCACCAGTTCCGCCGCGATTGGTGGCGACTCCTCTTTGTCGTTGCGGGTGCGATCTGGTCATTGTCCGTCGTCCCGTTACTGCTCGTTGGGAGTGCGCGGCTTTCGACGCAATCGGGCGCGGTGCGTGCGGACGCGATGCTCGCACTGGGCGCGATCTTCGCCCTCGCGTGGATTGTGGTGCCGCTGCTCGCCACGGGCGTTGACGACACTCTCGATCCTGCTCGTTTTGCGCCGTGGGGCATTGAGGCGCGGCGCATCATGCCTGGCCTCGCAGTCGCGGCTTTCACCACTGTGCCCGCCATCTTTTTTGTTGCTGTCGCCGTGGTGATGGGCACGGTGTGGCGCACGGATTCTTCCGATGTGTTGGTTGTGGGTGTCGCAGGAGCTCTCGTCACCGCCGTCGGTTGGGTGTTCTCGGCCCGGCTTGCCGCGCAGTGGGGCGGACGTCTCATCGTTTCCCGCTCAGGCCGTGCGACGGTCATCGGCACTGTGGTGATGCTCCTCGCGGGGATCGTGGCGGGAGCGGTTGCTGTGCGGAGGGATGGCCTCGAGTCCTTCGTCGATTACGAACTCGCGAGCGTGCTGAAGGGCCTTGGTGTGACCCCGCTCGGCTCAGGATTCGCGGCTCCCCGTGCACTTCTCGAAGGTGACACCGTGGGTGCCATCTGGCGCCTTGCGCTTGCGCTCGGGTGGTCAGTTCTCCTCTTTCTCGCATGGCGATCAGCGGTTGCATACACGCTGGTGCACCCGGTCATGCGAGGAAGCGGCTCGCAACGACGTGATGACGCCATCTTGGGAGCCGTCTCGACGCCGAGCGTGACGGGCCGGGACCGCACGTCCCACGCCCGGATCGTGTCTGCCGTTCGCCAACGGTCACTGCGCTCGTGGCGAGCAGATCCTCGCTATCTCGCTCAACTCGTCGCGGCCTTGCTCTTGCCGACAGTTGGTGGAGGAATGGCCATCGTCGTCGCGGGCGGAGCCGGGGTGTGGATCACGGTGCTCCCCATCGCGCTCGCGCTTGGTGTGGGCTGGGGACGACACAACGATCTCGCCTATGACGCGTCGGCGATTTGGCTCGACATCGTGTCTGGTGTCCGGGGCCGGGACATCATGGCCGGGCGGCTTCTTGCCACCTTGCAATGGGCGGGGCCTGCGGTGTTTCTCGCGTGCATCGCGGCCGTCGGCTCCGCGGGGCGATGGGACGTCTTTGCTCCCGTGGCCGCCACCGCGCTCGGGGTGTTGAGCGCGGGCCTAGGTGTCGCGTCCGTGACGGCGGTTGCCCTGCCCTATCGAGTTCCCGCTCCGGGGGAGAGCCCATTTGGCGCCGACGCTGGATCAATTGGCGCCAGCCTCATCGGCCAAGTCGTGTCCTCGCTTGGAACAGGGGTTGTTGTCCCGCTTGTCGCCGCGCCGCTCCTCGCTGCCTTTGTGTGGGGAGGCGCGTGGTGGGCTCTATCAGTTGTCGTCTCGCTTGTTCTCGGCGTGGTGGTCGCACTCGTTGGTGTGCGCGCATCGGGCAGCTTGTTTGAAGCACGGGCAGGCAAGTTGATCGGCGCCGTCTCGTAAGCCGTGCCGTCAACCGGGGTGTCGTCGCCTCCCGCAACCCCGGCGTCGGCGCCTCGGCACACCCGGCTCCTCGCACGTACGATGGGCGCATGAGCGACACGATGGATGCCCCCGAATCGGCGGGCTCGCTGTCCACGATCGAACGCACTACGGAGCGTCAGCTCGTAGAGCCGGGCGATGACGAGCGCTTCTCGCACTACGTCAAGAAAGAGAAGATTCTCGAGTCCGCACTCTCGGGCGAACCGGTCATTGCCCTGTGCGGCAAGGTGTGGGTGCCCGGACGGGACCCCAAGCGGTTTCCCGTATGCCCGGTGTGCAAAGAGATCATTGACAAGGCGTTTGGCCCTGAGGGCGACGGGGACGGCGAGCAATAGGCTCGCGGCGTCGCGCCGCCTCATCACGCTCGACGCGACGTACTCTGGGGGCGTGTCTACGCAGCACGAACGCGCCCAAGACGTCGCTATCGCGACGCGTACGGACGACGTCTGGGTCACCATCGTGTGGAACGACCCCGTCAACCTCATGTCTTACGTGACGCATGTGTTCCAGACCTACTTTGGTTTCACCAAGGCGGAAGCGGAGCGGCGCATGCGTGAGGTGCATGAGAAGGGCAAGAGTGCGGTGTCGACGGGGGGACGGGAGCAAATGGAAGTCGACGTCCAGGCGATGCACTCGTATGGGCTGTGGGCAACGATGCAGCGGAGCGGCCAGTGAAGGGCTTCGTGTCGCACGGGGATTACGCGGTCGCAGAACTCGATGCCGACGAGCGCGCTGTCATTGCGCGCGTGGTCGCGGATGTGGGACTCCTGCTCGGTGACACGTCATTTGGAATGGAGCGCGAGGAACGTCCGCCTGAAGGGGACGAAGAGTCGCTCTTCCGCTACCTCCAGGGTCTCGAAGAGTCGCTGACGGATCCCGATGACCCGGCGGTGCTACGCGTGTTGCCGAACGCCGCTCCTGACGATCGTGAAGTTGCGGCGGAGTTCCGCCGCCTCACCGAGCCAGAACTGCGCGCCACCAAGGTTGCCCGCTTGCGCACGATGTGGGAAGCGCTCAGCCTTGATGGTCCCGAGTGGGAAGTCGCCGCAGATGAGGCGATGGCAACGGCCGCGGCGCTGACCGATGTGCGCCTCGTGCTTGCGTCGCGTCTCGATATTGAGACCGACGCGGACGCGACCGCCCTCCACGACGAAATCGAGCTGGCCCACCACGCGGTGGAGACGGGCGCGGCCGTCGACCTTGCAGTTGATCCTGAACGGGTGTGGCTGGGGATGCTCTACCAAGCGCTCACCTGGCTCCAAGAATCGTTGATGGCCTACGTAATGAGGGACGATGTCTGACGCGCCAATTGGCATCTTCGATTCCGGCGTGGGTGGCTTGACGGTCGCCCGCGCCATTATGGACATGATGCCGAAAGAAGCGATCCACTATGTGGGTGATACGGAGAACGGGCCGTATGGGCCGTTGCCGATCTCCCAGGTGAGAACGCATGCGCTCGACATCATGGACGCCCTTGTTGAAGACGGCGTGAAACTGCTCGTGATTGCCTGCAATACGGCGTCGGCCGCGGTGCTGAGGGATGCCCGCGAGCGCTTCTCCCGCGAGCGAGGAGTACCCGTTGTTGAAGTGATCGTGCCTGCAGTGCGTCGTGCCGCCGCGACCACCAAGAGCGGACGTGTCGGTGTGATCGGCACTGTTGCCACGATCACGTCTGGCGCTTATGAGGATGCCTTGGCCGCCGCGCCGGCCGTCACGGTGACGTCGCAAGCGTGCCCTCGCTTTGTCACCTTTGTGGAGCAAGGCGTGACAAGCGGTCCCGAACTCATCGCCGTGGCGCGCGAGTATTTGGAACCGTTGCATGAAGCGGATGTCGACACGCTGATTCTCGGCTGCACGCATTACCCGATGCTGCAGGGTGCGATTTCTTACGTGATGGGCGACAAAGTGACTCTCGTCGACTCGGCGACTGAGACGGCCATCGACGTGTACCGCGCTCTCGTTGCGAACGGGCTCGAGCGCACCGCCACCGAGCCACCCGAGCATCGGTTCATGGTGACGGGTCCTGCGGCGACGTTTGAGACGCTCGCGCAGCGCTTTCTCGGTCCGGTGGTGCAAGCGGTGGAGCCGTTGCGCGTATGAGGCTCATCGTTGTCGGCTGCGCGGGCAGCGTCGCCGGGCCTGAGGGGCCAGCGTCGTGTTATGTCCTCGAAGCACAAGACGATGAACGCACGTGGCGGATTGCACTTGATGTGGGCTCCGGCTCGTTTGGGCCGCTCAGAGCCGTTATGGACCCCGCCGATCTTGATGGCGTCTTCATTAGCCACGGTCACGCCGACCATTGCGCCGACCTCACCGCGCTGTCGGTGTGGCTTCGCTATGGGCCCCCGGCCGAGAAGGCGCACGCACCCATGCCGTTATGGGGGCCCGCAGGGATTGATCGCAGGTTGCGAGAGCTTGACGGGGACATCGCGCAAGGTGACGACGCTGGCGACGACGCCGGTGACGGCAGCGGGGAAGTGTCCAGTGGGGATTCGAGCAGCGGGCCCTTCGCGTGGTCCGCGCTGGCGCCGGGTGACACCGTGCGCGTCGGACCATTTGCGGTGACGGCTTTCGCAGCGTGGCATCCGGTGCCTGCGCTCGCTTACCGCATCACGGGGCCCTCAGCCGCTGGAGGCGAGGCGGTCCTCACGTTCACAGGCGACACGGACCTCAGTGACTATGTGGTGGAGGCCGCGCGCGGCGCCGACCTCGTGTTGGCGGAGGCGGGCTGGGCTCATCGGGAAGTGAACCCGCGAGGCGTTCACATGACGGGCGCGCAAGCAGGGGAGCTCGCACGTCGTGCTCGTGCCGAGCGCTTGGTGGTGACGCATGTGGCGTCCTGGGTGGACCCGGCCGAGACGCTGATCCAGGCTCGGGGTGCACATCCTCAAGCAGTCCTCGCGGCGCCCGGCGTCGTCTTCACCGTCTGATCGGCGGATAGGCTCGGCGTATGACTCGTGCCGATGGACGTACCCCTGATCAACTCCGCGTTGTCACCTTTGAACGCGGCTTCTCGAAGAATGCAGAGGGCTCGTGCCTCGTGTCCTTCGGCAATACGCGCGTGCTGTGCACGGCGTCGTTTTCGGAGGGTGTGCCGCGGTGGAAGAAGGGATCGGGCGAAGGCTGGGTGACGTCCGAGTACGCGATGCTTCCGCGCGCCACCAACACCCGCAATGACCGCGAGAGTGTGCGCGGCAAGATCGGGGGTCGCACGCACGAGATCTCTCGACTTATTGGCCGATCGCTGCGCGCCATTATCGATGTGAACGCGCTCGGCGAGAACACGATTGTGGTCGACTGCGACGTGCTCGACGCTGACGGCGGCACTCGTACCGCAGCAATCACCGGCGCGTACCTCGCATTGGCCGACGCCGTGGCCTGGGGCAAGGCGAATGGCGCCATCGCTGCTGGCGCAGCTGCGCTCAGTGACTCCGTATCGGCCGTGTCGGTGGGCATCATCGACGGTGTGCCGATGCTCGACCTCCCGTATGAAGAGGACGTGCGGGCTGAGACGGATATGAACGTGGTGATGACCGGAGCTGGCTCCTTTGTCGAGGTGCAAGGAACGGCCGAGCGTGCGGCTTTTTCTAAGGCTGAACTCGACGCACTGCTCGAGCTTGCCACTGCAGGCAATGCCCAGTTGGCAGCGCTGCAGCGGGCTGCCCTGGAGGACTGACCATGGCCGCGCGCGCCGTGTTCGCAAGCCACAACGCGCATAAGCGCGATGAGGTGTGGGCGATTCTCGCGCCACTGCTGCCGGTGTGGACCGAGGGTGATCTTGCGTCCGCCCGTGACTTCGAGGTCCCGCCGCCCGTCGAGGATGGCGTGACCTTTGAGCAGAACGCGCTTATCAAGGCGCGCGCTGTGTGTGCGGCGACAGGGCTACCCGCGATCGCAGACGATTCGGGCATCTCGGTGGACGTCATGGGTGGAGCGCCGGGAATCTTTTCTGCGCTGTGGTCGGGTGAGCACGGAGCGGATGAAGCGAACGTGAGGCTGCTGCTCGCTCAACTCGTGGATATCGCCGATGAGCACCGCGGTGCGGCCTTTGTCTGTGCCGCCGCGCTCGTGACCCCGGACGGCCGCGAAGTGGTGCGCGTGGGGCGCATGCTCGGTCGCATTGCACACAGCCCTGCAGGTACCGGTGGTTTTGGTTACGACCCGATCTTCATCCCCGAGGGCTACGAGGTCACTGCCGCCGAACTGAGCGCCGAGCAGAAGAACGCGATCTCGCACCGCGGCCGGGCCTTTACCGCCCTCGCCTCCGAACTCGCCGTGCTCTAGCGTCGGCCGTAATTCCGAACCCTACGAGATGTAGCACTCATGCTAAAAATGTAGTATGAATGCTACATGAATGATGCGCGTGTGGATGAGCAACCAGTCATCCTCGTTGAGGGCCTCGTCAAGAGTTACGGGGAGACGCCGGTTCTCGCAGGGGTGGACCTTGAGGTGCGACGAGGGGAAGTTGTCGCCTTGCTCGGGCCCAATGGTGCGGGAAAGACGACAACCATTGAGATTCTTGAAGGCTCTCGCCAACGCGATGGTGGGCACGTGTCGATCCTTGGATTTGATCCGGCGCAGGTCAACGACGAATGGCGCTCCCGCGTGGGAGTGGTCATGCAATCGTGGCGCGATCACGCACGGTGGTGCCCGCAGGACCTGATTGGCCACATTGCGAGCTTGCACCGGCCGTATGTCGAGGCAAGCGGCAGGCGAATGCGGTCGGTGTCGGAGATTCTCGACCTCGTTGGGCTTTCGGGCCAAGCCGAACAACGGATCCGCACCCTGTCAGGTGGCCAGCGTCGCCGGCTTGACGTCGCGATTGGCATCGTCGGCCGGCCCGAGCTGCTATTTCTTGACGAGCCGACGGCGGGGCTCGACCCGCAAGGACGGCGTGAGTTCCACGAACTGATTCATGCACTTGTCGACGATGACAACACGACAGTCTTGCTCACCACTCACGATCTCGACGAGGCCGGCAAGCTAGCCGATCGCATTCTCATCCTCGCTGGCGGGCGCATCGTCGCCAATGGTTCGGAGGATGATCTCGCCGCATCGATTGCTCACGAGGCGCAGGTGCGCTGGAGCGCCAATGGCGTGGCCCATGTGCACGCCACTCCGAACCCCACCACCTTTGTGCGGTCCCTCCTCACGGGACCCGATGGAGACGTGGTCACCGACTTGCTCGTGAGCAGGGCCAGTCTCGAAGACACCTACATCGAACTCGTGACACGGCATGAGGCGGGGCTCGGACCGTCCAGTGTCTTCAAGGAGGCATCATGAACGGCACGTTGTATGCAATAAAGATTGGCGCCAAGCGGGGTTGGCACGAGCAGGTGCTTAGTCTCAAGAGCACTCAGGATCAGACGTTCTATCTATTCTTTGCGGTTGTCACGCTCGTCTACATGTACGTCAACCGCAACAACACCGTTGACGGCCTCGACCTGACAATCCCGCAGGTTGCGTTGCCCACGATCGTTGCCGCAGCGGTGACATTTGGACTCATCGTGGGCCCGGCACAACAAATTGCGATGGAGCGCGAGGATGGCACCGTGCTCCGGGTACTGAGCGCTCCGCGCGGGAGTATCGCTTACGCCACGGGACATTTCGTGCTCAACGTGACATCCCTGTTGCCCACGCTCGCCGTCATCATGCTTCCCTCCGTGTTCCTCTTTGACGCTGGCTCCCAGCGTGGTTGGTCGGGGTGGGCGGCGGCGTTCGGGGTCCTTGTCCTCGCGTTCCTTGCGTTGCTTCCAGTGGGGCTCGTCATCGGCACGTTGGTGCCGGATGTGCGCCGGACCACCACGTGGGGCATCCTCCCGCTCTTGTTCATGATGGCGGTCTCGGGGATCTTTGTTCCGCTGTCCAATCTGTGGGGATGGCTTCAAGCAGTCGGGCAGGGCTTACCCTTGTACTGGTTCGCTCATGGAATGCGATTTGCCTTCTTGCCGGAGGGTGCGGCCGAGCTCGAACTACATGGCGAATGGCGCATCTCGATGGCGGTGGTGGCACTCGCGCTTTGGGCGATCGTCGCGTGGACAATCGCGGTCGCTACGATGCGTCGAGTGGGTAGCGGAGTTTCGGCAGCGAGCGTGGTCACCGCGCGTGACACGACGGCCCAATGGGTGAGGTGACGGAGGCAGGCGGCGGCCGCGGTGACGTCGTCTTCAATCGCCTCCGTCAAGTGCGCACCGAACATGGGGTGTCGCGGAGGGCTCTCGCTGATGACCTCGGCATCCACTATCAGACGGTCGGCTATCTCGAACGCGGTGAGTACAGTCCGAGCCTCCAGTTGGCGCTTCGCGTCAGCGCATACTTTGATGTCCCGATCGACGCGATTTTCTCTCTCGAGCCGTTTCCACGTGTGGGGGAAGGGCCGCAAGGCGAGGCAGGCGACGGGCTATGAGGCCAAGCCGCAGTGTGCGAGCGCGTGTCGTAGCAACAGGTGCTGACCGCCCGTCATCTCTGCCGCGACCTCATCGCTCGCGGCTTCCTCGGGACTGAGCCACACGATGTCGAGGGCGTTTTGGCTCGGCTCGCAGTCGCCGTCGACTGCCACCACGTAGCTGAGCGCCACTGCGTGTTGGCGGGCATCGTGGAAGGCGCCGTAGCCAGCAGTGGGGAAGTACTCGGCGATGGTGAAGGGCGTGGGGCTGAGCGGCACGCGCGGTAACGCAGCGAGTCCGAGGTCCTTCTCGATGTTGC
>JAEYUX010000050.1 GCA_023432235.1 Actinomycetes bacterium
GCCTGGGCGTTAGGAGGCGATGCGTCGTCCTGGACCGACGCGTCACTCACGTCTCCCGCCGCCTGAACCGACCTCCTCCCGTCGCCTCAGCCGCGGCCCGCTCGCGCCTGCACCCCGTTGTGGGACCGGCAACCTACGCTGGACCCTATGTATGACGGCGCGGTGCAAGATCTGATCGACGAGCTGGGGCGACTCCCCGGCATTGGGCCCAAGAGCGCCCAGCGCATCGCGTTCCACCTCCTCGCCGCAGATGGCGCGGACGTCGCGCGCCTTGCCGAGTCGATTACAACGGTCAAGGCGAAGGTGCGTTTCTGCACCGTGTGCGGCAACGTCGCCGAAGACGAGCTGTGCCGCGTGTGCGCCGATCCACGTCGCGGCGATGACACGATCTGCGTGGTCGAAGAGCCGAAGGACGTCGTGGCGATCGAGCGCACTCGCGAGTTCCGCGGGCGCTATCACGTGCTTGGCGGCGCGATCGATCCGATGAACGGCATCGGCCCGGTCGATCTCCGCATCCGTGACCTCCTCACGCGCCTCGGTGACGGCGCTGTCAAGGAGGTCATCATCGCGACGGACCCGAATATCGAGGGTGAGGCCACGGCCGCGTACCTCACGCGCATGCTGACACCGATGGGCCTCACGGTGTCACGCCTTGCGTCGGGCTTGCCGGTGGGCGGTGACCTTGAGTACGCCGATGAAGTGACGCTTGGCCGCGCTTTCGAAGGCCGCCGCCGTGTGAGTGAGGGCGGCCAGTCCCTCAGTTAACGGGTCACCCCGTCGCTCGCATCGCCCCGCACCGCATCCCAGATCGCCTGTTCCGCCACATACCGTCCCGGCGTTGCCCGGCCACCATCGGCGTCGTACACAATCGCCGTCCGGTCAGCGCCAAACTGCGGCGCCCGGACGTCGCCATGGGCAACGAGCGCGAGCCAATCGCCGTGGACCGCGTCGGCAAGCACTTGCGGAGCTTGGCCGGTGAGCCGGTCCACCTCCGGGGCGCCGAGGACGTCGAAGCCAAACGGGACGTCCACGCAATGCGCAGCGCCGCGCACCCACGGTGATCGTGACTCCCACCGGAAGTCATACGCCCACGTGGGCGCATTCAATGCCGCGCGGCGAGCGGACCAATGTGCGACGGGCGAGCGGAAAATCGAGTCCGATGCCGCAAGCGCAAGAGCGTCGGCAGCTGAGCCGGGCACCAACGAGCACACCTGGTCGATGGCGGTCGCGGGGATTCCGTTGGCGGCAAGCACATCCCGCGGGTCAAGACCGCGAACCATGGGCGCAAAACGCTGCGTGAGGTAGAGGAACTCGTGAGCGGTTGCGCCGAGTAGCAGCGGCTTATTGGCACCCACACCGCGCTCGATGCCTTCTGTCACCGAGAAGGGGATGAGGTCTCCATCGATGACCGGCGCGAGCACAAGAGGCTGCGCGTACTCCCACACGACGCGATCAAGTCGCCATTCGGACGGACCGCGCTCGTTGCGTGCGGCGTAGAGAGCGTCGGGAGAGACGGCTTCCACGTCTGCCCGCGTGGTCCCCGACGCACCGGCAGCGCGGGCGATATGCGTCATGGCCTCCCGAGCGTCGGCCTCCGTGGCGGAGGTATCGGCGGGCGAGATCGCGAGCGCGCCCGAGAAAAGTGACTGTGCGGCGGGCATCGTGAGCAGGCGCATGACGGCAGCGGCGCCTGCACTCTGGCCGGCAATGGTGACCCGGCCAGGGTCTCCGCCAAAGGCGGCGATGTTGTCACGGACCCACTCGAGCGCGGCGAGCCAGTCCCGCACGCCGCGGTTGGTGGCGGCTCCGTCAATCCACCCGAAACCATCGACGGCCAACCGGTAGCCGAACGTCACCGTCACCACACCGTCGCGCGCGAACGCCCCGCCCACATACCAAGGACTCGCAGGTGAACCAGCGTCGAAGCCGCCACCGTGGATCCACACGAGCACCGGGAGCGAGGCGCCCCGGCGGGGATCGGGCGTGGTGACGTTGACGGTGAGGATGTCATCGCCAGGCACTGAGGGTTCGGGGATACTCGCATACGGATACGGCGACGCCTTCTGTGCAGTGGGGCCGTAGGCGACCGCGTCCCGCACGCCACTCCACGGCGCCGGAGGTCGCGGCACATCGAAGCGCGCGTCGCCCACCGGCGGGGCCGCGTACGGGATACCGCGGAACACCGCATAGTCGCTCACCACGCTGTCCGCGCTCGTGTGGTGGCGCCAGGCGCCGCGCAGCCGACCCGTCTCGATGGCGACCTCGGGTGCGGCGTTTCCATAGCGTCGGCGCATGCTCCGAACATATCTGGCGCACGACGCTGGGGCGAGTACTGACGGCGCTAGTCGGCCCCGCGTCGGCACCCGTTTCGCCCTCGCACGGCTTCCGTTTGGCTCCCGTTTGGCCGACGCACAGGTGTGACCGCGCTCGCCACTACACTGGACGCGCGCCCAGGCGGGCGTGCCATCCCTTTGTGAAGCGGAGTTTGCGATGTCTTTGGTGGTGCAGAAGTACGGAGGATCCTCCGTCGCGGATGCCGACGCCATCAAGCGCGTGGCCCGTCGCGTCGCCGATACGCGTCTCGCCGGTCACGACGTTGTGGTCACCGTCTCTGCGATGGGTGACACGACGGATGAGCTGCTCGACCTCGCCACCGCTGTTTCGAGTGCCGACCACCCACGCGAAATGGACATCCTTCTTACCGCCGGTGAGCGCATCTCAATGTCGCTGCTCGCGATGGCGGTGCGTGACCTCGGCGTTGGCGCGCAGTCATTCACCGGTCCGCAGGCTGGCCTCATCACATCGGGCGCCTACGGCCGCGCCCGCATCATTGATGTCGAGCCTGGTCGCTTGCGCCAAACCATTGCCGCCGGTGAGGTGGCGATCGTTGCCGGTTTCCAGGGACTCAATCACGAGACCCAGGACATTCAGACGCTTGGCCGCGGCGGCTCAGACACGACAGCAGTGGCGCTTGCCGCTGCGCTCGGCGCCGACGTCTGCGAGATTTACACCGACGTTGACGGCGTGTTCTCCGCCGATCCACGCATCGTTCCCACCGCACGCAAGCTCAACCGCATCACGTACGAAGAGATGCTCGACATGGCGGCCTCGGGCGCCAAAGTCCTCATGCCCCGTTGCGTCGAGTACGCCCGCCGCTTCAACGTCCCCATCCACGTCCGCTCGTCCTTCTCGGGACTTGAGGGCACGTGGGTCATGGACGAGACTGAAGGAGAAGCCATGGAAGATCCCATCATCGCCGGTGTGGCACACGACCGCTCCGAGGCCAAGATCACGGTCATCGGCATCCCCGACGTGCCCGGATCCGCCGCGCGGTTGTTTGAGGCGGTGGCGCGCTCCGGCACCAATATCGACATGATCGTTCAGAACGTGTCGGTCACGGCCACGGGCATTACTGACATCTCTTTCACGCTGCCCGTTGCCTCAGTCCCGGCCACTCGCGACGCGATCGCAGCGGACCAGGAACTCATCGGCTACACCGACCTCATCACCGACGAGGCGATTGGCAAACTGTCGCTCGTGGGCGCCGGCATGCGCTCATCCTCGGGTGTAAGTGCGAAGTTCTTTGCCGCGCTGCGTGACGCCGGCATCAACATTGAAATGATCTCGACGTCGGACATCCGCATTTCCGTAGTGACCCGCGCCGACAAGCTGGACGACGCCGTGCGCGCCGTCCACACGGCATTTGACTTGGACTCGGAGCAGGGCGAGGCCGTGGTGTACGGAGGCACCGGACGATGACTCTCACTTTGGGAATTGTTGGCGCCACCGGTCAGGTGGGTGCTGTCATGCGCGAACTCGTTGGCGAGCGTTTCCCCGACGCCGCTGTGCGCTTCTTCGCTTCGGCTCGCTCTGCGGGCAAGACGATCGAGCACCTCGGCAAGGACATCATCGTTGAGGATGTCGAGACTGCGGACTACGCCGGCATCGACATTGCGCTGTTCTCCGCAGGCGGCTCGGCACCGACCACGTACGCACCGCGTTTTGCTGCCGCTGGAGCGATCGTCGTCGACAACTCATCCGCATGGCGCATGGACCCGGACGTTCCACTCGTCGTCTCCGAGGTCAACCCGGACGCTCTCGACTCGATCCCCAAGGGCATCGTCGCGAACCCCAACTGCACCACGATGGCCGCGATGCCTGTGCTGAAGGCGCTTCACGACTTCGCCGGCCTACGCCGCCTCATCGTGTCGTCGTACCAGGCGGTGTCCGGCTCTGGCGTCGCTGGCGTGCGCGAGCTCGACGGTCAGGTCAAGGGCGTCATCGACGGCGCAACGGCGCTTGCGAGCAACGGCAACGCTGTCAATTTCCCGCAACCCGCTGTGTATGTGGAACCCATCGCGTTCAACGTGCTGCCGATGGCCGGCAACGTGCTCGACGACGGCTCCAATGAGACCGGCGAAGAGCGCAAACTCCGCGATGAGTCGCGCAAGATCCTCGGCCTCCCGGACCTGCTCGTGAGCGGCACGTGCGTGCGCGTGCCCGTCTTCACTGGACACTCACTGTCCATCAACGCGGAGTTCGACACCGAGATCACTCCCCAGCGCGCGTACTCGTTGCTCGAGGACGTCGCGGGCGTGAAGGTGGACGAGGTGCCGACGCCGCTCAAGGCGGCCGGTGGCGACGTCAGCCTCGTGGGTCGCATCCGCCAAGACCCGGGTGTGCCCGGCAATCGCGGCATTGCGCTGTTCATCTCGGGTGACAACTTGCGCAAGGGTGCCGCGCTCAACGCCGTGCAGATCGCTCAGTTGATCGCCGCCCGGATTGCGCGCGCCGCTTAAGGTCGCGCCACCCTCGGCGGCAGCGCCGGCTTAGCCGATGAGGTCGCCGACGCTGTAGAGAGTGGTGCGCGCCGGGTCCCGCAAGAGGGGGGCGAAAGCAAGCTCCGCTGCGCCGATCGGCATCATCCGCGCACGCAGACTGTTGCGCACCAGGCTGATCCCGCGACCAAGTGGGCCAAAGGCGAGCCGTTCCACCTCCGCACGGATCCGGTCAC
>JAEYUX010000055.1 GCA_023432235.1 Actinomycetes bacterium
CTGGGGGTATGAGGGTTTACATCCCAGCCATCGTTGATGACCTTGCGGTCCACGCATCGGGCAAGTGGGAGCCGCAAGCCGGGTTCTCGGTGACCGAGGCTCTTCGCGACAGCGAACCTGCCATGGACGATGAGGAGTTGGTCGAGTACGCGATTGATCTCGCGGCGATGGCTTCCGCACTTGAGCACGGGTCTCGGCTGCGAGCGGTGATCGCGGCCGATGTCTCGCGCGCCGACGTGACACCAAGAGGCGGGGAGCACCCCGCTGAGGTTGAAATCAGCGGGCGCTTGGACCCCGCCTCGATCGCGTGCGTGTTTCTCGATGAAGACGAGGCCGAAGCTGATGTGGCGGCCGCTCGTGGAGGCAGCGAAGAGGCGCAGGAGCGCCTGGGTGAGCGCTCGCTACTGTGGTACGACCTTCGCGAGGTCCTTGACGCCTAGCGCGGAGCGAGGATGGCCAGCACCTGCTCGTGAAGGCGGCCGTTGGTGGCAAGAGCCGAGCCGCCGAACGGTCCAGATACGCCATCGACGGAGGTGAACGTGCCGCCGGCCTCGGTCACGATGGGCACGATTGCCGCCATGTCGTGAAGGGCAAGTTCCGGCTCGGTAGCGATGTCGACACTGCCTTCCGCAACGAGCATGTAGCTCCAGAAATCACCGTATGCTCGCGTGCGCCACACCGCTTTCTGCAAGATCTCGAACTCGGCTCCCTTGCCTTCGGCATGCCATTCGCCAGGCTCTGAGTAGGAGAGTGAGGAATCGGCCAGGGTGGAAACGTCCGACACGTGAATAGGGCGAGGTTCCGTCGGGAAGCCGTGGACCCGGGTGGCAGCCCAGGCGCCCTCGCCGGTGGCCGCGTACCAGCGTCGGCCCAGCGCAGGAGCTGAGACGACGCCGACCGTCGGCTCCCCGTCCACCAGCAGCCCGATGAGGGTGGCCCAGGCAGGCACGCCGCGCACAAAGTTCTTGGTGCCATCGATCGGGTCGATCACCCAGCGTCGGCCCGTGGTCTCATCGCCCGAGGCGCCGTACTCCTCGCCCAGGATTGCGTCTGTGGGGCGTTCGCGTTCGAGAAGGTCGCGCACAAGGCGCTCTGCGGCACGGTCGATTGCGGTGACGGGGGTGTCATCGGGCTTCATTTCAACGGAAAAGTCACCGAGGGAGCCCGCAATGGTGAGGGCGTCCACCTCATCAGCGATGCGCAGCGCGAGGGAGAGATCGTCACGGTGATTCATGGCGCCCAGCGTAGCCGGGCGCCGTCAGACGGTGTGGCAAACGTCGAGAAACTTCCAGAGCGCGTTCGGAGTAGTTTTCGGACCCTTTGTTGAAGGGCCGTCAGGGGAGGTGGCGAGCCCCCATCAGGGCGGCCTAGACCATCCCGACGAGGGAGTCTCGACAAGCCCGTGCATACGTGTCTACTATTCTGAGATAGAGCGATAAGTCAGAATAAGAAACGCAAGCGCGAGAGGCGGTGAGCGATGTGTCACTGAGCTTGCGAGCCCACTCCCGCGAAAAGTTGCCATGGGCCCCGGCTGATTCGGGCGTGAAGGTGGTCCATGAATACGAAGCCTCCGTGCCTGCGAACCTCGCCTCGCAACAGCTCCACGTGGATGCCGAGGCAGCCAGCCTCTGTCAGGATGCGCGGCTTGCCGTGGCCGTTCTCGACCGCTCGCCAGCAATGCAACGGCCGGGGGTGACCGCCGCCCTGACGCTCGCCGAGGCAATAGCGTCATACCTCATAGATGGTGATATTGCTGCGCCCAAGCAACTCGCTGCCGCGGCTATGGGGCAGCCCACGACGAGGGCGGCGCGCACCATCCACTCGGCAAGGACGAACCTCTCCGCGCACATCGACGCAAGCCGTCGGGCGGTCACCCTCGGATCGATTTCGTTGGCCTACCACCCGCCCCGCCGGATGGCATCTGGGCATCGGGTTGGTGCCACATATCGGAGTGTTCAGACGTGGCGCGGAGGCACCGATTTATGGCCCGACGGCGCTGACTTCGTGCCCACGCATCCTGCACGCGTTCCGGCGCTGATGGACGACCTCGTTGCATTCGCGGCCCGAGATGACGTTGACCCCATCACGCAAGCGGCTATTGTCCACGCCCAGTTGAGGTCGATCGAACCCTTCCCTCAGAGCAATGATCTGGTGGCTCGGAGCCTCATCAACGGCGTTCTTCGTTCCAGGAGAGCCGCTGAGAGGGCTGTCGTGCCAATATCGGCCGCACTGTCTGGCAACAATCTCCGTTACAACGGCTCCTGGAGAACGTTCCGGGACGGCGACGCTACGCCAATGGTCATGATGATCGCCGGCGCAACGTTGAGAGCGGCCGAGGCTGCCGGCAATCTCGCAGCCAAGATCGCTTTGCTGCCCGCTCAGTGGCACGAGGCGGCTCGGCCGCGACGAGGCTCCGCCGCCCACGCACTCATCGACGTGCTCGTCGACAACCCCACAGTCGACGCCCAGCGTGTCCAAGAACTAACGGGCGCTTCCCAGGCAAGCGCCTACGACGCAATCGCCCGCCTGAGCGAGGCAGGCGTGCTCACCCGCGTAAGCCCCACGCGCAGAGACACCGCATGGGCGGCCCTCGACATCTTCGACGCTGCCCAAGGACTCGTGAGCGAACTTGCGGGCGCCTCGGCGTTCAAGCCTCAGCGCGTGCACGCCTAATAGCCCTCGCCCGCCAAACGGGAAGCAAGCAAACGGCGAATCGAATCGAGCTTGATCTCACGCTCGGGAGAGCCAGCAGCCCAGGAGTCGAGCTCGCATCCATCGGCGGCGCTCAAGTGTTGGCAGCCGCGTGGACAGTGTTCTTCCTCGTAATCCGCCACATCGGGGAAAGCGCGGAGCATGTGCTCCGGGTCGACATGCGCCAAGCCAAAGGAGCGTACGCCAGGCGTATCGATGATCCACCCACCGGTGGGAACCTCGACCATGACGGAGGACGTCGACGTGTGGCGGCCGCGACCTGTCACGTCATTGACGCGTCCCACGGCCCTGTCAGCGGCAGGCACCAATGCGTTGACCAAGGGCGACTTTCCTACGCCGGAAGGCCCAACAAACACCGTCTTGACGCCGTGAAGTTGCTCTTGGAGGCGCACAAAACCCGGGTCCGCAGCGGGCCCGCCTTCGCGAAGCACCGACACCTCAATGACCGTGACCCCCAGCGGCTCGTAGAGCGCCCGTATCGGATCGGCCGAGGCAAGGTCGGCCTTCGTCAGCACAAGTACCGCGTGAAGCCCCGCATCAAAGCCAGCGACAAGTGCGCGATCGATCATCCGGGGATTCGGTTCGGGATCCGCCACGGCAGCAACGATCGCGAGCTGATCCGCATTCGCCACCACCACCCGTTCGGTGGCATCCGTGTCATCTGCAGTGCGCCGAAGCGCCGAGACCCGCTCGGCCCTGCGCACAATCCGGGCCAACGTATCGGGCGCGCCACTCGCGTCGCCCACAAGGTGCACTACGTCTCCGACCACCAGGCCACGCCGCCCCACCTCGCGAGCTTTGACGGCCATCACCGTAGGTCCAGCGTCCGTCAGCACCGTGTAACGGCCCCGGTCAACAGCGACCACGACGCCGTCAACAGCGTCGTCGTGAGCGGGCCGACGCTTGGTGCGGGGTCGTGAGCCACGTCGCCCAGGTCTCACCCGAGCGTCGGATTCGTCGTAGTGAGCCCAGTCGCTCACGCGGAGAATGCCCCCGCCTCGCCAGTCCGTCCAAGCGTCGGGCGGGGATTGACCATCGCCTGCCACATGGCGGGGAAGTCGGGCATCGTCTTGGACGTGGTGCCAACATTGACCACCTCCACGCCCGCAACCCGGAGTCCAACGATGGCAGCAAAGGTCGCCATACGGTGATCGTGATACGTCTCGACTTCCGCCGCGTGAAGGCCTGCGTTGATCCCAGCAGGATCAGGTGCACCGCCAAAAATGAGCGAAGATTCCGTGGCCTCGCACGCACCGCCCAAGCGCTGGACCTCAGCGGCAATTGCGGCCAAGCGGTCCGTCTCGTGCCCGCGCAAATGCCCAATGCCGGCGATGACGCTCGGTCCCTCAGCCACGGTGCACAGCGCCGCAATAGTCGGAGTGAGTTCGCCCGCAGTCGAAAGGTCCGCGTCAATCCCACGTACGCGACCATCGCCGCGCACCGTCATCACGTCGCCCTCGAGGGCGCACGTGCCAC
>JAEYUX010000060.1 GCA_023432235.1 Actinomycetes bacterium
CTCGTGAACGGTAAATCAGGTTATGCATGGGGCAGTTCATGGGTTTGAGGTAGTAGTCCACGCCTTGCTTGGTGATCTGACCCGCTGCGTCGCGTTCCTCGTCCAGGTGCATGGGTGGGTACATGCCCTCGGCGTACCAATCCAAGTGCCCGGACACTTCAAACAAGTGGGCCTTGGTGGCGTGAGGCGAGTAGACGAACTCGTACCCTTCCTCAACGTGGCGCTGGCGCGAGTAATTCTCCATTTCGGCGCGGATGATTCCACCCTTGGGGTGAAAGACCGCGAGTCCAGAGCCAATCTCGTCGGGGAAAGAGAACAAGTCCAGTTCGGTGCCCAGCTTGCGGTGGTCTCGACGCTCGGCCTCGGCCAGGCGTTCCTTGTACGCGACGAGTTCGTCCTTGGTGGGCCATGCGGTGCCGTAAATGCGTTGCAGCTGAGGGTTCTTCTCGCTGCCTCGCCAATATGCGGCGGCCGAACGCATCAAACTCCACGCGTTTGTCAACACCTTGGTGGTGGGCACGTGGGGTCCGCGGCACAAGTCCTGCCACGCCACGGTGCCGTCTTTGCGCACGTTGTCGTAGATGGTGAGTTCGCCTGCGCCCACCTCGACGGAGGCGCCTTCGCCAGCTTCAGCCGCACCTGACTTGAGGCCAATCAGTTCACACTTGTACGGCTCGTGTGCGAGTTCCTCGAGAGCTTGCGCGTCCGTGACTACACGCCGCCGGAAAGCCTGGCCTTCATTGACGATGCGTTGCATCACCTTCTCGAGTTCCTTGAGGGACTCAGGGGTGAACGGCTCGGTGACGTCAAAGTCGTAATAGAAGCCATTCTCAATAGGCGGGCCGATGCCTAGCTTGGCGGTGGGGTTGACTTGCTGGACAGCCTGGGCGAGGACGTGTGCGCATGAGTGGCGCAAGACTGCCAGGCCGTCGGGCTCCGAGATCGTGACCGCTTCTACTGCCTGGCCCGGCTCAAGTTCACGGTGCAGATCAAGTAAGTCGCCGCCTGAGCGCATCACTACTACTTCGCGACGATCCGCGAACAGCTCGGCACCCGTCGTGCCTGGTTCTACCTGACGCTCGACTCCGTCGACGGTCACGCTGAACTGAGGCACTTCAACTCCTTGATGGTGGGGTGCAGAACGCGTGTTCGCGCACCCCTAGATGCTACCGACACACAGCAACGCCGCCTCCACCTAGGAGGCGGCGTCATCGCGGTCTACTTCTTGTTGACTTTCTTGGCCTGTTCGGCGACCTTGTCGACCACGCCGTCAAACTTGTCGTCGAGCTTGTCCTTGAGCATGTCCTTAGCGCTGTCGATCTGCTCATCAGAGAGATTCTCGGCTGCATCTTTCGCTTTGCCGAGCATGTCGTTGATGTCCATGAGAGCTCCGTTCTTTGTAGTTGACTCCACGGTACTCGTGTGGAGACGCCCGGGCACTCACGGCCACCGACTACTAGTGGCCACCCGCTGCGATGTACGCGATCCCACCGAGCACGGCCGCTGCGCCCACCACAAAACACGTGATCGCCACTGCTTTGCGCCACGGTGCTTTGCTGCGTTCACGAGCATTCTCGCCATGGGGGTGAAGCACCCTGACGCCAACGGCAAAGAGCACTGGCAAACCTGCACCCACCGCGATTCCTAACACCAAGATGTTGGCGAGCGCGCCCCACTCGACGAAGGTATTCACGATGCCCCCTTGCCTTGCCGCTTGGGCGCCTTGGCGGACTTGCCACCTGACTTGGACTGCCCTTTTCCGCCAGACTTTGCGATCGACTTGCCTTTGGATTTCTTGATCTTCTGGGCACGGTGGGCGGCTTCTGAGGCGCGTTTGCGCTCCTTCTTGCGTTCAGCCTTGCGTTTACTCAGGCGCTTGCGGCGTACCTTCCGCACCCGCATCAGTCCCGGGTTGTGCATGGTCACCGAGTCAGCGACGATGGATTCTTCGTTGACGTTGGGTTCCCAGTCGTCGTTGACGTTGCCAGCGTGCACGGGCTGTCGCCGCGAAGCCAGGTAAATCACCAGTGACGTGATCACCAGGACCGTGAACACCACGTAGGGGCCCGCTTGGAGACCCACCAACCGATCGAGCCCGTAGTACAGGGCGCCCACGGTAGCCGCTGCGGGAACAGTAATCAGCCAGGCACCGAACATCTTGCCTGCCACGCTCCACTGCACAGTGGCGCCCTTGCGCCCAATGCCCGTACCCAAGATGGATCCGGTGGCCACATGCGTGGTGGACAGCGAGTAGCCAAAGTGGCTCGAGAGCAAAATGACCGAAGCGGACGAGGCATCGGCCGCCATGCCTTGCCGTGTGTCGAGGCGCACCAAGCCCTTGCCGAGCGTGCGAATGACTCGCCACCCACCGGAGTAGGTACCCAACGCCATGGCGAGAGCACATGAAGCGATGACCCAGAAAGGCACTGTGGCGTCTGGAGCGACGGATCCCGCAGCGATGAGAGCGAGCAGGATGATGCCCATGGTCTTTTGAGCATCGTTGGTGCCGTGTGCAAGAGCCATCAGCGAAGCGGTGCCAATCTGGCCCCACCGGAACGTCCTGTCGTTTTGCTTCTGTGGCACGTTTCGCGTGATGCGCGTCACCAACGCCGTGCCAATGGCAGCAACAGCGATGGCAATGGCGGGGGCGAGCAGCGCGGGAATGAGTACTTTGGCCACCAAACCGCTCCACAGCACACCTTGGATTCCGGCCGATGCCAACACGGCACCCACTACTCCACCCACCAGAGCGTGAGAAGAACTCGACGGTAAACCCAGAAGCCATGTCAGCAGGTTCCAGCCAATTCCTCCCGCAAGGCCGGCGAGCACTACGTGGAGCGTCACCACGCCTGCGTCCACAATGCCTGTGGCAATGGTGGCTGCGACGGAGAGTGACAGGAAGGCACCCACAAGGTTCAAGATGGCGCACAGCAACACCGCAGCGCGTGGCTTGAGCGCACGAGTGGCAATGGTGGGTGCCATCGCGTTGCCGGTGTCATGGAACCCGTTGGTGAAGTCGAACGCGAGAGCGGTCACCACCACAATGACGAGCACCATCGATTCGGTCACACGGAAGATTGTGCCCTAGGTTTGCTCACCTGGTTCACGCAAAAGGCCCCAGAGAATGGCGTTCTCGTGGGGCCCTGGTTCAGCGTTCTGTGGTGGGCGATACTGGGATCGAACCAGTGACCTCTTCCGTGTGAAGGAAGCGCGCTACCCCTGCGCCAATCGCCCTGAAGCGTCCACCATCCTAGCGGGTGCTGGACGCTCCCCGTCACACGAGGTGACGCTGGCGCGGAGGCGCCGGGTCCAGGTGAGCGTCTGCTTGTTGCTCGAAAACGGTGGCGAGCTGCGTGAGCAGCGGGCCGCGTCCCACGTCAAGACCGTCGAGAGAGACGACATGTTGCACGTTGCGGGTTGACGACGTCACTGCGGCAAAGGCATGGCCCGCAATGACATCGTCGAGCACCGACATCGGCAGTTCCGTCGGTGCGGCCACCCTGATTCGAATACCTGCCCGGGCGCCCCACTCAAGTGCAAGCCCGCGCGTAATCCCAGCGAGGCACCCGGAGGACAGCGGCGGAGTGAGAATCTCCCCACCCTTCTCGATGAGAACGTTCGTGCCCGTCCCCTCGCACAAGTACCCGAACGTGTTTGACATGAGCGCCTCGTCAGCATCCCGATTCGCGGCGTAATTGGCCATCACCACATTCTCGGCGTACGAGGTGGACTTGACCCCTGCGATCGCGGAACGCTCATTGCGCTTCCATGGTGCGCGTACGGCGCGGCACTCAGCGGGAATGGTGGATGGGCCACCCCAGATGATGATGTTCGGCGATGCCGTGCCACGCACCGAGCTCATGGGACCCGGTCCCGAGATCACCGTAATCCGGATCCGCTCAACGCTCCCCGGACTCGCCTCCATCACCGCTGCAACCCCGTCGCGCACCGCACCCATGTCGATGTCGCTCATGCCCATGCGGTCCATCGAGTATTGGAGACGGACGAGGTGTCGAGTCAGCGCGAACGCCTCACCCCCCCGCACCGCGAGGGTTTCGAATACGCCGTCGCCAACGGTGAGGCCGTGGTTCTGAGCGGAGACGATTGGCTCGTCCGCCGCCTTCAGCGCTCCGTCTACCCACACGACAGCGTTCATGCACTCATTGTGTCCATCGAGGCGAGACCGATCAACCTGGAGGCCTTGAGCTCTGTCTCGTCCCATTCTGCGAGCGCATCCGATCCCCAGGTAATGCCTGCTCCGGTGCCAAATCGCAAAGTGCCGCCATCAACGTCGTCCCACCAGAATGTCCGGATTCCCACCGCCAGTTCGGCCTGTTTGCGATCAGCGTCAATCCAGCCGATCGCGCCGCAGTACGGGCCTCGCGGCGCAGTCTCCTCCCGAGCAATAATGCGTAGCGCAGCCTCCTTTGGTGCCCCACTCACCGATCCGGGCGGGAAGGTGCCACCGAGAAGAGCCGGCCACATGTGCTCCGTCCACGCGTACTTTGCCGCGAGTTGTGCGGAAACGGTTGACTGCAAATGCACCAAACCAGGGTGCTCATGTAACGCGAGCAACTCAGGCACCGTCACCGTTCCCGGTTCAGCGACATGCGACAGATCATTCCGAATGAGATCGGTGATCATCACGTTCTCGGCCTCGTCCTTGGGCAGCATCGCAACACCCGGCGCCGCGGTGCCTTTGATGGGCGACGACCGCACGCTATTGCCGTCGACACGGAGGAAGAGTTCGGGGGACGCGCTGACCACCCACGTTCCAGGCGTCTGCCGGGTGCGCGGAATCGTGATCCGCGAAGCGAAACGTGCTGGGTTGCCACGGGCAAGAAGATGGGAAAGGGCGATGGCGTCTGGACCAGGAGGGGCGGCCGGTAGTGGCGCCTCCAGTACGCGGCACAGGTTCACTTGATAGACCTCGCCATCGCGGATATCCCGGCGAATGGCTTCAACACCGCGCACATATGCGTCGCGGTCGAGGGATGTGCGCCACGCCGACCTCGCGGGACCCTTCCAGCGCCCAGCAGTGGCTCCGCTTTCGGGTTGCGCATCGCTGTAATGGACGTCCGCGAAACGCCACGCATCCATCGTGCCGTCGAATTGAGCAACCACCACCCAGAATCCCCCGGCCGCGAGGCGTTCGCCGTCTTTGAGCGCATCGACATGGTCGACCACGCCGCAGGCGCGCACTCCTCGGAATGCGGCGTCGCCAGCGCTCAACGGCGGTCGATCGGGCGTCATGGCGCCCAACCTAATACCTGGAACTGCGACGCCTCGTCCCGGCCAAAACACCGGCAGCCTGATTTGGACGAGGGCGTCGCCATGGGCTAGAGTCTCTACTCGCTCGGGAACAACGTTTCCGACGCGCGGACGTGGCTCAGTTGGTAGAGCATCACCTTGCCAAGGTGAGGGTCGCGGGTTCGAATCCCGTCGTCCGCTCGAAGGGCCGATGCCTGACCGGGTATTGGATCACGGTGGGTTGGCCGAGAGGCGAGGCAGCGGCCTGCAAAGCCGTATACACGGGTTCGAATCCCGTACCCACCTCGCGCGGGCGATTGGCGCAGCGGTAGCGCGCTTCCCTGACACGGAAGAGGTCACTGGTTCGATCCCAGTATCGCCCACTAGCAGTGCCCGGCGTATGTCTCGCCTCCCTCCCGCATCGGCATCCGCCCTGCGCGGAATCAAACTCGCCTCTTGTGCCGTTCTGACATGATGAATGTTCGCGACGAGAGGGTGGCATGGCCGACATTTCCAACGAACGCACCAAGCGACTTGGGCATCGTGCCGACGCTGTGGTTCCGCTGTCGACGTATCGCCTCCAGTTGACCCCGGATTTCACATTTGCCGATGCCGAGGCTCATCTGCCGTACTACTCGTCACTTGGCGTCAGCCACCTCTACCTCTCCCCCATCCTCACCGCCGCTCCCGGTTCGACGCACTTCTACGACGTTGTTGACCACTCCCACATTGCCGCGTCTCTTGGCGGTGTGGACCAGCTCCGGTCGCTCGCGAAGGCCGCCCACGCCGCAGGTCTCGGGCTCGTTGCGGACGTGGTGCCGAACCACATGGCCGTGCCGACGCCCGTTTATCACAACCGCGCGCTCTGGTCAGTGCTCGCTGAGGGCAAGGACTCTCCTTACGCCCACTGGTTCGATGTCGACTGGTCGAGCCAAGACGGCGTTCTCATGCCTGTGCTCGGAGACCGCATCGGTTCAATCCTTGCTCGCGGCGAATTGACTCTCGATTCGATGGTGGTTCCCGGCTTCGCTGAAGCGGGCGAGGTGCCGGTACTGCGCTACTTCGACCATGTGCTGCCCGTTCGCGAGGGCACGGAGAATCTGCCGCTCGACGCGCTTGTCACCGAGCAGCATTACCGCCTTGCCTACTGGCGCGTCGCCAATGAGGAACTCAACTACCGCCGATTCTTTGATGTGGGCTCGCTCGTCGCTGTACGCGTGGAAGATCCTGACGTTTTTGAGGCCACCCACCGCACGATCATTGACCTTGTTGCCGATGGCACGCTCGACGGGTTACGCATTGACCATCCGGATGGCCTTGCCGACCCCGCGGGTTACATTGCGCGCTTGTCAGAGGCAACGAATGGCGCATGGATTGTTGTCGAGAAAATCCTCGAGGACGAGGAACGCCTGCCCTCGTCGTGGAAGACGGCGGGAACGACGGGTTACGACGCGTCGTGGCGCATCGGCGCGCTGTTGAGGGATGCCGCAGGTTCCGCTCCCCTTGCGGGCATTCTGTATCAACTGACCGGTGACGCGATGGGCGCATTGCCGCATCTCATCGACGACGCGAAACGCGAGATTGTTGCCGAGTCACTCACGTCCGAGGCGCGGCGCCTCGCTACCCTCGCGCACGACGTCTGCCGCACCGATGTGCGCCTCCGCGACCACACGTGGGCGGCGCTCTACGACTGCTTGCGGACCATGCTCGTCGCCTTTGGCCGGTACCGCGCTTACGTCGTACCGGGCACCCCCGCCAAGCCGGCCTCTCTCGATGCGATCGACCACGCAGCAAACCGCGCACGTGCTCTTCTCGATGAGGAACGTCACGAGACTCTCGACGTGGTGATCGACCTGCTCAAAGGTCTAGAAGTTGGTTCTGCAGGCCGCACACACGATTCCCAGCGGGCCGAGCTCATCACCCGTTTCCAGCAAGCCTGCGGCGCCGTCATGGCGAAGGGAGTCGAGGACACGGCCTATTACCGGTGGACCCACCTCTTGCCACTGTGCGAAGTCGGTTCCCCTGCAGGCCGTTTTGCGCTTCCCCCGTCGTCATTCCACGCCTGGGCGGCTGAGCAGCAAATGACGTACCCGCATGCAATGACCACCCTCACGACTCACGACACCAAGCGCTCGGAAGACATTCGTGCGCGCCTCGGTGTTCTCAGTGAGGTGCCCGATCAATGGGATGCGTGGTTAACCCGGGTACGCACCGCGACAGCCGAGCTGCGGCCAACGGAGCTCGACGGGCGCATGGAGAACCTGTGGTGGCAGACGCTCGTGGGTACCGTTGCCGCCGACGGCTCACTCATGGAATGGGACCGCCTCGAGGGATACCTCACGAAGGCGATGCGTGAGGCGAAGACTCATACGAGCTGGGTGCGCGTCAACGAGCCATACGAGAACGCCGTCCAGTGGTTTGCTCAAGCGACTCATGCCGATCCGCTCGTCCGGGACATGGTCGCTGAGTGGACCGGATTGACAAGCGACGGTGCGCGGGTAGCGATTCTCGCGCAGAAACTGATCCACCTCACGATGCCTGGAGTGCCTGACGTGTATCAAGGCACTGAGATGGTGCGCCCGCTCCTCGTCGACCCCGACAATCGCCTCCCGGTCGACAACGCTGCTTTGCAGAGCGAATTCGAGAAGTTGTCTCGCGGGGCCAAGCCGCGCTCGCTCGACGAAGAAAAGTTGCACGTCACTACCGCGGCGCTTCATGCACGCCGGGCACATCCAGGTGCCTTCGTTGGCGAATCAGCCGGGTACGTACCTTTGCCGTCTTCGAGCGGACATGCTGTTGTCTTCGCTCGCACGGACAACGATGAGCCGCGTGTCATCACCGTCGCGACCCGGCTCGGTATTGAGCTTGACAGGCTCGGCGGTTGGGGCGAGCACACCGTCACCTTGCCCGCGGGTGTCTGGCGTGACGAACTCACTGGCGCCGAATTCGAGGGCGGCACCGTCAGCCTTGCGGCGATCCTCAGGGCCCTTCCAGTCGCGCTGTTGGAGCGCCAATGACAGCCCCTGCTCCCGTGCGGGTGTGGGCACCACAGGCGTCACATGTCGCGGTGCATGTGCGCGCGCCTGGCAGCCTGGCCGACGCTGCCCCCGTCATCCTCGACATGGAGCGCGGCACTGGCGGCTGGTGGAACGGGCCGACGCTACCGCCAGGGACCGATTACGCCTTTACCGTGGACGGGTCGGGCCCCTTCCCCGATCCACGTAGCGCCTGGCAGCCACATGGAGTCCACGGCTTTTCTCGTGTGTTCGACGCCTCCGCACACCGGTGGAGCGATGACGCATGGCAAGGACGCGACGCGCTCGGCGCCGTCACGTATGAACTCCATGTCGGCACGTTCACGCCAGCCTGCACACTCGATGCGATCGTGGGCCACCAACTGGAGGACCTCGCGAGCAAGGGAATCGAAATGATCGAGCTGATGCCGCTCGCCGCGTTCCCAGGCAATCGCGGATGGGGCTACGACGGTGTCGCCTTGTATGCCGTCCATGACACGTATGGAGGCCCCGCGGCACTGCAGCGGCTCGTTGATGCTGCCCACAGCGTCGGCATCGGAGTGTGCCTCGACGTCGTCTACAACCACCTCGGCCCTGACGGCAACTACTTGGGCCAGTACGGGCCCTACTTCACCGACGCGCACGAAACTCCGTGGGGTTGGGCCGTCAATCTCGACCAGGAGGGTTCGGAAGGAGCGCGCGAGTTCATCATCGACAACGCGCTCCGCTGGTTTGAGGACTTCCATATCGATGCCTTGCGGCTCGATGCGGTCCACGCTCTCGTTGACGACTCCCCCGTCCACATCCTCGCTGAGTTGTCACAGCGGACTGCCAATCTGTCACAACAACTCGGCCGCCCTCTGTCCCTTATTGCCGAGTCAGACGAGAACCTGCCCGCCACGGTCACCCCGTTAGGCGAGAAGGCGCCCGATGGCGCCCCTGGGCGAGGAATGACCGCCCAGTGGGCAGACGACGTCCACCACGCGCTCCACGCCTATCTCACCGGCGAACGGCACGGCTACTACGTTGATTTCGGCTCAATCGAGACTCTCGACAAGGCGTATCGGGAGGTCTTTGTCCACGACGGCACGATGTCGACCTTCCGGGGCCGACACTGGGGCGCTCCGGTTCCACCCGACATGGACCGACGCCGATTTGTTGTGTTCGCGTCGAACCACGATCAAGTGGGCAATCGCGCTCTTGGTGACCGGCCAGCGTCCTCGCTCAGCCCTGGTGGACAAGCGGCCTCACTCGCTCTCGTACTCCTTAGCCCGTTCACACCGATGCTCTTCATGGGTGAGGAGTACGGAGAGACACGTCCCTTCATGTTCTTCACGGATCACGCAGAGCCTCTCGGCACCGCTGTGTCTGAAGGCCGCATGAGCGAGTTCGCTGGCCACGGGTGGGAAGCGCTGTACGGCGGTGACATTGAGGTCCCAGATCCGCAAGATCGCGACACCTTCATGCGCTCCAAGCTTGGGGCAGGCATCGCGGCGAGCACTGCAACGCAGCGCGCCCTCGAGTCGTGGTTTGCGACTGTGATGGCGGCTCGGGACCTCACGCTGCGTCCAGGGGCGTGGGACCGATTCTCGGCCGGTGCTTATGAAGTTGCTCCGCGCCAACTTGTCATGACGGGTCCGGTTGAGGTGAGGGCGAATCTCTCGAATGCGCCAATGCCGGTGACCGGCCGGGTCATTGCCGTATTCGGCGTCGACGGCTCCCCCGCCGATTTCACGGAACTACCGCCCGACGCTGTCGCCCTCATCGACTCGTCCGCTTCCAACGCGGCTACGCAGCAGTAGCGCCCTCGGTGGGTTCGCTCATCGCGGCAAGTCTCGACAATGCGCGGAAGTACTTCTTGCGATATCCGCCGGCGAGCATGTCGGGAGTGAAGATGTCGCCAAGCGACGCCCCACTTGCGACGATG
Source organism: Actinomycetes bacterium (assembly GCA_023432235.1). Classification (GTDB taxonomy): domain Bacteria; phylum Actinomycetota; class Actinomycetes; order Actinomycetales; family Demequinaceae; genus Demequina. The sequence goes on from JAEYUX010000060.1 coordinate 10,192, forward strand.
CTGGCGTCAGCGTCGTACAGACGGTCAACCAGGTTGACGACACGCAGCGCCTGGGTCTGATCGGCCAACGGCGCGACATTCCTGATCCCGAGCCAGCGCACCCCCTCGATATACGCACCCAGACGGCTCGGGTGGACATGGGCGAGATCATCAACAAGTTCTTGCCACTCGACCACATACCCGCCCCATTTGTCGGCAACACCGGTGACGTCAGCGTCGGACGCAACCGTGAACGTCATCTCGCCGCGATGGCGGTAATCGGGCCCGTCGATCGTCACGACCTCAAAGACCGTGGCGAGGGCTTGAATCTCTCTCTTGAAGTCCTCCGCCGCGAAGCGGCCCATACCAAGCGACTCTGGCAACGTGTTCGAGGTCGCCGCGAGGGCAACCCCTGCGTCGGCAAGTTCCCGCATGAGGCGCGCCATCAACACGGTGTCGCCCGGATCATCAAGCTCAAACTCATCGATGCACACAACGCGGAACTCGCTCAGCGCTGCGCGGGCATTCTGGAAGCCCAGCGCCCCGACGAGGTGGGTGTACTCAACGAAAGTGCCGAACGCTGCCCTGTCGCCTAATTGCGTCGCAAGCGCGGCGAGCAAGTGCGTCTTGCCGACCCCGAAGCCACCATCGAGGTAGATGCCTTTGCCGGCAGAGCTTCGCCGAAACTTCCCCGCCGCGGCCCCAGCAAAACGGCGAACGCGATCGCGACCCTCCCGTTGAGACGGAAAGTCCGGATCCGGGCGATACGTGTCGAAGGTCGCGTCGCCGAAATGTGCAGGGACGCGGAAGCGCCGAAGTAGCGCCTCCGCGTCCAACACAGGCCTGCGGCCCACCAACGTCACTTCATCACCTCGTGACTCTCAACGCGGATGCGACGCGACAAGCGGACCTGAAGGCTTACGCCTCGACCTCAGTGCGGTCCCCCGACCACAGCGTGTGGAAGGTGCCGTCACCGTCGATGCGCTTGTAGGTGTGAGCGCCAAAGAAGTCGCGCTGGCCCTGGATGAGAGCGGCAGGCAGACGCTCGGCGCGCAGCGAGTCGTAGTACGCCAACGAAGACGAGAAGGCGGGAGTGGGCACGCCAGCAAGCGCGGCCTGCGCAACAACCCGGCGCCACCCAGATACACCCTCAGCGACCGCTTCGGTGAAGTACGGGTCGACAAGCAGGGAGGGAAGCGCGGGGTTACGCTCATACGCCTCGGTGATGCGGTTGAGGAACCGTGCCCGGATGATGCAGCCACCGCGCCAGATGCGCGCCATTGCTCCACGGTCGATGTTCCAGTCGTACTCTTCCGAGGCGGCCTGGATCTGATCGAATCCCTGGGCGTAGGCGACAACCTTCGATGCGTAGAGGGCAACGCGAACGTCCTCGATGAAGCCGTCGCGGTCCTTGATGTGGAACTCGCCTGCGGCGCCGGTCAGCACCTCGCGTGCAGCGACGCGCTGGGCCGTCTGGCTCGAGATGGCACGCGCGAAAGTGGCCTCCGCGATACCCGTGACGGGCACACCGAGGTCGAGAGCGTTCTGAACGGTCCAGCGGCCGGTGCCCTTCTGACCCGCCTGGTCCTGGATGACGTCGACGAGCGGCTTGCCAGTCTTCGCGTCAACCTGCTTCAGCACCTCGGCGGTGATCTCAATGAGGAAGCTCTCGAGGTCGCCCTCATTCCATTCCTCGAAGATCGCCCCAATTTCGGCCGGCGTCAGGTCGAGGCCCTCGCGAAGCAGGTGGTAGGCCTCGGCAATGAGCTGCATGTCCGCATATTCGATGCCGTTGTGCACCATCTTGACGAAGTGGCCGGCGCCGTCGGGGCCCACGTGCGTGCAGCAGGGCACGCCATCGACCTTCGCAGAAATCTTCTCGAGGATCGGGCCCAGAGAGGCGTAGGACTCGGCGGGGCCACCCGGCATGATCGACGGACCAAGGAGAGCGCCCTCTTCACCACCGGAAACCCCGGAACCGACAAAGTGAATGCCCTGCTCGCGCAACGCGGCCTCACGGCGGCGCGTGTCCGGGTAGTGGGCGTTTCCGGCATCGACAATGATGTCGCCTTCATCGATAAGCGGCACGAGAGCGTCGATGACAGCGTCGGTTGGACCACCGGCCTGCACCATGATGACGATCTTGCGTGGCTTCTCAAGCGAGGCCACGAAGTCCTCGAGCGTCTCCGAACCGATGAACGTGCCTTCATCGCCGTGCTCGTCAACGAGTGAGCGCATCTTTTCGGGGCTTCGGTTATGAACCGCAACGGTGAAGCCATTACGAGCGAAGTTTCGAGCCAAATTCCGGCCCATCACGGCCAGACCGGTCACACCAATTTGCGCAAGCGCCATGTCACTTCCTTGCTGGGAGGGGTACGGGACAAAGCCTAGAGGGTGTCGCGCCCGGCGGTGTAACCGGCCATCGCGTGGCGTACCCGAGCGTGCACGTGTGCCCCCCGTAGGCTTCCCGTATGGATGCCACGGCCGTTCCGGTCGCGTTCCGCGAGGCGCTCAACTCCCTCGGCCGGGCGCGCACACGGCGCGACGTGCGTTTGGTCGAGACGCCTGCGCCGTCGCGAATCGCTCCGTACGCCGTGGCCGTCAATGGAGTGGTACTTCCCGAGACGCTTGAGACCACCGGACGCTTTGTCGCGTTGCACGATCCTGCAGGCCAAGAACCGTGGGGCGGTACATTTCGGGTTGTAGCACTTGTACAAGCACGAGTTGATGCCGAGGTGGGGCGAGACGATTTGTGGGCGGACGCCGCGTGGTCATGGCTTGACGAGGCGCTTTCTGGCGTTGAGCACTCCCAGCTCGGTGGAACGGTGACCAAGGTGGTTTCTCGCTCATTTGGCCAGCTTGCAGAGAAGGACGACGAGGTGACGGTGGAATTGCGCGTGTCATGGACGCCCCATGACGCTGACCTCGGATTGCACATCGTCGCGTGGACTGAGTTGCTCGCGATGTGCGCGGGCGTTCCCCCAGCACCCGAAGGCGTGTCTGTATTGCCGGGAGGACACGTATGAGCGTTGCCGACGCCGGCGAGGCACACACTGCTGGCGCTGACGAGCCCGAAGGCCCACCGCCTGTCCTGCTGACCGCTCCCGAGGGCGGAGTACCGCCAATTGTCGACACGCCCGAGGGGCTTAAGCGCGTCATCGCGGCGTTTGCCGCCGGAACTGGGCCGGTTGCGGCCGACGCTGAACGTGCCTCGGGCTTCCGCTATGGACAGGCCACGTATCTCGTTCAGTTCAAGCGCGAAGGGGCAGGAATTGCGCTGATCGACACCGCCGCTCTCTCCGACCTCAGTGGCCTGAACGAGGCGCTCCAGGGCGTCGAGTTTGTCTTCCACGCAGCAAGTCAGGACCTGCCTGGCATGCACACTCTCGGTTTGCACCCGACATCGCTCTTCGACACCGAACTGGCGGCACGCCTCCTGGGATGGGCCAAAGTTGGCCTCGCGTCGGTGATTGAAAAGGAACTTGGCTTCACCTTGGCCAAGGAGCATTCGGCACAGGACTGGTCGATGCGTCCGTTGCCGGATTCATGGCTTGCATACGCCGCTCTCGATGTGGAGCTCCTCTTGCCATTGCGCGATGCGCTTGCCGCCCATCTCGATGCCGCGGGCAAGTCCGAATGGGCAGCACAAGAGTTTGAGGCGGTGCGGTTGGCTCCCCCTGCTGAGCCGCGCGTCGATCCGTGGCGACGGACCTCTGGCACCCATACCGTGCGCGACACCCGTGGTCTCGCGATTGTGCGAGCACTGTGGGAGGAGCGCGACAAGGAGGCTCAGCGTCGTGACGTGACGCCTGGGCGTGTGCTTCGCGATGCCGCAATCATTGCGGCCGCGCGGGACAAACCCGCCTCGTTTGAGGCTCTCGTCGAGATTCCCGAGTGGCGCACCAAAGGCACCCGCCGCGCTGCGCCTCACTGGTGGCCCGTCATTGAGGCGGCATTGCGTCTTCCCGACAACCAGTTGCCAGCCCGCCGTGCTCCTCAAGGCGACGGTCCGCCACCGGCGCGGGCTTGGGCGGATAAACGGCCCGAGGCAGCGGCGCGACTTGAGCAGGCACGCACCGAACTCATCACCATTGCCGAGCGTTACAGCGTGCCCCTTGAGAACCTTCTCCAGCCGGATGCGCTCCGGCGAGCATGCTGGGAATACCAATCCGGAGGCGAGGAGTGGGTGCGAACCTTCCTTGCTACGCGCGGTGCGCGTCAGTGGCAGATTGACCTCACCGCCCCTGCCATCGCGCAAGCCTTTGTCAACGCGCACGTCCTTGGCGCCGTCAACATCGATGCGGCCTTAGCCGACGACTGAGGTCCGCCTACGTGAGCCGTGCGAGCGCGGCATCGGCGATTGCCGAGGCTTCGAGCCCGATCTCGTCGAGGATCTGTGCGCGGCTCGCATGGTGGAGGAACTCACGCGGCACACCGTGATGTGACCACACGGCGTACCGGCCCGCCAAGCGTGCAAACTCAGCCCATGCCTCGCCCACGCCCGCATCCGTCAAGCCATCCTCGACCGTGACGACGAGCTCGGCGTCGCCAATCACCTCAAGCAAGCCATCGGGAACGGGATGCACCCACGTTGCGGTGGCAGCAATGACGGTTTGTCCTTGCGCCGCAAGCTTGCCTGCCACGTCGATCGCGGTACTCGCCATTGAGCCGATCCCAAAGACAACAACGCGCGGCGCACCGTCACCAAACGTCGCGAGGACGTCGATATCACCGCTCGTGCTGACGGCGGGTAGTGGTTCCGTAACGGCGCCCTTGGGGTACCGCACCACTGTGGGAGCGTCGTCGACAGCGACTGCCTCTCGGAACGCCGCACGCAGCGTCGGCTCATCTCGAGGTGCGGCGAGGCGCAATCCGGGGACGTGACGAAGAAGCGCCATATCCCACATCCCGTTGTGGCTCGCTCCGTCATCGCCAGTAATACCCGCACGGTCAAGCATGAAGGTCACGCCGGCCTTGTGAAGCGCGACGTCCATGAGCAATTGATCAAATGCGCGGTTGAGGAATGTGGCATAGACGGCCACCACCGGGTGGAGTCCGGAGTATGCGAGTCCTGCAGCGGCCGTGACGGCGTGCTGTTCAGCGATACCAACGTCGATGACGCGACCCGGGAATGCGTCCGCGAACGGTTGCAGGCCCACGGGCTGGAGCATCGCGGCGGTGATGGCGACGACGTCATCTCGTTCCGCACCAATGGCCAACATCTCGTCGGCGAACACGCTCGTCCATCCAAAGCGCGACGGCTCAATCGGCAAGCCGGTTTCGGGGTGGATCTTGCCAACGGCGTGAAAACGGTCTGCATGGTCTTGCTCAGCTGGCTGATACCCGCGACCCTTTTCTGTCAGCACATGGACGATGACGGGGGCGCCGTAGCCCTTCGCGTGGGTGAGTGCCGCCTCAAGCTGAGCAAGATCGTGGCCGTCTACGGGTCCGAGGTACTTGAGCCCAAGATCCTCAAACATGCCGTGCGGACCGATGAGGCCCTTGAGAGCGCGTTTGCCATGCATGACGGTTTGATACGTGAAGTCTCGGACAGGCCCGCGTCCGTCAAACGTTCGCTTGCCCCAGCTGAGGAAGTTTTCGTAGGTGCGGGACGTCCGGATCCCATCAAGACGGCGAGCAAGGCCGCCGATCGTCGGCGCGTACGAACGCCCGTTGTCATTGACGACAACCACGACCCTGTCATCACAATCAGCAAGGGAGTTGAGCGCCTCCCATGCCATCCCGCCAGTGAGCGCGCCATCGCCAATGACGGCAACGGTCGTCCGGTCCACCTCGCCCTTGAGGGTATGGCCGCGAGCAATGCCTGCGGCCCACGACAACGCCGTCGAGGCATGCGAGTTCTCAACGATGTCGTGTTCCGACTCCGCCCGTGATGGGTAGCCCGACACTCCCCCGCGCTTGCGAAGGTTGGAAAAATCGGAACGGCCGGTGATGAGCTTGTGGACGTAACTCTGATGTCCCGTATCAAACACGAGGCGGTCGAACGGAGACTCGAACACGCGGTGCAAAGCAAGCGTCAACTCGACAACGCCGAGATTCGGGCCGAGGTGTCCTCCTGTGCGCGACACCGACTCCACCAAGTACGTGCGGATCTCTTCAGCAAGGTCGGCGAGTTCCTGCGCGGATAGCGACCGCAAGGATTGCGGTGACTCGATGCGCTCCAGCACGCTCGCTCCTTGCCGTCGGGGTTTCTCCACTGTACGTCCTGCAACGCCTCACAAGGCGTTGCTGTTCCGCGTTTTAGGCCTGCGCCACGAGGGAGCGAAGGACGTACTGGAGGATGCCACCGTGTCGGTAATAGTCAGCCTCACCCGGTGTGTCGATCCGTACGACAGCGTCAAACTCAACGACGCTGCCGTCGGCCTTGGTTGCGCGCACCGGAAGAGTGCGGGGGTGCTCACCGTCGCTGAACGCCTCCACCCCGGTGATGTCGAACGTCTCGGTGCCATCGAGGCCAAGGCTCGCCGCGTTGTGACCGTCGGGGAACTGCAACGGCAGCACACCCATACCGATGAGGTTAGAGCGGTGAATGCGTTCGAAGCTCTCGGTGATGACGGCACGCACGCCCAGCAATGCGGTTCCCTTGGCGGCCCAGTCACGTGATGAGCCGGAGCCGTACTCCTTGCCAGCGAGCACCACAAGCGGAATGCCAGCAGCCTGGTAATCCTGCGATGCATCGTAAATCGTGGTCTGCTCTCCGGTCAGGTGATTGCGGGTGAAGCCGCCTTCGACGCCGTCGAGAAGGAGGTTCTTGAGGCGAATGTTGGCGAAGGTGCCACGGATCATTACTTCGTGATTACCGCGACGCGAGCCGTAGGAGTTGAAGTCCTTGCGCTCAACACCGTGCTCAGCGAGGTACGTGCCCGCGGGGCTGTCGGGTCGGATCGAGCCGGCCGGCGAGATGTGGTCTGTCGTGACGGAGTCGCCAAGCAAAGCGAGCACGCGGGCGCCGACGATGTCCTCGACGCGCTCAGGCGTCAGCGTCATGCCCTCGAAGTATGGGGGCTTGCGCACGTAGGTCGAGTCGCCGTCCCACTCAAACGTGCTGCCTGCAGGTGTCGGCAGCGTCTGCCAGCGCTCGTCACCTGCAAAGACGTCTGCGTAGTCGCGGGTGAACATTTCCTGCGTGATCGACGAGCCAATCACTGATTCGACCTCAGCCGGGTCAGGCCAAATATCGCGCAAGAAGACGTCGTTGCCCTCGCGGTCCTGACCGAGGGGCTCCGTCTCAAAGTCGAAGTCCATCGTTCCGGCAAGCGCATAGGCGATGACGAGCGGAGGTGAGGCGAGATAGTTCATCTTCACATCGGGGTTGATGCGGCCCTCAAAGTTGCGGTTACCCGACAGAACTGAGACAACCGACAGGTCGTGCTCGTTGACGGCGGCGGACACCTCGTCAGGAAGCGGTCCCGAGTTACCGATGCACGTGGTGCAGCCGTAACCAACGAGGTGGAAGCCCAACGCTTCAAGGTCGGGCCACAGGCCAGCCTTGTCGTAGTAGTTCGTCACCACCTTGGAGCCGGGAGCCATCGACGTCTTCACCCACGGCTTTGACGTGAGGCCCTTTGCGTTCGCGTTCCGCGCGAGCAGCGCGGCAGCGAGCATGACCGACGGGTTGGACGTGTTGGTGCACGAGGTGATCGATGCAATGACAACGCGACCGTGGTCAAGGGTGGTGGCCGTGCCGTCCGACATCGTCAGCGGCACTTCCTTGTGCGGGCGGCCCATGACAACACGCGTCGTGGTGGCGGGCTCTGCCTCGTCACCCGCGATCGATCCCGCTGCAATCGGGTCGGAAGCCGGGAAGGTCTCCTCAATTGCCGCGTCAAGCCCCTCGGTGTCGCTCTCTTCGTGCTGCACGTAGTCACGGATGACGCTGCGGAAGCCGTCCTTCGCCTTCGTCAGCTCGATGCGGTCTTGCGGACGCTTCGGTCCAGCAATCGACGGCACCACGGTCGAAAGATCGAGTTCGAGGTACTCCGAGAAGACGGGCTCGATGTAGTCGGGGGCCGAGGGGTCGTGCCAGAGACCCTGCGCCTTCGTGTACGCCTCGACGAGAGCCACCTGCTCGTCCGAGCGGCCGGTCAGTCGCAAATAATCGAGAGTGACGCCGTCAATCGGGAAGATCGCGGCGGTGGAGCCAAACTCGGGGCTCATGTTGCCGATCGTGGCACGGTTTGCGAGCGGCACAGCGCCCACACCTTCGCCATAAAACTCAACGAACTTGCCCACGACGCCGTGCTGGCGAAGCATTTCGGTGATCGTCAGCACCACGTCGGTTGCGGTGGCGCCGGGGGGAATGGAGCCGGTCAGCTTGAACCCGACAACCTTTGGAATCAACATCGACACGGGCTGGCCGAGCATTGCGGCCTCAGCCTCGATACCGCCAACACCCCAGCCCAGCACGCCGAGACCGTTGATCATCGTCGTGTGCGAATCCGTGCCGACGCAGGAGTCGGGGTACGCCCGCACCACGCCCCCCACCTCGTGTGTCATCACGCCGCGCGCGAGGTACTCGAGGTTGACCTGGTGGACGATTCCGGTGCCCGGGGGCACCACCTTGAAGTTATCGAAAGCCGTCTGGCCCCAGCGCAAGAACTGGTAGCGCTCACGGTTGCGCTGATACTCGAGTGCGGTGTTGCGCTCGAGAGCGTCGGCGCGGCCAAAGATGTCAATGACAACGGAGTGGTCGATGACGAGTTCCGCGGGAGCAAGCGGATTGATCACCGTGGGATCACCGCCAAGCTCGCGCACAGCCTCACGCATTGTCGCGAGGTCCACGACACACGGCACACCGGTGAAGTCCTGCATAACGACCCGGGCGGGCGTGAACTGAATCTCGGTGTCAGGCTCGGCATTGGCGTCCCATGAAGCGAGCGCGCGGACGTGCTCTGCCGTGATGTTCTTGCCGTCTTCGGTGCGCAAAAGCGCCTCCGCGAGGATCTTGAGCGAGTACGGGAGCTTCTCGAGCCCCGGAACTGCGTCCAAGCGATAGACCTCATAGGCCTTGTCGCCAACGTGAAGGGTGGACTTGGATCCCAGGGTGTTGATGCTCATCGCGCTCCTTGATTTGTCGCCGACCAGTCTACCGGGGTGGTGCGGAGGTCCCGCCTCGCCTCGTCAGCCCCGGATGAAAGTGGCGATAGTTTCAATGTGATGGGTCATGGGAAACAGATCCCATGCCGCCACCTCGTCCACTACGTAGCCGTCTTGGGCCAACAACGCAGTGTCCCTCGCCAGCGCAACGGGGTCGCACGCGACGTAGACGATGCGTTCGGGTGAAAGCGCCGTCATGGCCTTCACTGTCGCGGCCTTCGCGCCCGCTCGCGGCGGGTCAAGCACCACGGTGCCGCCCTTCATGTCCTCGCCGTCCCGAGCCATCTGTAGCAGGGTGCGACGCGCATCGCCGATGATGGCGCGGGCATCAGAGAAACGCGAGAGATTGCGCTCGAGCGAGGACGTTCCTTTTGTGCCCACTGCCTCGACCGCCGTGACCTGCCTGCCTTGCGCGGCGAGTGCCGCTGCGAAAAGGCCCACCCCTGCATACAGATCGAGCACACGAGACGAGTCGCCGGCACGGCGCACCACCTCGCCGACAAGCACGGCCGGACCGCCCCGATGGACCTGCCAGAAATCGCGCGCGCTCAGGGTGTAGGTAATATCCCCCACCTTCTCGGTCAGCATCTTCCCTGCGCCCCTGGCTCCACGAACAACGTGGACCCAGCCGGTCGAGGTCTCGATGACATCAATCCGTTCTCCGGGGCGCCCTTCAGTTGCGAGAAGCGAAGCCTCCGCAGCTGGCGTCGCCAAGGGCATCGCAGAAAGTGTTCTGCGCCCTTTGCCCCCTTGGAGCGCCATCGTCGCTCGGCCATCATCACCTGCGACGGCACTCACCCGCGTGCGATAACGCAGCCCGCCCGCTTCATCGTCCCCCGGCACCGCACGGACATCGCCGTCATAGGCAAGTCCGGCAAACCTCTCGAACGCTTCCCGAAGTACCGCAGTCTTCCACTCTCGCTGGGCCGCAAGAGCGACATGACCTAGTTCCGCTCCCCCAACGCCGCCTTGGCCAGCCTCGGGCCACGGATGCTCCACGCGGTCAGCAGATGCCTTGATAATCCGGATGGCGTCGGCGTTCCAAAAGCGCGCGTCGGGCGCCGCATCGACAACGCGTGCTTCGACCACCTCGCCAGGCAGTGCATGTCGCACAAAGACCGCGCGGCCCTCATGGCGCGCGACACAGTGCCCACCATGGGCGGGCTTTCCTACGGTGACCTCAATGGTCGTCACGGCATCTCCGCTTCTTCCGCCAACGTCGCGGTAATGGTCCGGTCGCGCCGCGCCGATTCGAGTTTCCATGGCACGGCGCTCACCACCACGTTGGGCACGTTGAGCAACTGCGCCCGCAGTCGCGCTGTATTGCGATTGTGAAGCAGTTGCTCCCACCAGCGTCCCACGATGTACTCGGGCACATAGACGAACACCGCTTCCCGAGGGGACCGCAGGTGCAGGCTCTTCACGTAGGCAAGCACCGGCCCCACGAGGTCGCGGTACGGAGAGTCAAGGACGACGAGTGGAGTGCCCACGTTCATCGCGGCCCAGCGCTTCTCCAACGCCACCGAAGCACCTCGATCCATCTGGACCGTGACCGCTTTCAGCGTTGAGTGACGAGCGGCTTTCGCGTACGACAGTGCGTGCAACGCGGGCCGATGGAGTTGAGCGACGAGCACGATCCCGTGTGTCGCGGAGGGCAACGTGGGCGAGTCGGCTCCCTTGTCGAGCGCAAGATCGACACGCACCGCTTGATAGTGCTTCTTGATCCCGCCCATGAGCACAACGACGATGACGATGAGCGCGATCGCAATCCATGCGCCGTTTGCGAAGTTGAATACGGCGGTGATGACGAGGACGCCGGTCGCGGCGACGAGCGCAGCAATGTGCAGGACACGCCGCATGCCAAAGAGCACACGATCCTTGGGGAGTGTCGCCGTTTGGTACTTCGTACGCGTCCACTCCACCATTGCACGCTGGCTCAGCACGATCGACGTGAAGACACCCACGATGTACATGTGAACCAGTTGGCTCACACTCGCCCCGACTGCGATGACAATGACCGCCGAGAGCGCGGCGACGAGCAAGATTGACCCGCGTTGAACGAGACGATCGTTCCGCATCGCCATTTGGCGAGGCAGGACTCCGTCCACCGCAAGGAGACCAGTCAGCCGGGAGAAGCGACGAAACACGCTTGAGCCGGCGGCCCACAAGATCATCCCGGCGGACAGACCGACGATCCAGACGGGAACGGGAGTATCGAATACTCGTTCCGACACTTGCATGAGTATTGAGCCGTCGTTCCAGCCGGTGAGACGGAAATTCGACGCGAGCCATAGGACGGCATAGAACGCGCCAGCGCTCGCGAGCACAGCGACCAAGAGCGTCCGCGACGCGCGCTTCCCGCGCGGTTCGGCATGAGAGGGCCCCGACGCTGCGAGGTGCTCGATTCCCGTCACCATCACCGCACCAGAAGCGACGGCACCGGCGTACGCAACAAGCACAGTCCATTCGCCCGACGCGGTGGCTTGAGGAATGATTCCCGTCCCGGGTTTATCCCCAACAAGGCCCACCACAACAAGCACGATGATGACGAGGACAAAGCCGTGCCATACGGCGAGAAGCACACGGACGCGGTCGTGAACCCCCCGGAGATTTGTCAGCGTCATGAGAGCAAGCGCGGCGACGCCGATGATCGTCGCCTTGCCGTCCCAGGACGGCATGAGAAACGTCAGTACTGACGAGATCGCCGACACGGAGATTGCGACGGTGAACAAGTAATCGGTAAGAAGCGAAGCGCCAGTGACCATTCCAAAACGCGGGCCAAGTCGGTCCCGCACCACGCCATAGTCACCACGCTCATGCGGGAATGCCCGCACTTGCGACGCATACGCTGCGCCAAGGAGGGCGAGAATGAGAACCGAACCAAGCGCCATCTCTGGAATCGCGCCCTGCTGGCCCCCTGAGCGGAGCGCCTCAACAACCGCGTCTGGTCCGTATGCGACGGCCGACAACACGCCCGCACCAAAGACCGGAAGCGCGAGGCGAGTCCGCAACGTGTGAGTACGAACCACGTCCGTTGCCACTGGTGCGCCAAACGTGAAGAGCTTGACGCGCTCGATAAACCGCTGCACGTCGCACCATCCTAGGCTTCGCGCGGTATAGCGTGGTGGCGTGCACGTGGTGATCATGGGTTGTGGCCGCACTGGCGCCACTCTTGCTGTCGAGTTTGAGTCGCGCGGTCACTCCGTGGCAATCATCGACTCCGACGCTGATGCGTTCCGTCGCTTGCCAGCGCACTTCCAGGGTCAACGGATCACCGGACTCGGATTCGACCGCGACACTCTTGTTGCCGCGGGAGTCGAAGAGGCTTTCGCTTTCGCAGCGGTATCGGACGGTGATAACTCAAATATCCTTGCCGCGCGCGTCGTCCGGGAAACGTATGGCGTGGAAAACGTCGTGGCCCGAATTGCTGACTCCGGTCGCGCCGAGGTCTATGAACGTCTCGGGATCTCGACGGTGGCGCAAGTGCCATGGATGGCGGCACAAATCGTCACTCGGCTCTTGCCCGGAGGCTCGGACGCGGAGTTTGCCGATCCCGATGTAGGAGTCGTGATGCGCCGTTTGCCCTTCAACGACGGCTGGATTGGTCGAAAAGCAACTGACCTCGAGAAATCATCGGGTGCTCGTATCGCCTACATCTCGCGCTTTGGCACAGCCGTTCTGCCCGATGCGGCCACCATCGTCCAGGCGGGCGACGACATTCACTTTGTTCTCACAGACGCTGCGTCACGGGAGGTCATCAAGGTGGTCAGCCACGCTCCGAGGAGTGCATCGTGAAGGTGCTCATCGCAGGTGCGGGCTCAGTGGGCCGATCAATCGCACGGGATCTGCTCGAACACGGTCATGACGTCCTCCTCATCGATCACTCCCCCAGTGCGATGCGCGTGTCGCAGGTGGCGCAAGCAGAGTGGATGCTTGCTGACGCGTGCGAACTCACCGCACTGCGTGAAGCTGGCACAGAAGAAATGGACGTGGTGGTGGCCGCCACGGGCGATGACAAGGCGAACCTCGTGATCTCCTTGCTCGCGAAGACTGAGTTTGCCGTGCCGCGCACCGTCGCCCGGGTCAACAATCCCCGCAATGAGTGGATGTATGACTCGCAATGGGGAGTCGACGTCGCCGTATCTACTCCCCGCATCATGACAGCGATGGTCGAAGAGGCCGTTGCCGTTGGTGACCTCGTCAAGGTCTTCACGTTTCACCAATCGGGTGCATCGATCATCGAGGTCACGTTGCCTTCCGATTCGCCGCTCGGTGGAGTTGCGTTGCGCGATATCTCGCTGCCGGACGACATTGTCCTTTCGTGCATCGTGCGGGGCGATCGGACCATCGCCCCCACTCCCGAAGACACGCTCGAGCCACTCGACGAGCTGCTGTTTATTTTGTCGGCTGAGGCGGATCCTGACGCTCTTCAGCGAGTTCTACATTCCGCACCATCCGCCACATAACAAAGAGCGCGACCGCGAACCACGGCACACCGAGAGCGAGCTTCGCGGTCCCGAGTGCCGCGGTCGCATCCGCGAGGTAGAGCGGAATCTGGACAGCGAGTTTGACGAGCTGAGTGGCGACGTAGAAACCCGTTGCCAACTGAAAACGTCGCATGGCCCGTTTGTCAGCGCGCCAGCGCGTCGACCAACCTTTGAGAAGCCCCACCACAACGCCAACTGCGGGCCAACGCAGCACCATCGACGCGGCAAGCGCGATCGTATAGATCCCGGTGTACCAAAAGCCCGGAACGAAATACTCGTTCGCGTCTCCCGCTCGCCACGCCCAAATGGCGCCGAGAGCGACACCAAAAAGCCCGCCAAGGGCCTGCGTCACCGGAGTGCGCTGGATGAGCCGCACCGCGACAAGCACAACGACGATTGCGACGGACGCGATCACGGGGACCCGGTAGCCACCCCACATGAGGAACGCCGCAACAAAGACTGCGCCGGGGGCCACGGCCTCGGCTAGGCCTCGCCACCCGCCGATTGCTTCGGCCCAATCAAAGTCATCCGCGAGTAACTGCTGAGCTGGCGTTGGCTTGCGGGGCTCGCTTACGGCATCACTCATGCCGACAACAATTCGTAACGGGGGTTGTAGATCACGGCGACATCCTCACCAGCGCACACACGGCCTTCGATGTGTAGAACAGACCCTGGCTCGATTCCGGGGATCCGCCGGCGGCCCAGAAAGACACAATCAACAGCGCCACTGTCGTCCACAAGGCGAACCACGAGTGTCGCCGGGCGATCCGCGGGGCTGACCTCCACATAGTGGACACGCCCGCGCACGCGGGCGACCTTACGCATCTCGAGGTCTCCCGCTGGCGTCACGTCAAACGGTGAATCGGCATGAACCATCGTCGTCACTGGTTCCCGGCATCATGAGACGCGGTGCCCGTCGACCCAAAACCACCGTCACCACGATGCGAACCAGGTAGCGTCTCAACTTCGATAAAGCGAGCCTTCTCAACTCGCTGAATCACTAGTTGGGCGATGCGGTCCCCCACTGCGAGCGAGACCGCTTCGTGAGCGTCGGTGTTGAGCAAGGTGACGCGAATCTCTCCCCGGTACCCCGCATCGACTGTGCCTGGGGCATTGACCACGGTCACGCCATGCCGGGCGGCGAGACCGCTACGCGGGTGCACAAATGCGGCGTAGCCATCGGGCAAAGCGATGCGAACTCCGGTGGGGACGGTCCGACGCTCGCCTGGAGCAAGCGTGACAGCTTCTCGTGTCGTGAGATCCGCACCAGCATCACCTGGGTGGGCATACGACGGAATCGGCACGTCACCGCTTGTCGTGCTGATCAACACCTCGACGTTCGCCATGGTGCTCCACCCTAGGCGCTCAGCGCGCCTCGTTCGAACAACTTAGGCCGCGCACTCCGAGCAGATGGGCTGGTCGCCCTTGAAGCTCGCCAGCTGGCTGCGGTGGTGCACCAAGAAGCACGACATGCACGTGAATTCGTCTTGCTGAGGCGGAAGAACGCGCACCGACAACTCTTCGCCCGACAGGTCGGCGCCTGGCAACTCAAAGCTGTCAGCAACGTCGGCCTCATCCTCATCGACCACACCCGAGCTCTTGTCTGAGCGACGCGCTTTCAACTCCTCAATCGAGTCGGCCGCGATCTCGTCGTCAGTCTTGCGCGGGGCGTCGTAGTCGGTCGCCATCCGTGGGTCTCCATTCACCTTGTGGTGTGTGATCAATGCGCAGCGAGCCGATTTTGTTCCCGCGTGGCGCAGGCATTGTGCCCCACAAAACCGGTTTTCGCGAACTCTAGTCCGATTCCACGGCCCACGGCGCACGAGCACCCGCGTCGACAAGCGTGTCTCTCAGCACATCCCACGTCTCAGGCATGGCCGCAATGAGGAGGTGTTCATCTGCGGGACCGCCATCGATACCGGCTACTTTCACGCCCGCTTCTGCGGCGATGAGCGCGCCCGCTGCGTGGTCCCACGGCTTGAGCCCATGTTCGTAGTACGCGTCGATCTGTCCCGCAGCGACGAGACACAAATCGACACTCGCTGCACCAAGGCGGCGAATATCACGGACCGAGCCGAGCAGCTGAGCGACAATCTTCCCCTGCGCCACGCGGCGTTCAGCGATGTACTGAAATCCAGTCGCAAGCAAGGTCGCCTCGAGTGCGGGCGCATGAGTCCGTTCCATCGGCACGCCGTCGCGCCATGCACCGTGACCCCGAGCGGCGGACCACAGCACACCACTGCCGTCGTACACGGCGCCAGCAAGCGCCGTCCACTTCGCTGGATCAGCTCCGCCCGTTACAGCAGCGACCGACACCGCGTAATGCGGCAAGCCGTAGAGGTAGTTCACTGTGCCATCGATGGGATCAAGCACCCACGTGACATCCGAGGTGCCGACCACGTCGTTGCCTTCTTCGCCAAGGATCGAGTCATCGGGCCGTAGCTGGGCAAGCCGCTCGCGCAAGAGACGTTCTGCCGCCAGGTCCATCTGCGTCACGATGTCGATGTCCGAGGACTTCGTGGCCGTCACGTGTGCTTCAGCTCGACCCTGCGAAATGAGCACGCCGGCCTCTTTCGCGATGAGCGCCGCAATGTCATGGAGGTCGAGCGGATTGGTCATGCGTCAAGCGTGGCACAGCGTTTGGGCGTGCCGTACCGCGCGCTGAGCTCCGTTGCGTGGCACAGTGGAGCAATGACCGTTGCTCACCTCAAGGGATTATCCGAGGACGGCACTCACGTGCTTCTGGTCGCCGAGGACGGCGCCGAACTGCGCCTCGAGATCTCCGATGAGTTGCGCGCACTTGTGCGTCACGCGCGCGTGACTCGCGTTGCTGAGCCCGGCCAAGTGACGAGCCTGACCCCGCGCGAGATTCAACAGCGCATTCGAGCTGGTCTCAACGCCGCCGAATTGGCTCACCTCACGGGCGAACCGCTTGAGGGGCTCGTGAAGTTTGAGGCGCCGGTCCTCGCCGAACGGGCGTACATCGTGCAGCTCGCGCACAACACGCGGGTCGGCACCGATTCAACTGCCCCTACTCTCGTTGACCTCGTTGGCGACCGCCTTGCCAGCCGAGGCGTCGATCCTGAGGCGGTCAAGTGGGACGCATGGCGGGGCGTTGATGAGCCGTGGAAGGTTGCGGCCGATTACGTCGTGGGCGGTCGCACGATTCGTGCGTTGTGGATCTTCGATCACGTGGCGAAGGCGCTGACTGCGGAAGATGACGAGGCCGCGTGGCTGACGGAAACCGAGCTTCTCGAAGCACCGATCCCCCGTCGCCACCTCAGCGCCGTCCGCACCGATGCAGCGCCGCTCGAAACACGTCGACCCGCGGCAGTGACGTCTCCCGCCGAAGAGTTTGCGCCAACTGACGACAAGGAGGCCGATCCTACGAGCGACCTCCTTGAGGACCTCGCAGCACGCCGCGGTACACGTGAGCCGATCGACATGGAAGAGGATGAAGACGAGGGTGACGAGCGCTTTGAGGGCTTCGGTCCGGCCCGCTCATCCCAGTCGGGCTCGATCCCAACACAGCCACAGCCTTCGCAATCGAGCACGATGCCACACCCGGCCGGCTCCGCGCGCACTCCACAACCCGACAAGGACGGACCGAAGCCCCGCAAGGGACGCGCCTCGGTTCCAAGTTGGGACGAAATCGTCTTTGGCGCACGGAACGACACGTAGCGCTTGTTACGGCCTTCCAGCGATAAGTAGCGGCACCGTCAATTCTTCAGGCGTCAATGACCCGTGCATGCCAATGAGGTTGAGCGAATGCGGCATCTGCGTTCGTGAATCGACGACGGTTGCCCGCTGCGCCATCGCGACAATGACGTCGCCGAGTCGGGACGTCACCTCTGCGGCCACGGGGCCAAACAATCCAGCTTCTACTGCCTCAGCGCGTGTCATGACGACGGCGTGGTCGCCAAGATGCTCGCTCCACCGTTCGATGACGGCGTCCGTCGCTTTCGGATCCGTATAGAGGTGGAGGGCACGCGGCTCGCCTGCCACAAGCTCGACATCGCGAGCGAGGATTGTGTCGCCCCCTACGTCCCACCGCGGTTGCCCGGTCACATCAACCATGCCGTGATCAGATGTGACGACCATGGCAGCGCCCTGTGGCAACGACTCCGCCAAACGGCGAAGTTCACGGTCAGCGTCCTCGACGGCCGCCACCCACTGGTCGGACTGCCATCCGTGCTTGTGGCCCGCTGCGTCGATATCACCCCAATACATGTAGGTGATGCCGGGCTCATGAGCGATGCTTTGAGCCACATCGACGCGCTCAGCGAGGCGCCGTGTCGCAACAAATCGGCCACCACGCAACGCCGCGTGAGTGAGACCCGATCCCTCAAATCCATGATTTCCCAGCGTCGTCACGCGAGCCCCCGCCCGCGCGGCCTCTTCGAGAAGCGAGGGGCACACCTGCCATTCTTCGGGATCGAAAGCACCCTCCCACGAGATGAGGTTGGCAAGTGCGCCGGTGCGCGGATTACGCGCGGTGTAGCCCGTCATCCCCGTGCGGCCGGCTCCGTATCCGGTGCCGAACAAGGACAAGGACGTTGCCGTCGTCGTGGGAAATCCCGCAGTGAGGTTGCCCGCAACGATCGAACGCAGGAAGGGCGCGTGCCCGCTCCGGGCTTCAAGTTGATAGAAACCAAGTCCATCGAGGATCACCACAACGATGTGGCGGGCCTCGGGGATGTCGAGAAGCGTGCGATCCTGCGCAGAGTCCCTACCGGCGACAACATGACCGGACCCCACTGCGTCAAGACAAGCAGACAGGACGGCACCAAGTTCGCGTCCCCCGTAGTCGGGGCGTTCTAGGCCTCGTGCAGCAAGACGAGCGTCAAGACTCACGCGTGACGGCCTACCGCTCGGTTGAGCGCCTTCCCAAACTCTTCCAGCGCACGGACCGATTCATCGCCATCAGCAATGACGCTCGCCCGGGCGAGGGTGTCATCACCGGTCAGGTCCCCCGTGTAGCCATGGTCCGCATCGCAGTTCTCATCGCCACAATGAGCCGGCTCAAGATCGATGCGTGAATGAACTCCCCAGCCAACGGCGAGAACCAACTCGTGTGGGACATCACCCTCCGAGAAGTTCTCGGGATGGTGTATGACATGCGTGAGCGCCACAGAGGCGATCGTGCGCAAAGGCGCAGACTCAACGGTGGCCGAGGCGGCTGGCGTTCCCCCACTTTGCGGGCCAGCGCCGTCGTCGATGTGCGCGCGGAGAAGGTGCGTATCGGTGAGAACGAGTACTGACATGTGGCGGCGCACCTCGGCCGAGTCGAACGTCGTCTCGGCATGAACAAAGTGCGCCCGCACCACGTCGTCGCCAATCGCGCTGCGAAGGACGTGATTGGCGAGCGCCGGATAGTAGCCAGCGCCCGCAATTGCCTGGTCAAGCGAAGACGACATGCGGAATATTGTCGCACCTGCGCGCGTGGCGTGGCGACCGGCCTCGCCCACGCGAGGGACAATGTCCGACAACCCCTGCTGAACCCTAGACGGAGTGTGCATGAGCGAGCCCGCCGGACAGATCGTCGATATCGACGTGAGCGCCGAGATGGAGTCGTCCTTCCTCGAGTACGCCTACTCCGTCATTTATTCGCGCGCGCTGCCTGACGCGCGCGACGGCCTCAAGCCGGTTCAGCGCCGCATCATCTACACGATGGGCGATATGGGCCTGCGCCCGGACCGCCCGCACGTGAAGTCTTCGCGCGTGGTCGGCGAAGTGATGGGAAAGCTCCATCCGCACGGAGACTCCGCGATCTATGACGCTCTTGTCCGAATGGCGCAGCCGTTCTCTTTGCGTTTGCCGCTTGTTGACGGGCACGGGAACTTTGGTTCGCTCGACGACGGACCGGCCGCATCGCGATACACCGAGGCGCGCCTTGCGCCCGCCTCGATGGCGATGATCGCGGATCTCAGTGAAGACGTTGTTGACTTCGTTCCCAATTACGACAACAAGTTGCGCCAGCCGTCAGTGCTGCCGAGCGCTCTTCCCAACCTCTTGGTCAACGGTGCCGCCGGTATCGCCGTTGGGATGGCGACAAATATGGCCCCGCACAACCTCATCGAGGTCGTGTCAGCTGCGAGACACCTTCTCGCGAACCCGTCTGCGAGCCTCGACGACCTCATGAAGTTTGTGCCTGGCCCCGACTTGCCTTCAGGCGGGAAGATCGTGGGACTTGACGGCATTCGTCAGGCCTATGAAAGTGGCCGTGGTGCCTTCCGCACCCGGGCAACCGCTCGTATCGAGAACGTCACGGCGAAGCGCAAGGGCATCGTCGTCACCGAACTTCCCTACGGCGTCGGACCCGAACGCGTCATTGAGAAGATCAAGGACGGCGTCTCCGCCAAGAAGATTCAAGGCATTTCTGCCGTGACGGATCTCACCGATCGTCACCACGGCCTCCGTCTCGTGATCGAGGTGCGCACGGGCTTCTCTCCCGAAGCAGTCCTTGAGCAGCTCTACAAGCTGACACCGCTAGAAGAGAACTTCGCAATCAACAACGTTGCCCTCGTCAATGGCGAGCCGCGCACACTCGGCCTCAAGGACCTCCTCTCGGTGTGGGTTGCCCACCGGATCGAGGTGACGCGCCGCCGGTCCGAATTTCGGCTCGCCGCACGTAAGGACCGCCTTCACCTTGTCGATGGCCTGCTTATCGCAATTCTTGATATCGACGAGGTCATCCAGATCATTCGGACGTCAGATGACGCTGGGACTGCAAGAGAGCGCCTCATGCTCGCCTTTGATCTCAGTGAGATCCAGGCCGAGTACATTCTCGAGCTCCGCCTGCGCAGGCTCACCAAGTTCTCGCGCCTTGAACTTGAGAACGAGAAGTCTCAGTTGCTCGCCGAAATTGCCGAACTCGAGGAGATTCTTGCTTCCGACGGCGCATTGAGGTCCGTCGTGAGCCGGGAGATGGAGGCGGTCGCGGCCGAGTACGGCACACCTCGTCGCACGATCCTCCTGGCCGATGCGGGCACGCTTGTCCCCGCATCGATCGCTGCGGTTGGAGCCGCGCCCGGCGCTACCGCAGTCACTCGCGGCCGAAACGCCGCGCCGGATCTCGAGATTCCAGACTCGCCGTGCTTTGCGTTGTTGTCGACCACGGGGCTCGTTGCGCGCACCGCTGATGATCATCCCGTTGCGCGCGAAGGCCGCCGCTCTCCCCACGATGCTCTCGTGTCCGTCGTGTCATCCTCAGCCCGCGCTGACGTCGGCGTGGTCACCTCGGCCGGCCGCGTTTTGCGACTGTCACTTCTCGAGGTGCCCGCGTTGCCGTCGACCGACGATCCACCCTCGCTCGCAGGTGGAGCCCCCATTCGCGAGCTCGTCATTCTCGAACGTGACGAGGAACCGGTGGCAATCATCCCGCTCGATGGCGAGACGCCCATCGCTCTTGGCACCCGCCTCGGAGTCGTCAAACGGGTCGCCCCGGAAGCGGCACCATCGCGAGACGCCTGGGACATCATCAGTCTCAAGGATGGAGACGGGGTTGTTGGCGCGGCGCCTGCGGATGACGACGCCGAACTCGTCTTTGTGTCCTCAGATGCCCAGTTGCTCCATTTCCCTGCGGCTTCGGTTCGTCCTCAAGGTCGAGCGGCAGGGGGCATGGCGGGGATGAAGCTCGCACCCGGCACCTCGGTCATGTCTTTCAACGTCGTGGCAACCGGCGATGATGCCGTCGTGGTCACGGTGTCTGGCTCGACCGACGGCCTTCCTGGCACACAACCGGGCGCAGCAAAGGTGACTCCCCTCGCGGAGTACCCGGGCAAGGGTCGCGCAACTGGTGGCGTGCGTGCCCACCGTTTCCTCAAGGGTGAGGATGCCCTCCTCGCGGCCTGGGTGGGGACGGCACCCGCGCGAGCCGCGGCGGCGTCGGGGCAACCGCTTGAGCTTCCTCAGGAATTCGGCCGCCGGGACGGCTCGGGCCAGACGCTGCCGACGCCGGTAGGCGGCATCGGTTAGGCCCTACCTTCGGGTCTTGTTGCCTCAGTGGTCAAAGGCCCAGTTCTTGTCAGTGACGTACTTTGCCACGACAAGGCCGATGAGGATTGCGAGCACAACGAGCAGTACCTGAAGGATTCCTGCTGTTGCGTCCACGTACCGCGCATCGTTGAGACTGACCACCGCCTCGTGTGCGAGAACACCAGGAATCTGTACGAGCGAGGCGGGAACCTGGAGCGTGATGACGGGCCAGCGGCCTCCTCGCGCGCCGAATGCTGCGAACAGCCCGAGCACAAAGCAGGCGAGGAAGGTGGCCGTTTGGACCGCCATACCGTGGTCGATAAGAAACACCCGGGGAACGTTGACGAGCCCAATCGCGGCGGCCGTGAACGCCATACGCCACGGGGAATTGAACATCAACGCGAAGCCGAGCACGCCACCGAACGACGCGGCCGCAACGATGAGGAGTTCAAGCCACAAGGCCACGTCAATCGGCTCGCGCGGTGAGGTGTCAAGCGGACTCAGGAGAGAGCCCGCCCACACGACTGCCGCTGCGGCGAGCGTGAGCCACGTTCCGTAGACCACGCGGGGAATACCTGCCGAGAAGTCAGACTTCGCGAGATCGAGTGCGCCGGTAATCAACGCGAATCCAGGAAGGAGGAAGAGCACTGACGAGATGTAGCCCGAGGCGTGCGTCTCCAGGCCTGATCCAACGGCACTGATGAGCGCCATCACACCGATATACACACCCGTTGCCGTCGCGGCGGCCGCCATGACCGAACCAAATACGTTGAAGTGATGACGCGCGAGCACGCGCCGCGCCCACTGGCCAAGGAATGCGGCGACGAACACCACGGCAACCTCAAGAGGCCGCGCGCGGTTGAGCACGGCGAAGGCTGCACACGCCGCGCCGGCAAAGGCGGCGTTCGCCCACACCGGATACAGCGCACTACGGTTCTCGATCTCGTCAAGTGCGGCGTGCACATCGGACGTCGACATCCGCTCAGGGACCGAGCGACGGAAACGGTCGAGCCGCGCAATGCGATCGGCATTGACGCCAAGATGAGGCGCCTCGGCCACCTCGGTGCGAAACAGTTGACCGGCTCGCGACGTCGCCGTGATCTCCGATGTCGTGACGGCGCTCGCATGCGCGTCGATACCGAGAGCCCGGGCGACGGTCGTCATGCCTTGCTTCACCCGATAAGCGGCCGTTCCCGCGGACAGCATGAGGAGCCCAACGCGAAGTACCGCGTTTGAACGGCGGCCCAACTCCTCGGCATCGATTGCGGAGCTCGCACCCATCTGGTCAGTCACGCAGACATTCTGGCGCACGTCACACACATCAGGTGCGACCAGAGGCCCCCGCGTGGCAACGACGGACTAACTCTCCGCAGGCAACTGAGCCAAACGGGCCTCGATAATCGCCGCCCACTGGCGGGAGCGTCGGCGCGCCTCAATGGTGCCGTTTGCTGCAAGTGCCCCAGCGCCGAGCAATACGACGGCCGCGAGGTCCCACCCGAGGAGCGCGAAAGCAGGAGCGCCAAAGCTAGCGACAGCAATCATGCCCGCGGTTCCCCAGAATGAGCGTGCGGCTCCGAGCATTGCACCAAGAGCGGCAGCGTCAGCGCACTCATAGATTGCGCGCGCCGCGGTGCCATCGGGCACACGCGGCAACATTCTCGTCCAACCGAGGTCGGGCAACGACGGGTCGAGGGTGCGGTACAGATGATCGCGGCTCACGACCTCACCGTAACCCGCGAGGTCTGCTTGCGCACGGTCGGCTATGTGTCGATGCGGGTGGCGTCAAGGCTCGCGGCGCCGGCGATGATGAAATCGCGTCGCGGCCCGACGTCGTTGCCCATGAGCAGTTCAAAGATCTCTTCGGCCTTTGCCGCATCGCGCGCGGTCACGCGTCGCAGAGTGCGTTTGGTCGGATCCATCGTTGTCTCGGCAAGCTGATCCGCGTCCATTTCGCCGAGGCCTTTGTAACGCTGAATATCGTCCTTGAACGAACGGCCAGAGCGCTTGAGCTCCCGCATCGTGTCATGCAACTGCTGTTCGGAGTACGTGTAGATGTACTCACGCTGGCGGCGCGCAGATCCGGCGACCTCGATGCGGTGAAGAGGCGGCACCGCTGCGTACACGCGCCCTTCGTCGACGAGCGGTCGCATGTACCGAAAGAACAACGTGAGCAGCAGCGTACGAATGTGAGCGCCATCCACGTCAGCATCTGTCATCAAGATGACCTTGCCGTAGCGCGCGGCGTCAATGTCAAATGTTCGGCCAGAGCCAGCGCCGATCACCTGAATGATGCTCGCGCACTCGGCGTTGTGGAGCATGTCCGTCACCGATGCACGCTGAACATTGAGAATCTTGCCGCGAATCGGTAGGAGCGCCTGGAAGTCCGATTGGCGCGCCAGCTTTGCGGTGCCGAGCGCCGAATCGCCCTCAACGATGAACAACTCTGATTGCTCGACGTCGTTGCTTCGACAATCCGCAAGCTTTGCGGGCAATGTGGAGGTTTCGAGAGCATTCTTGCGGCGCGAGATCTCCTTTTGCTTGCGCGCAGCAACACGCGCCCGCATCTCCGCAACGATCTTCTCCAGCACGATGCTTGCTTGAGCCTTGGTGTCGCGCTTCGTGGAGTTGAGAATCTGGCTGAGTTCCGTCTCGATCACCTTGGCGACGATCGAACGTACGGGAGTGGTGCCGAGCACTTCCTTGGTCTGGCCCTCGAACTGAGGTTCAGGCAACCGCACCGTCACCACAGCCGTGAGGCCCGCCATGATGTCGTCTTTCTCAATGCGCTCGGCGCCGTCTTTGCCGGTGAGTTTGAGCCGACGCGCGTTCGACTCGATCACTTTGCGTACCGTCTTGGTCAAACCTTGCTCAAAGCCCGCGATATGAGTGCCGCCCTTAGGCGTCGAGATGATGTTGACAAAGCTACGAACCTCGGTGTCGTAGCCCACGCCCCACCTCAAGGCGATATCGACCTGGCATCGGCGTTGAACTTCTTCCGAGACAAGGTGTCCATTCGCCTTGAGCACCGGCACCGTCTCTGAGTACTCGCCTTCGCCAGTCAACTCCCAAATGTCGGTGATCGCCGCGTCGGGAGCGATGTGCTCGACAAAGTCCTTCGTGCCACCATCGAAACGGAAAGACTCTTCGCTGATGTTCGCGGGATCCCGCTCATCGCGCACCACAAGAGTGAGACCAGGCACGAGAAATGCCGTCTGGCGGGCGCGGGTGACGAGCTCGTCATACGCAAACGCGGCATTCTTGTTGAAGATCTGCCTGTCGGCCCAATAGCGCACCCGCGTTCCGGTGACGTTCTTTGCGACCTTTCCGGTCACCTCAAGTTCGGAGCCTGTGAGAAAAGGCGAGAACTCGGCGTCGGGCGTCGGTCCGCTTGCCGGGTCCGCCCAGCGGCCTGGCTCGCCTCGCCGAAACGCCATGTGATGGGTCTTGCCGTCGCGATCAACCCAGACGTCAAGCCTCTCGGAAAGCGCATTGACAACAGATGCGCCGACGCCGTGGAGACCACCTGACGCTGCATACGAGCCGCCACCGAACTTGCCACCGGCATGCAGCTTGGTCATGACGACCTCGATACCGGTCAGCCCGGTCTTCGGTTCGACGTCCACGGGAATGCCGCGCGCGCTGTCTCGCACCTCGACCGAATCGTCGGGGTACAACACCACATCGATGCGATCTCCGAATCCGCCGAGCGCCTCGTCAACGGAGTTGTCGATGATCTCCCACAAGCAGTGCATGAGACCGCGGGAGTCGGTCGTGCCGATGTACATGCCCGGTCGTTTGCGAACGGCCTCAAGACCTTCGAGAACCGACAAATGACGTGCGGAATAGTCGGAGGTGGCCACCCCGACATCTTAGGCGCGCACTCCCCTGGTACCCGCGTGGCACGCGGGCCGCTCGCGGACTTTGGCTCTCAGCCTACGAACGACTCCAGAACAGCGGCGGACGGCCGTCAGGAATGCCTACCGGCCGCACAAGGTTCATCGCGATGTTGTCGCTCTTGATGATGAAATCGAGTGACTCGTACAACTCCCGTCCCACGGGAGTTGCGTGGAGTTCGATGACGCGCACACCGCGGGCATCGCACGCGTGGATCAGCGCCTTCATGACGGCACGCGCGTAGCCGCGCCGCTGATACGGGGGCGCGGTGGAGACCCACTGGATGTAGGCGATGTTCGTTGCCGACACCCCGGGCTGAGGAAGCCGCGGTGAAATGTTGGCGAGACCGCAACTCGCAAGTTCGCCGTCGTCACCGTCGACAACCACGCCGATGAGGTCGTTTCCCAGACGCGTTGCCACAAGCGATTCGGCGTATGGACGCCAATCGGCGTGCGGCTCATTGCCCACGGCCGTGTACATGAGCGCACCGAGGCGCACAATCTCGGGCGCGTCGGACACCGTCGCCTCGCGGACGAGCACCACGGTCTTACCAGATGCTTGCGATGGTGATGTTTGCCAGCGTGAGAACCACAATGGCCGCCATCAGCGGTGCTCGCACGTCACGTCGCGCAGCACTCTCGGCAAGGCCTGCGATGGCGAGGGCGATGAGCAACTTCACTGCGAGCTTCGCGGGATTTGCTTCATCGTCAACGAACGCGAGGATTGCGAGAACGACACCTGACAACACCTGGAAGCGCGCGCTCCACACCAAGATTGCTCGGAAGCTCTTCGCGCCCTTGATCCACGTGCCGATAGCGCCGACCAGCACGAGCACCGCACCGATCGAGTGCGCGATAGCGAGGACCTTCTGCGTGGTATCCACAAGGACTCCTTGGTTAAGTGATGACCCAGATCGTACCGGCACCGGCACCTCATGTCGGCGATCGGGTGCGTTCTCGTACTACTCGGACTTGTCGCCGAGGTGCGCGGCTATGGCCGCGTTGGATTACTCGAGAGGTCGCCGACAACCGTGTGCCACGGTGTCACTGTGTAGTCGAGAATGAGGCCCGCATCCCGATACGGATCGGTCCGGACGAACTCGTGGACCACGTCGGGATCATCGACATCGAAGATGATGACACCTTCGCTCATCGGATCGCCCGCACCTCCGGCGAGGAGTACGCGGCCAGCGTCGGCTTCATCCCACAGCGCCTTAAGGTGCGCCGCACGGAAAGGCGCGCGAAGCTCCGCGACATCGGCTACGTACGTGTACCTCAACAGGTAGTGCATCAGTCGAGGTAGTCCCGCAGCACTTGCGATCGGCTCGGGTGGCGCAACTTCGACATCGTCTTGGACTCGATCTGGCGAATCCGCTCGCGCGTCACACCAAACACCCGACCGATCTCGTCGAGGGTCTTCGGCTGTCCGTCAGTGAGACCAAAACGCATCCCGACCACGCCAGCTTCGCGATCGCTCAGCGTATCCATCACCTTGCTCAGTTCCTCCTGAAGCAAGGTGAAGCCGACGGCATCGGCGGGAACGACGGCCTCTGAGTCTTCAATGAGGTCGCCGAACTCGCTGTCGCCATCTTCGCCAAGCGGGGTGTGCAGCGAGATCGGCTCGCGCCCGTACTTCTGGACCTCAACGACCTTTTCGGGGGTCATATCGAGTTCCTTGGCAAGCTCTTCGGGCGTGGGCTCACGTCCAAGGTCCTGAAGCATCTGGCGCTGCACGCGGGCAAGCTTGTTGATCACTTCGACCATGTGCACCGGAATGCGAATCGTGCGGGCCTGATCCGCCATCGCACGCGTGATTGCCTGGCGGATCCACCACGTCGCATAGGTGGAGAACTTGTAGCCCTTGGTGTAGTCGAATTTCTCGACCGCACGGATCAGGCCGAGGTTGCCCTCCTGGATGAGGTCGAGAAAGAGCATGCCGCGACCGGTGTAGCGCTTTGCAAGGCTCACGACGAGGCGCAGGTTGGCCTCGAGCAGGTGGTTCTTTGCGTGACGGCCATCGTTGGCGATCCACTCAAGTTCGCGGCGCGCCTTTGGAGCAAGCTTGTCGCCTGCGGCGAGCTTCTCCTCGGCGAACAAGCCAGCCTCAATACGCTTCGCCAAGTCAACCTCTTGCTCGGCATTGAGAAGCGCTACCTTGCCGATCTGCTTGAGGTAGTCCTTCACCGGATCCGCAGTCGCGCCTGCCGTCACCACTTGCTGGGCGGGGGCGTCGTCATCCTCGCCCGTGATAACAAAGCCTGCACGCTCGTCGGTGTCAGCCTCCGTGTCGTCAGCCTCAACTGCGTCCTCGGGGATGTCCGACACGTCGGCGTCGTCAGCGTCCTCAGCGGCGGCGTCGAGATCGGCGGGCTGCTTCGTCACCGACTCGTCCGCCTTCGCGTCCTTCTTGGTGCGCTTTGCCGTCGCCTTCGTAGCGGTGGCCGCACCTGCGGTGGTCTCCTCGGGGGCGGTGACGGTAGACGTGGTGTCCTCGTTTTCAGCAGGGGATGTACGGCGACTGTTGCGGGGCTTTGTAGTCGAGCCGGAACGGTCAGGCGACACGGGTGTCCTCTCGAGCGATTCTTGGGGGACTGCCGCGGCCTTGTGCCGCTTGCAAATCCATTAAATTGTAGCGCTCTTGTCAACGTCCGGGGCCCGCTTCATGTGCCCGCCGGTCCCACGCAGGGGGACTTGTCCCCTTTGTCCTCGCTACGACGCTCTCAACCAGCCTGGTGGCATCTTGACCGTGAGAGCAGCCGCGATGAGTTCTGCAAGACGATACCCCGGCTCGGCATCGAGTGCCGCCGTGACGGCGGCGCCCGCAGCGTCGAGGTCACCGCTCCACCACTGCGCGATCGCGATCAATGCGTGGGCGGGACCGCGAGCCTCAGGACACACCCACGCGATGTGCTCCGCGAGTTTGATGACCGCCCGCAAGTCTTCCAGAGGAGGATGCATCGGGTTCTCAATGCCGATCATGCGCGCTAACGCCTCGCGCACTCCGGACTCGTCGGAATGGCAGAGTCGATTCGCAACGGCGCTCTCCCCCGGCACAAGGTCAATGACGACGGCATCACGCACCGCCGTGTCGAGAAGGCCCGCGGCGAGGCGTCCGGCGGTCGATGGCCGGACGGCACCATCTTTCGTCTGTGCCTTGAGCGCGTCACGCCACGTGTCAAGCATTCGCTGACACCACGCTGACGTTCCTGCATGGTGGGACGACACGGCCCGACGAAAGGCGTCGCGAGCTGGTTTGCGAACGTGTCTCGGAACCGAGGGCGCTGAAAAGTGCGAACCCTTGCGCAACATGCTCGACGCATCAGTGCGGAGATCTTCGAGGCGTGGCGCAGGAGGCAGCGGGCGTCCCATCTGTGGGCAGCACGCGAGGTCGATGCAATCGGGCGATCGGTAGCGCCCACGGGCAACCACCCACGTGTCCGATACCTCGAAAGCACCGCGAAGGCCATCACGCATGTGGTTGACCGCCGCCGTCGTGCGCTCGCTCTCGCTGAAGGCAACGACGATCAACGACTGCGCTCCCGCTCGAGCCAAATGGCCCGTGCATTCGCGCGCCACGGCTCGGGCTGAGTCGGCGTGCGCACACGCGTCGAGATCGATGCGTGCGACGGGCGACAGCTCTCCCCTCGGGCCGATCCCCACAATGACAAGCGAGTCATGCGGCACCGCCCCAAGGAGCGTCGGAATGGCGGCGAGCATGTCGCCAGGGCTCTTCAATACGCGCGTCATGGGCCTACCGTGGCGTTCGCTCCGCCCACCGCGCGCTTGTGCCCCCGCGCACTGTGGAGGATCGTCCGCATCGAGGACATGGGGACAACGTGCCGGTCGCGACCATCGCTTACCCGCGTCCGGCCTAGGGTTGAGACATGGACCTCGCTGCAACACGCGCACGTGTCGACGACGCCGTCTCAGAAGCTCTCGGCGCTCTCCGGGGCGGCCTTGAACCAGTGGGGATCGCCGGGGAGGATTTGCTCGAACCGCTCGCGGCCCTCGCGTCACGCGGCAAGCGGATGCGCGCCGCACTCCTTTTCGCAGCGCATCACGCCTCGGGCGGCACGTCGCCACACGCCGCGGTCCGGGTTGCTGCGGCACTCGAACTGTTCCAAACTGCCGCTTTGGTCCATGACGATGTGCTCGACCGTTCTGACACCCGCCGAGGCATGCCCTCGGTACATCGCGCCATTGAAGGACGGCACCGCACAAGTGGTCTTGATGGCGATGCCGAACGCTATGGAGTCAACGGCGCGATCCTCGCGGGAGACCTCTGCCTCATGGCGTGCCTTGGCGAGGTTGCTGCCGCTTGCGCTGAACTTCCACCTGGCGTCGGCGTCGCGGTTGCTGAACGCTTTCGAGCGATGTCGACGCTGTGCACAGCTGGCCAATACCTCGACATCCGGCTTGCGGCCTCGCCCGTCGCGCACGCGGAGTCCCAGCGGGCAGAGATCGTTGCGGTCATGAGGTCGAAGACCGCCTCATATACGACGGAAGGGCCGCTCGCACTGGGCGCCGCGATCGCGGGCCTCTCGAGCGCCGACGTCGACGCGTGGGCGGCGGCGGGCGTCCCCCTTGGCATCGCGTTCCAGTTGCGAGACGACCTCCTTGGGGTGGTGGGCGATGCCGACGTCACCGGCAAGCCAGCGGGAGACGACCTCCGCGAGGGCAAAAAGACCGTGCTCCTCGCAGAAGCCCTCGGTCGCGCCAGCGCCGAGGGAAAGCGAGCGATTCTGGCCGTCGCGGGGGTTCCAGACGCGGCCGACGCCGACGTGAGCCGCGCGATCGACGCGATTATCGCGTCGGGTGCGGTCACCAGCGTCGAAGCGGAAATCTCCGGTTATGGTGCGCAAGCCCGCAAGGCGTTTGCCTCGCTCGCAACGTCGAAGGAGGCGGGGGCTGTACTGAATGCCCTCGTTGACGACGTGCTTGAGCGTGTCGCTTAAGCGGATCTAGAAAAGGGTCTGAGCCGCGCGCCGCACTGGAGCGCGCTTGCCGTTGCGGAGAGCCGTGATTGGGCTCTCCCCCAGTTCTTCGTTATGCGCGACAAGCCATTCGGCAATTTCGTCATC
>JAEYUX010000048.1 GCA_023432235.1 Actinomycetes bacterium
AGCCTTGTGTGCCGGTCAGTTGCTGAAGTACGCGCATGCCCGTCTGGGTGAGCACACCCATCTCGTCGCGCTCGGCGTCGGTCGCCTCGGTATACCAACCGACGTGGCGGTACGGGCACACCATGAGATGACCAGGGTTGTACGGGTACAGATTGAGGACGACGTAGCAGTGTTCGCCGCGATGCACGATGAGGTGCTCGCGATCATTGTCGCTCACCGCTTTGCACAGCGCGCACGCATTCGGGTCATCGATCTCAGGACGATCCGTCGCGCGGCGCACATACGCCATCCGGTGCGGTGTCCACAGACGCTCAAAGCCGTCGGGGTCTCCCCCGAGCCGCTCGGCGTCCGTCCATTCCGTCATCAAACCTGGGCCCTGCTCTCAATCGCGGACACAATGCGCTCCACTGCCTCGTCCACGGGCACCTGATTCTCCTGGCTGCCGTCGCGGAAGCGGAACGACACCGCGCCGACCGCCTCATCATCCCCACCCGCGATGAGCACAAAAGGCACCTTGGCCTTCGAAGCGTTGCGAATCTTCTTGGGGAAGCGCTCATCCGACAAATCGAGCTCGACGCGCACGCCGCGGGCCCGCAACCTCGCGGCGATGTCGCTCAAGTAATCATCAAAGGCGTCAGCCACCGGGATGCCGACCACTTGAACAGGGGCAAGCCATACCGGGAAGGCTCCGGCGTAGTGCTCGGTGAGGATCGCGAAAAAGCGCTCGATCGAGCCGAATAATGCACGGTGGATCATCACTGGACGCTGGCGGGTGCCGTCGGCAGCCATGTACTCGAGTTCAAAGCGTTCGGGCAGGTTGAAGTCAAGCTGGATGGTCGACATCTGCCACGTGCGGCCGATTGCATCCCGCGCTTGGACCGAGATCTTGGGACCGTAGAACGCGGCGCCGCCCGGGTCTGGCACCAACTCAAGGCCCGATGCCAACGCAACCTCTCGTAGGGTGTCGGTCGCTTCTTCCCACGCCGCGTCGGTACCCACCGACTTCTCCGGGTTGCGGGTGGACAACTCGAGGTAGAAGTCCTCGAGCCCGTAGTCCTTGAGCAAGTCGAGCACAAAGGTGAGCAGCGATGTCAGCTCGTCGCGCATCTGCTCGCGGGTGCAATAGATGTGCGCATCGTCCTGCGTGAAGCCGCGGGCACGGGTGAGACCGTGGACCACGCCCGACTTCTCGTAGCGGTACACGGTGCCAAACTCGAACAAGCGCAATGGCAGCTCCCGGTAGGAGCGGCCACGCGAGTCAAAGATGAGGTTGTGCATCGGGCAGTTCATCGGCTTGAGGTAGTAGTCCTGCCCCTGCCGGGTGACGTTGCCCTGCGCGTCACGCTCCTCATCGAGGTGCATCGGGGGGTACATGCCCTCCGCGTACCAGTCGAGGTGCCCCGAGATCTCAAACAGTTTGCCCTTGGTCGCGTGCGGCGTGTAGACGAACTCGTAGCCGGCGTCTAGGTGACGCTCGCGCGAGTACTTCTCCATCTCCATCCGAATGATTCCGCCCTTGGGGTGGAAGACGGCGAGGCCGGAGCCGATCGCATCCGGGAACGAGAACAGGTCAAGCTCCGCTCCGAGTTTGCGATGGTCGCGGCGCTCGGCCTCGGCCAAGCGGTCCTTGTAGGCGACAAGTTCCTCCTTGGTGGGCCACGCAGTGCCGTAAATGCGCTGGAGCTGCGGGTTCTTCTCGTTACCCAGCCAGTACGCGGCGGCTGATCGCATGAGGCTCCAGCCGTTGGACAACACTTTGGTGGACGGCGCGTGGGGGCCGCGACAAAGGTCGCTCCACACGGTCTCGCCCTGGCGGTTCACGTTGTCATAGATCGTCGTCTCGCCGGCGCCAACTTCAACCGACACGCCTTCGGCACCCTCAGAGCCCGACGCCTTGCTCAGCAGCTGGCATTTGTACGGCTCGTGAGCGAGCTCGGTGAGAGCGTCCTCCGGACTCACCACGCGGCGGCGAAACTGCTGGCCCTCCTTGACGATGCGCTGCATCGTCTTCTCGATCGCCTTAAGGTCATCAGGCGTGAAGGGGCGCTCAACGTCGAAGTCGTAATAGAAGCCATCAGTGATGTACGGGCCGACGCCGAGCTTGGCTTCCGGAAACATCTTCTGGACGGCTTGGGCCATCACGTGCGTTGTTGAGTGGCGTAGCACGTTAAGACCATCGGGCTCAGTGACAAGCACGGCCTCAACGTGGGCACCCGCGGGGATCTCGCGGTCAAGGTCCCACAGGTCCCCGTTGACGCGCATGACGATGACGTCCGCACGGCCAGCGAAGAGCTCGGTACCCGTCGTGCCAGCAGCCAGTTCCCGGTCGACGCCGTCAACGGTTGCGGTGAAATCTGGCACGAGTGTGCTCCTCACGTCATACGGGGGCCACGATGGTCCGCCCCCACGATGCTACCGATCACGACGCTCTTCACCCGCATCCCCCGCCTACAGTCCCTGGCCACCTTCCCAGAGACGCTCGGGCGCGCCCGTGAAGAGTCCAGACAGTTGCGTCGCTTGCGCATCCGTGAGCGACGCGACGTAGTCGATGACGCCTCGTCCTTTCGCCCACGTGCGCACATCGTCGCCATTGCTGCTCGGAAGGAGCTCGGGCGCGTTCGCTGCGACCCGTTCATAGTCGGCGGTCGCGACGTCAACGAGGTCGAGCAGCCTCCGGGGCGCACGGCGCACTTCGACGTCGTCATCAAGCCACGCCGCAAATGAGTCGACGAGCCGTTCAATGACGCGTGCCTGGCCCCGCTGGTAGACGGCGAGATCAGGACGATGCAGGACGAAGCGCTCGTGCAGGAACTTGAGAACCGCCACGTC
>JAEYUX010000110.1 GCA_023432235.1 Actinomycetes bacterium
CTCGCCTTCGAACGTCAATGGTGGCGTTTCGCTGGGTCCAAAGAGGATGCGATCCGTGCCGAGTTCGCAATGTCGGCCACCGAGTACTACCAAGTGCTCAACTCCCTCATCGACACCGAGGCCGCGCTCGCGCACGACCCAATGCTTGTCAAGCGCCTGCGCCGGATGCGCACCACTCGGCAGCGTGGACGTGCGAGCCGCGCGCTCGACAACCTCCATTAGGGGTACCGTTTCCACGTGTCACAGTTCGAGCGCGATGAATTCGACGAGATCGCTACCACGCGGGGCCCTATTGGGGTGCACCGCAAGAAGAGATCACCGTGGAACATGGTCATCGCTGCGGTCGCGGTCGCGCTTCTCGCCGGAGGTCTCGGTTTCGCGTGGGTGGTTTATCTGTGGCGTGCCGAGGGCAACGACGGCTTGCCGCCTATCGGCGATGTCGCTGCTCCGACGATCACCCAGACGCAGGTGACCGAACCCACGGAAGCCCCGAGCACTGTGGAACCGACGCCGTCTGAAACCCCTGAACCGACGCCCACGGCCACCGTTGAGCCCATTCGCTACGACACCGCGATCTCGGTGCTGAACGGTGCTGGAGTGTCGGGACTCGCTGGCCGCAACGCGGAAACACTTGAAGGCGCCGGATACACGGCGGTGAGTGCGGGCAACCTCACTGCGAACAAGCCCGCCGCGAACGTTGTCCGATACGCAGACCCCATTTATGAGCAGACGGCGATCGACGTTGCCGCGAAACTTGGCATTTCGACGGTCGAGCGCGGGGTCACCCCCGACGGATCGGTCACCGTGCTACTCGTCACGAATAACCTCGGCTAAGCGCGGCTCAGCTCGATCCTCACCTCACGCGTCGGCAACTTTTTCCACCCGCGAAACTTGGCGTCGGCCATTTGCACTCTCTGGGTGAGAGTGCCAGAATCTCATTAGCACTCGACCCACTTGAGTGCTAAAGCTTCGGCGCTGACGATGAGGCGCATGACCGGCGTGACGTGAACGCTAGGGAGTGCGTCGTCCGTCGCGGGCATCGGCTGCGCCAACTACCCATCGAAAGAGGAACACACACCCATGGCAAAGATCATTGCCTTCGATGAGGAGGCCCGCCGCGGTATGGAGCGGGGCATGAATGCCCTCGCTGACGCGGTCAAGGTCACCCTCGGCCCCAAGGGCCGCAACGTGGTACTCGAAAAGAAGTGGGGCGCCCCCACGATCACCAACGATGGCGTGTCCATCGCCAAGGAGATCGAGCTCGACGAGCCTTTCGAGAAGATCGGCGCCGAGCTCGTCAAGGAAGTGGCGAAGAAGACCGACGACGTCGCCGGTGACGGCACCACCACTGCAACGGTGCTTGCTCAGGCGCTCGTCACTCAGGGCCTCAAGAACGTTGCTGCTGGCGCCAACCCGATCGCGCTGAAGAAGGGCATCGAGAAGGCCGTTGAGGCCGTCACTGCCGAACTGCTGAAGGCTGCCAAGGAAGTGGAGACCAAGGAGCAGATTGCTGCGACCGCCGGTATCTCCGCTGGCGACTCCACCATTGGTGAGCTGATCGCCGAGGCCATGGACAAGGTCGGCAAGGAAGGCGTCATCACGGTTGAGGAGTCCTCAGCCTTGGGCCTCGAACTCGAACTGACCGAGGGTATGCGCTTCGACAAGGGCTTCCTTTCGGCCTACTTCGTTACCGACGCAGAGCGCCAGGAAGCCGTCCTCGAGGACCCGTACGTCCTGCTCGTCGAGTCGAAGATCTCGAACGTCAAGGACCTCGTGCCCGTGCTCGAGAAGGTGATGCAGTCCGGCAAGCCGCTGCTCATCATTGCTGAGGACGTCGAGTCCGAGGCGCTCGCCACGCTCGTGGTTAACAAGATCCGCGGCACCTTCAAGGCGGTTGCAGTCAAGGCCCCCGGCTTCGGCGACCGTCGCAAGGCAATGCTGCAGGACATGGCCATCCTCACGGGTGCCACCGTCATCTCCGAGTCCGTTGGTCTCTCGCTCGAGAACACCACGCTCGACCTGCTCGGCCAGGCCCGCAAGGTGGTTGTCACCAAGGACGAGACCACGATCGTCGAAGGCGCTGGTTCGCCGGAGCAGATCGAGGGCCGCGTCAAGCAGATCCGCACCGAGATCGACAACTCGGACTCGGACTACGACCGCGAGAAGCTGCAGGAGCGCCTTGCCAAGCTCGCCGGTGGTGTGGCCGTCATCAAGGCCGGTGCTGCCACCGAGGTGGAGCTCAAGGAGCGCAAGCACCGCATCGAGGACGCCGTCCGCAACGCCAAGGCTGCTGTGGAAGAGGGCATCGTCGCCGGTGGTGGCGTCGCACTCATCCAGGCGGGCAAGGCTGCCTTCACCAACCTCGAGCTCGAGGGTGACGAGGCAACCGGTGCTGCAATCGTCCAGGTCGCGATCAACGCCCCGCTGCGCCAGATCGCCATCAACGCTGGTCTCGAAGGCGGCGTTGTGGTGGAGAAGGTGAAGGACCTCCCGATCGGTCACGGCCTCAACGCCGCAACCGGTGTGTACGAGGACCTGCTCGCCGCTGGCGTCAACGACCCGGTGAAGGTGACCCGTTCCGCGCTGCAGAACGCAGCGTCGATTGCGGGCCTCTTCCTCACGACGGAAGCCGTTGTTGCCGACAAGCCTGAGCCTGAGCCGGCAATGCCTGCCGGTGGTGGCGACATGGGTGGCATGGGCTTCTAAGGAATCCCCGGCATTCGCCGGCGGAGGTTCACCGCTCGGGGCGGTCAGGCTTGATCCCCTCCCGGTGAACCTCCGCCGGCTTTTCCGTACCTTAGGGCGGCGGCTGGGCGGCTTGGTTAGCGGCGGTCGGCGGCTTTGATTCGAAGGCCTGAAGCCCGCAGACGCTTGATGAGCGTGCGGGAGTCGACGAGTTGCACGCCGGCGCGCATGAGATCGTCGTAGCGTTCGGCGGGAACGTCGTAGTGGTCGAGATCGAACGCTCGCTCAGGGATCCCCACGTGGCGAGCGAGGGCGTGGAGCTCATCAAGCGAGACGTCGGACACCAGGTGTCCCCATACGGTCCCGTGGCGAGGCCACAGCGGGGGATCGACGAGCACGGCCATAGGTCAGCAGAGTACGTGGTCGCGCACACGCTTCCCCTCATCGCCCACGTGGATCCAGTGGGTGCATGACCCACGCGAACTGCGCGCAGGTAGACTGAGCGGACCCGCGCAAGCGGACTGAAATGGAGTGAGAGACGTGCCTACCGGTCGAGTGAAGTTCTATGACGCTGAGAAGGGCTTCGGCTTCATCGCGAGTGACGATGGAGGCGAGGTCTTCCTGCATGCGTCCGCGTTGCCTGAAGGGGTGACGTCACTGCGCAATGGCACCAAGGTCGAGTTCTCGATCGTGGACGGCCGGCGCGGTCCATCCGCGATGGCGCTCACCGTGACCGAGCCCGTTGCGTCCGTTGTCGCTGCAAGCCGCAAGTCCACGGATGACATGACCGTGATTGTCGAGGACCTCATCAAGATGCTTGAGAGCGTCTCCTCGTCCTTGCGCCGCGGCAAGTACCCCGAGCTTGCGCGAGGATCAAAGGTCGCGGCCGTTCTGCGTGCCGTTGCCGAGCAACTGGACGGATGAGATGGCAACTGCCACCGATGTGAGTGTTGACGAGATCGCGCGTCAGGCCGCTATTGAGACCGCCGATGACGAGTCTGCGGTTGGCCGTCTGCTCGGCACTGAGACGTCCGACGCTGTTGTCACCGTTCGCTTTGAGTGTGAGTTGGCGGGCTACCGGGGTTGGGTGTGGAGCGTTGACCTGACCGTGCTGGACGGCGTTGCCACTGTTGCGGAGTCCGCTCTGCTGCCGGGGGAGCAGGCGCTTCTCGCCCCTGAATGGGTGCCGTGGTCGGACCGGATCCGCCCGGGAGACCTCGAACCAGGCATGGTGCTTCCCTACATCGCCGATGACCCTCGTGTCGTCCCCGGCTACACCGCGACCGGTGATGTCGATCGCGATGAAATGGCGATCTTTGAGTTTGGCCTGGGCCGCGCCCGCGTCCTTGCGCCGGAGGCGCGCGATGCCGTTGCCGACCGGTGGTACCGCGGATCGCATGGGCCGAGCGCAGCGTCGGCCGTTGCGTCGTCCGCGCCGTGCTCAACCTGTGCGTTCTTTGTCCCGATGACGGGCTCACTGCGGATGTTGTTTGGTGCGTGCACCAACGAGTGGTCGCCCTCCGATGGGCGCGTGGTGAGCGTGGACCACGGCTGCGGCGCGCACTCGGAGACCGAAGCCGAACGGCGCATGTCCGAATGGCCCACTCCGGAACCCCTTGTCGATACCGATGCTGTGGGCGCCTTCGCTTTGGATGAGCCGGACATCGCCGTCAACGAAGCCGACAGCAGTGAAGATGAGCCCGAATCTCCCGAGCTCCCGGCACCGACGGAGGGCACAGACGTGCCAGCCGACGCGCCCGAGCAAGCGTCGGCCGAAGTAAGTGCCGAGGAACGCGCGGCTGAATAAGTCAAGACCGCCCCGTCGCCCCGAGGTGCGTGATCTCGCGCTCTCGGTATACCTGCCCACCCTCGTGGCAGAAATTGGCATCGGCGCTACCTTGCCGCTCTTCGCGCTGTCCGCCCTCGCAATCGGCGAGCCGGCAACTGTCGCTTCTCTCGCTGTCACGCTGTACTCCGGCGGGCGCATGCTCGGTTCTGCCTGGGGAGGGTCGCTGGCGAGCCACCGGGGCCCAATTCCGGCCACCTTCCTTGCCTACGCAGTGCTTGCGGTGGGTGCCGTCATGTGTGCGCTCGCGGACACCGTGCTTGTGCTGTCGCTGGGCGTCGCGCTGATCGGTATCGGTCACGCGGGCGTTCACGTCGCACGGCAGGCGCACGTCGACGCCCTCGCAAGTCCCACGATGCGCGCACGTGCACTCACGACGATGGCGGGCACATGGAGGGTAGGCAACTTCATCGGTCCTTTCGGGGGCGCTGCGCTGATCCACCGTTACGGGCTTGAGTCGGGCTACGTGTTCGCCGCAGTGACGGTGGCGCTTGGTGTTGCCGTGCTTGCCATGACGGCGCCGCGGCACCTGCGCATCAATAAGGCCGACCGTCAACGCTTCACGATGAAGGCGGTACTTGGACCGCAGATGCGAGTGCTGTCCACGCTCGGCGTGGGTGTGTTGTTGATGGGTGCGGTGCGGCAAGCGCGCGTCGCGGTGATCCCGTTGTGGGCCGCTCACGTGGGGCTCAGCGACTCATCGACATCACTTGTCTTTGGGATCGCCACCGTGGTGGACATGGCGATGTTCATTCCGGCCGGTTACGTGATGGACAGGTGGGGAAGGGTGTGGACCGCCGTGCCATCAGCGCTTGCTTTGGCAGCGGGAGCGGCCGCCCTGCCGTTTACTCACGGCTTCGCTCAAGTGGCCGCTGCCTCGTTCCTGTTGGGGCTAGGGCACGGATGGGGCACCGGGGTGGTGATGACACTTGGTGCCGACGCTGCGCCAGAGCAGGGCCGCGCTGTGTTCTTGGGAGCGTGGTCGATTCTCCAAGACGTGGGCGGAGCTATAGGTCCGGCGGTGCTTGCAGCCGGTGCCGCGATCGCACTACCCGTGGGCTTCTTTGCGGTGGGCGGCGTGGGAGCCGCAGCGGCGGGCACGCTGTATCGCTTTGTTCCTCGGCGCACTGACGGTGCGCGGAGCTCGCCGGGCACTCCGTAGATCGAGGCCCTACGCGCGCGCGGCGCCGCCGTTATCGATGACCCAATCGATGCAGGCGAGCAGCGCCTCCACATCGGCGAGCTCAACTGCAGGGAACACGCCAATGCGCAACTGGTTGCGGCCCAGCTTGCGGTAGGGGAAGACGTCCACGATGCCGTTGGCGCGCAGCGTCCCAATGAGAGCCGTCGCGTCAATCGAGTCGTCGAGGTCGATCGTCGCGACCACTGGCGAACGGTGTTCGGGGTTCGCTACGAACGGTGTCGCGAAGTCGCGGGACTCAGCCCACGTGTAGATCGTGTTGGACGAGGCGGCGGAGCGCGCCGCCATCGCCGCGAGCCCGCCTTCACCGAGCATCCACTCAAGCTGCGCACGCATCATGAGCAGCGGCGCAAGGGCAGGGGTGTTGAGCGTCTGCTCCGCGCGAGAGTTCGTGACTGCCTCGGCGAGGGACAGCGACGGAGGAATGTAGCGACCGCTCTGGGCCACCGACTCGATACGGGAAATCGCGGCAGGTGAGGCGAGAGCAAACCACAAGCCACCGTCGGACGCAAAGGACTTCTGGGGCGCAAAGTAATAGAAGTCCACCTGCGTGACGTCAATGTCAATGCCGCCTGCGGCGGACGTGCCATCAATCACCATGAGGGCGTCGCCCGCGCCCTCAACTCGGCGGACAGGGGCGGTGGCGCCGGTGGACGTCTCGTTGTGG
Organism: Actinomycetes bacterium; assembly: GCA_023432235.1. Classification (GTDB taxonomy): domain Bacteria; phylum Actinomycetota; class Actinomycetes; order Actinomycetales; family Demequinaceae; genus Demequina. The sequence goes on from JAEYUX010000110.1 coordinate 6,400, forward strand.
GGCCAGGCGTACACGTCCACGCCGTCCTCACGCTGAGGCAGCACGATTGAGCCGGGTTCCGCGGTACGAATGGTGGGGTCTCCCAGGTGAGGAGCCGCCTTCACGCTTGCACCGAATTTGGAGCCGAACTCGCCGAACGCGCATAGTTGCGCAGTCTTCTCGATGAGCCCAAAAGCAGCCGCGTCCCACACGAACGTGGAGCCGCCGTTTGACAAGAGCACCTCGTAACCGTCCGGCAGTGCGTATAACTCGGCGAGCATGCGGCGCACATCGCCAACGAGTCCGCGCACCGGCGCTTGGCGGTGCGAGGTGCCCAAAACGGTGGGGTTGGCGGCAACGATTGCCTGGACTTGCGCGTCGCGCACCTTGGACGGACCCGAACCGAAACGTCCGTCCTTCGGCAGCAAGTGAGAGGGAATCGTGTGCTCAACCGTCATGCCCACAATCTAGTGCTCGCTGAGGGTGGCATGATGTCGTGCGTGATGCT
>JAEYUX010000116.1 GCA_023432235.1 Actinomycetes bacterium
GTGACGGCCGCGTCCAATTCGCTGTCAGACATCGCGAGCGCCATCAATACGTCGGACATGGGCGTCAAGGTTGCGACTGTCCGTGTCTCCGGTGGCGAGACACCCACGTACCGCCTGCAGTTCACTGCCGAGGCAACTGGCGCCGATGGCGCTTTCGAACTCTACGCAGGCGACGAGGCGTCGGTGGTCGCACAGACGGCGACCCGCGTCGACGCAAACGTCGCGAAGGTAGCCCAAGACGCGAGCATCACGCTGTGGAAGGACACCCCGTACGAGCAGTCGGTGACGCAGTCGTCGAACACCTTCGACGGGATCATGGCGGGGGTTTCCGTCACCGTGGCCGACAACGCCGAGATCGGCGAAGAGGTCACCATCAACGTCGCCACCGACGCGAACAAGGTGAAGTCGCTCACATCGAACCTTGTCAACGCGCTCTCCGTGGTGATCAGCGAGATTGGCTCTCGCACCACAACGACGAGCAAGACGGAAGCCGACGGCCGCGTCGTTGTCACCGGCGGACTGCTTTCTGGCGACAGTTCTGTGCGATCGGCGCTCGACCAGCTCACTCAAGCTGCGATTTTCCCCGTCAATGGCCTTTCTCCCTCCACGGTTGGCATCAACATTGACCGCTCGGGAGCCATCACCTTTGACGATGCCGCCTTCACCGCATCCTTTGCCGAAAAGCCCGCTGAGACGGCCGCCTTTGTCCAGGCGATCGCGGAACGACTCGAAGGTGTCGCCAAGGCAATCTCGGACCCCTACGAGGGCTCGATGACGAGCAAGGTCAAGGCGAATGAGTCACTCGTGACCGACTACGGCCGGCAAATCGACAACTGGGACACTCGCCTCGAGTCGCGTCGCGCCACGTTGCAGGCCACGTACTCGGCCCTTGAGGTGACACTGTCCAACCTCCAATCGCAGTCCTCATGGCTGGCGGGCCAACTTGCGTCGCTGCCCAGCATGAACTCGGGCCGGGCCTAGAAAGGCGGATGACATGAACTACGGAAACCTCCGGGAACGCTACGTTCAGGACTCAGTCTCGACCGCCTCTCCCGCCACGCTGCTCATCATGTTGTACGACCGCCTCGTGCTCGATCTGCTCCGCGCGGAGGCCGCGCTCAACGACAACAACAAGCAGCAGGCAAGCGAGCAACTCCTCCACGCCCAAGACGTCGTCTCCGAACTCGCGAGCACGCTTGACGTTGATGCGTGGGACGGCGCGAAGCAGTTGATGAGCGTCTACACGTTCTTGATCACCACCCTTGTGGAGGCGAACCTCGAGGGCGACGTGACGAAGGTGGTCGCGTGTCGTGAACTCGTCGAACCTCTGCAGGACGCGTGGCAGCAAGCTGCGCGCACGGTTGCCAAGGCAGAGCCCGAGCGGTCGTTCGGAGAACTGGGCGTCGCATGACGAGCGAGGTCGCGGCGGACGAATGGGCCGACGCGTGGGCTGAGGCACTCGGGGCGCTTGAGATGGACGTCGCCGAGGCCGAAACGATGTTGGCCGTCGACCACATTTTCGAGGCAACGTCCCGAGATCCCTGGACGCCGCCCGCCAACCTTGGGCCGCTGCCTGCTCACTTGGCCGAAAGAGCACGTACGTTGCTCGGCCGTCAACTCGATGTATCCCGCCAATTGGCGGCGGCAGCGAGAAACTCCCGGCGCCACGATCGCGCGATGTCGCACATGCGCGACAACCCTCCGGCACCGCCGGTCTATATCGATACGCCCGCATAGCGTCGGCATCGACACGCACGTGAACGGGACCGCGTGACATACATCACGCGAAAGGACCTTCACACCCTTCATTAGTGACCGATGGGAACCTCGAGCACGGATTGCTCTTGGTGTTGGCCACGGATCGGCCCCGACGTCTTGACGAAGGGCGGTGCGATCCGTGTTCGGTTCCATCAGCTTCGATGCCATGTCCAGCGCACTGGACGCGTTGTCTCTGCGGCAACGCGTGATCGCGGACAACGTCGCAAACGTGCAAACGCCGGGTTATCAGGCCAAGAGAGTGCTGTTTGAGGACGCTCTCGCGTCCGCAGTCTCATCCGGCAGTGGCCGTGCAACGGGGCGGATTGCAGAGTCCTCTGAGCCTGGCCGCGAGGACGGCAACAACGTCAATCTCGACACCGAAGTGGTGTCAAATATCGACACGAATCTTCGCTACCAGCTCGCAACGCGGGCGATGGATGGCAAGTTCTCGATGCTGCGTGCCGCAATGAGGACCTCGTAATGGGAACGTTCGCTGCGATCGGCATCGCTGGCTCGGGCCTCGACGTCTACCGTCGGTGGCTCGACGCGGTCTCCGACAACCTTGCCAACATCAACACGGTGCGGCCCACCAATGAGGCTGCTTTCCAAGCGCGATATGTGATCGCCGAGTCGATCGACAACGAAGGCGGAGAGACGGGTGGCGTTCACGCAACGGGCGTCGCGCTCGGCTCGGCTGAGGGGCGCATGGTGTACGAACCCAACCACCCGTTGGCCGACAACGACGGCTACGTGCGCTACCCCGACGTCGACATGTCAGCCCAGATGGTGCAGCTCATTCAGGCGCAGCGCGGCTACCAGGCCAACGCTGCGGTGATCGACCGCGCCAAGGACATGTACTCCACCGCTCTCACCATCGGGAGGAACTGATGTCGATCCCTCCGATCTCCGGCATCTCTGCGGCCATGCCTCCCGCAGTGGCACAGGTGTCGCAGTCGATGCC
>JAEYUX010000154.1 GCA_023432235.1 Actinomycetes bacterium
CAGGCTTAGCGGCGCAGGTAGCCCAGGAGTCGCAGCATCTCGAGGTAGATCCAGATGATGGCAAACACCAGGCCGTATGCAGCGGTCCACTCCCACTGCGACGGCAGGCCCTTGCGCACGCCGTTCGCGACAAAGTCGAAGTCGCTGATGAGCATGAAGGCACCCACCGCGATGGCGAAGATCGAAAGGACCAGACCGAACGGGATGTTGGTGCCGGTGATCGTCACCTCACGCATGTTGAAGTCACCGAAGGTGACCATCGCAAGGTTAATCAGCGAGAAGACCACGTACGCGGGGACCGCGATCATGAGGAAGCGGTTCACCTTGCGCATATCGCGAATGCGGCCCGAGCGGTACACCGCAAGCGCGACCGCGAACACGACGGCGGTGCCCATGACCGCCTGCAAAATGATGCCGCCGTACGCCGCCTCGTAACGAACCGAGAGGCCACCGACCGCGCCACCCCACAGGGTCAGCGTGATGGAGTACAGCGCGGGACTGGGCTTGGAGGTACCGAATGCGACCACAAGCGACATGACGAATGCGGCCATGCCAAGTGCCGGGGAGATGGCGGGGAAGAACATGCCGACGATGACGGCGGCACCCGCGGCGAGCAGGAACAGCGTTGCAGCCTTGACGATCACGCCTTCATACGTCATCCGGTCGGTGGACTCACCGGTCAGCGGGCTCTCGGTGCCGTCAGCGGGCAGATCGAAGCCGACGGTGCTGCCAGGCTTGAACTGTTCGGTCTGCGAAAATACTGGATTTGCCACTATCTCTCCTTGGGACAGGCGCACAGGTTTCGCCCGAGAATACCGGGAAACCTTCCGCGCTGACGCCAATTGTGGCGATTTGTACCCCCGACGGGACTCGAACCCGCACTGTGCCGATTTTAAGTCGGCTGCCTCTGCCAATTGGGCTACGGGGGCGCGGACACCACTCTCCCATTCCCGGGCCGGTGCCGGCGAACCGCCGCGCCTTGGTGAGACCAGCGTCGGCCCCCTCCCGCTCCCGCTCCCGCTCCCGACGCTACGAACCGCTCACGCCCTCCCCCTGATGCTCCGAACCGTCCGCACGGCCGACGCGCCGGGGTTGGGGCGGCCGGACGTCGCGGACACGGCGTGTCGAGGCGCCAAGCGGTTCAGAACCCTGGGAGGGGGTGGGGAGCGGTTCGTAGCTTCGGGGTGGGGGCCGACGCTGGAGGGCGCCGACGCTACCGCCGGTTTCGCAGCAGGAAGTTACGCGCGCTCGGCTGCTGAGAACGCGATGCCGTCGAGGATGTCGTGCTCGCTCGTCACGACGTGCGGCAGCTCGTGGCCAGTGGTGCGGACTGCTTCTCGGACGCGCCCCATGACCGTGTGCCACACCAATGCACCTGCGCCGATCACGTCCACGCGGCCCGGATGCATGAAGCCCATCGCCGTCCGCGAACCTCGGGACGCGTGGAGCAGCTCGTCGCAGGCCTCCATCGCCGCATCGATCGGAATGACGGCGCCATTAATGCGGTCACGGTCGTAGCGCGGCAAGGCCAGCGCCTGAGCCGTCACCGTGGTGATCGAGCCAGCGAGACCGACGAGCGTGCGCGTGGCAGCGAAGTCCACCACCTCGCTCGCGGCATCGAGCGCCGCGTTGACGTCGGCCACGGCGGCACCAATCTCATCGCCGGTGGGAGGGTCCGACGCGAGGTGGCGCTCCGTCATCCGCACACAGCCCACGTCCATCGAGTACGCGGCATCGGGCGCCGTCGTCCCCAGCACAAGTTCAGTAGAACCGCCGCCGAGGTCGACCACCAGATAGGGAGCGTCGTGCCCCGCGTCGAGCACGCTCGTTGCCCCCCGGAAACTGAGGTGCGCCTCTTCGTCACCCGAGACGACTTCTGGCGCCACGCCAAGGCGGTCGACAATCCCGTCGATGAAGACGTCACGGTTGCGGGCGTCGCGCGTGGCAGAGGTCGCCACAAAACGAATGACGTCGACACCGTGCTCGCGGCATGACGCGGCGTAGCGATCGGCCGCGGCAAAAGTGCGCTCGAGCGCTTCGGCGGCGAACTCACCCGTCTTGTCAACGCCCTGGCCAAGCCGTACCACCGTCATCTCGCGCACCACGTCGGTCAGACGTCCGTCGGCAATATCGGCAATGAGCAAACGAATGGAATTGGTGCCGCAATCCACGGCAGCGACACGGGTCATGCGCACAGCCTAATCAAGGCTCAGGACTCGTCCGCCCGCAGCGCGGCCCCGGGATCCTCACACGTGCAGCGGGTGGGGCTCCAGCGGTCCGCCATCATCTCGAGCGCCTCATCGCCAAGGGGATTGACACCCGGCCCAGCCGCAAGTGCGTGACCGACCAACACGTGCAGGCACTTGACACGATGAGGCATCCCGCCCGCCGAGATTCCGTGAATCTCCGCTACATCGTCGATCGCGTTGCGCGCGCTGAGGTACTGCTCGTGAGCGGCCTGATAGCGCAACTGGAGGTCCGGATCAGCGGCAAGCCTGTCCTGCATCTCGCGCATCACGCCCACCGCCTCCAGCTGTGACGCAGCCGTGACCGCGCCGGGATGGGTGAGGTAGTACAGCGTCGGGAAAGGAGTGCCATCGGGCAGGCGCGGGACCGTCGTGACGACGGTGGGGTTGCCGCATACGCATCGCGCGGCGATGGCGACGACACCACGAGCCGGGCGTCCCAGTTGAGCGTGGAGGACGGCGAGTTCAGCGGGGGTGGCGCTCATCCGCCCAAGTCTATGTTGGTGCCCGGGGCAGGAGTGGCCGCCGATCCGTCGCCGGGAACTGTCTGCATCGTGACCGCCGGTTCCGGCTCGCCTGAGGTGGCCGCAGGTGGCATGGGCGGCCCTGGAACAGCGCCATCGCGTTCCATCGTGGACCACAAGCGCTCGTACCACGGCCCCTCCGACGTGGGATCCTCACCCTCAGCAAGAGCGTCGACTGAACCCTCGGCGGCTGGCCGCGCGAGTTCAGGATCGAGCACGCGGAACGGACTCTCCCCAGGGAACACGTAGGCAAGGCGTTCACGCGCTTGCGCCTGCACATAATTGGGGTCATCCCAACGGGCAAGTTCAGCCTCGAGTGCGTCGACCTCTGCCTGTGCCTCGGCACGCTCGGCCTGAAGTGCCTCGTACTCCGCTTGCTGCTCACCGAAGACGCGCAGCGAAGGCCACACCAGCGCAAACGCCAATGCGATGACAGCGGCAAGGACGAGGACGCGCCACGAGAGGACCGCGGCAAACGAGCCTCGCGCCGGGGCGGCTTCGATGCGCGGCTTCACCCGAGGAGTCGAGCCCGAGTGGGTGCCTGGCCCTGGGCGCGACGGCGGCCCCGAGCGCGTGGCGCTCGGTCGCTGCGGGCGCGCGTTTGAGCGCACAGACGTGCGCGCAGACGAACGCGGCGCGCCCGGACGCTGAGGGGCAGACATGCCCTCATTGTCCAGGCGCGCCGCGCGCGACTGGCGGTGACTCGCGGGGAGCCACCCGTGTTCAGTTAGTGGCTGACAGCCTTACTTGCCGTAACGACGCGGGAAGGCAGCCTTGCCCGCGTACTTCGCGGCGTCGTCCAGCTCCTCTTCGATGCGGAGCAGCTGGTTGTACTTGTTGACGCGCTCGCCACGGGCCGGGGCGCCGGTCTTGATCTGGCCAGCGTTGTAAGCCACCGAGAGGTCAGCGATCGTGACGTCCTCGGTCTCACCGGAGCGGTGCGACACCATGGCGGCGAAGCCGGCACGCTGTGCCATCTGCACGGCGTCGGAGGTCTCCGAGAGCGTGCCGATCTGGTTGAGCTTCACGAGCAGGGCGTTGGCCGCACCGGTCTCGATGCCCTTCTTCAGACGCGTGGGGTTGGTGACGAAGAGGTCGTCGCCAACGATCTGAGTGAGGCCACCCACCTTGGTGACGAGCTCTGACCATGAGTCCCATTCGTCTTCCGACAACGGGTCCTCGATCGACACGAGCGGGTAATCGGCGACGAGGCCCTCGTAGAAGGCGATCATCTCGCTGGGCGACTTCTGGCCACCCTCCCACTGGTACGCGCCGTCCTTGAAGAACTCGGTAGCGGCGACGTCAAGAGCAAGAGCGACGTCGTCGCCGGGCTTGTAGCCGGCCTTCTCGATGGCAACGAGGATGAGGTCGAGCGCCTCACGGTTGGAGCCGAGGTTGGGCGCGAAGCCACCCTCGTCACCAAGACCGGTGGCAAGGCCGCGCTCCTTGAGCACGGACTTGAGCGAGTGGTAAACCTCAGCACCCATGCGGAGTGCCTCACGGAACGTGGGGGCACCAACGGGAGCAATCATGAACTCCTGGATGTCCACGTTCGAGTCCGCGTGCGAACCACCGTTAAGGATGTTCATCATCGGAACGGGAAGCACGTGAGCGTTCGGGCCACCCACGTAGCGGAAGAGGGCGAGGTCAGCCGAATCGGCTGCTGCCTTGGCCACGGCGAGCGAGACACCGAGGATGGCGTTCGCGCCCAGCTTGCCCTTGTTGTCAGTGCCGTCCAGGTCGATCATGATCTGATCGATGAGACGCTGCTCGGTGGCGTCGAGGCCAACGACCTCGGGAGCGATTTCGTCGATAACGGCGTCAACCGCCTGCTCCACACCCTTGCCCAAGTAACGGCCCTTGTCGCCGTCACGACGCTCGACGGCCTCGAAAGCGCCAGTCGATGCACCAGACGGGACAGCCGCGCGTGCGAACGTACCGTCCTCGAGCGCGACCTCGACCTCGACGGTGGGGTTGCCGCGCGAGTCAAGAATCTCGCGGGCGCCAACGGCCTCAATGCTGGCCATGTTGCTCCTTACGTTGTGCCGCTTGTGCGGGCATTCATGGGGATTTACTCCCCTGTGAGTCTATCGACGTGAGCACGGCCTCGCCGGGCCACAGGGCCTATCCGATTGCCGGCTCAGGGGACGACGCTCCGCTTGTCATCCACGGCTGTTGAGCCGTGGGTGCAAAGCCGGAAACGTCCTTGAATACGAGGTAACTGACATCCGCCAGGCTCGCCTCGTTCTGTTCGCGGGCGAAGGCCGCTTGCAGCGATTCCACGTACTGCTCCATCGTGAACTTTCCATACATCGGCGAGACGACAGCCTCGGCTTCGATCCTCTGAATGGCCTCGGCAAGTCCGCCTGCGGTGTCAGCTCCGTTGAGAAGAATGACCACAGTGCGCACCAGGCGCACGGCGTCGCGCATATCGTCCGTGACCTCGGTCTGGTCACCGCGTTGCGACGCGATCCACTTCCGCGCCTCGAACGTGAGGTCATCCTTTACAAACAAGATGCCGACGTCCGACGCTGACTCTTCGATGGTCGGTTGCAGCAGCAGCAGCGTGAGCACGGCCGAGGGATCAACCGGCACATTGAGGTCATTGAACGCCGTGACCCAACGACTCACATCCTCATTGGTGACGGTGCGGCCATCAAAGGTAGCGGCGGTGCCAGGGTTCGCCGGCTGACCGGTGACGGCACATCCAGCAAGTGCAAGGGCGATGGCAACTGCGGCGACGATGCGCTTCATGTTCGTCATCCTACCGGCGCACCATGAGCGGACTTGAGCACCTCTTTCACCCATTCCAGCAGCGCAACCCCCTCGACCGGCGCGCCGCCGATGCGAGTGGTGGTGGGCGCGGGAACAAGCACTTGGCGCACGGCCGCCTTGATGACAGTGCCGGGGTACAGGCGGTTCATTCGCACCACTGCGGAGTCGGGCAACTCAAGAGGTCCAAAGCGGATGTACTTTCCTTGGGACACCACATCGGTCACACCTGCCGCGCGCAGGTCGAGGCGAACGCGCGCCACTGCAAAGAGGTTCGACACCGGCTCAGGAATCGCGCCGTAGCGGTCATCGAGTTCATCCGCCACGGCCTGCAACAACTCGTCGCTGTCGGCGTCGGCAATCTTGCGATACGCCTCGAGACGCAAGCGTTCGTGTTCGATGTACTCGGTGGGGATGTGTGCCTCAATCGGCAGGTCGATCGTCACGGCGGCACGCTCCTGCTCGCCCTCGCCGCGGAAGCCTGCCACGGCCTCCCCCACCATGCGGATGTAAAGATCGAAGCCAACGCCTTCGATGTGACCCGACTGTTCGGCCCCAAGAAGGTTTCCTGCCCCCCGGATCTCAAGGTCCTTCATGGCCACCGCCATACCGGCACCAAGGTCGGTGTTGGCCGCGATTGTCTGCAAGCGCTCGTGGGCGGTCTCAGTGAGGGTGTGGTCCGGCGGATACAAGAAGTAGGCGTACGCACGCTCGCGGCCACGGCCGACGCGTCCACGGAGTTGGTGAAGTTGGCTGAGACCGAACGTGTTCGCCTTCTCCACAATCAAGGTGTTTGCGTTCGTGATGTCGAGCCCGGTCTCGACGATCGTCGTACACACAAGAACGTCGTATCGGTCCTCGTAATAGTCGACAATCACTTGCTCGAGCTGCTTTTCGCTCATTTGGCCGTGTGCGACCGCGATGCGCGCTTCGGGTACCAAGTCTCCAAGATGGAGCGCCGCCCGATTGATCGTCTTCACCGAGTTGTGGATGTAAAACACCTGCCCGTCGCGCATCAGTTCGCGCCGGATCGCGGCCGCCACCTGCGCGTCCTCTTGCGGGCCCACATACGTGAGGATCGGGTGGCGTTCTTCAGGCGGAGTCGCCAACGTCGACATCTCACGGATGCCAGTGACGGCAAGCTCGAGCGTGCGCGGGATGGGCGTTGCGGACATCGCAAGCACATCCACGTCGGTTCGCAACGCCTTGAGGGTCTCCTTGTGTTCTACTCCAAAGCGCTGTTCCTCGTCGATGATGACGAGTCCCAAATGCTTGAAGCGCACGGCACCTGTGATGAGCCGGTGGGTCCCGATCACCACGTCGATCTCTCCCTTGGCGAGGCCCTCGACCACCTCGCGCGCCTCCGCGTCGGTCTGGAAACGGCTCAGCGCAGCCACTTTGACGGGAAATGCCGCAAAGCGCTCGGAGAACGTGTCGACATGCTGCTTGACGAGCAGCGTCGTGGGACACAGCACCGCCACCTGAGTGCCGTCTTGTACCGCCTTGAAGGCCGCGCGCACGGCGATCTCTGTCTTGCCAAAACCCACGTCGCCGCAAATGAGCCGGTCCATCGGGACGGGCTTCTCCATGTCGGCCTTCACCTCGTCAATGGTGCTCAGCTGGTCAGGCGTCTCAACAAAAGCGAAGGCCTCCTCGAGTTCGCGCTGCCATGGGGTGTCGGGCCCAAACTCGCGTCCCTTTGACGCCATCCGCGCGCTGTAGAGCCGGATCAGCTCAGCGGCAATCTCCTTGACCGCCTTGCGGGCGCGCCCCTTGGTCTTCGCCCAATCCGAGCCGCCCATCTTGTTGACAGCGGGCGTCTCTCCGCCCACGTACTTCGTCACAAGGTCAAGCTGGTCCGTGGGCACGCTCAGGCGATCCGCCGGCCCGCCGCGCTTGGACGGCGCGTATTCAATGACGAGGTACTCGCGTTCAACTCCGCGCACCGTTCGCGTCGTCAGTTCAACAAAGCGGCCGACGCCGTGGCTTTCGTGGACAACAAAGTCACCCGGGCGCAGTTGGAGGGGGTCGACGACGTTGCGGCGACGGCTCGGCACCTTCACCTTGGGTCCGGCGACAGTTGTCGCCCGGCCGGTGAGGTCGGATTCGGTGAGTACGAGGAGGCGTGCTGCGGGCGAGTGGAAGCCGTGTGCAGTAATGCCGGGGACGATCTCGACAACGCCTTCTGGGGCGCTTGTGTCGAGCACATCGGTGACCCGCGCCGGCACATCCGCCTCTTGGCATTGCTCGGCAAGGCGCTGCGCGGAACCGGTACCGGCGGCGGCGATGACAACGCGCCATCCTTCGGCGAGGCGTTGACGGGCGGTGGTGAGGGCCGCGCCGGGGCGGCCGACAAAGGACTCGTTGTCGATCAGCCCGGCGTTACGGGACTCCGCCGGTCCAAAGGGCCCGATGGTCGCCCAACCCAAGCCAGCGTCGGCCGCAACCTCGCGAAGTTCGTCCATCTCGAGGAAGCCGCCATGAGCAAAGGCGCGCTCAGGCGAGGCCTCCGTCACGCGGTTGAGATCGAGCGGAGCGTCGGCACCCGCGGTGGCGCTCACCCATGCGGCTGCGAGGAACTCCTGGGCCGTGCGGTACAGGTCCTCCGCCCGTCGCGCGAGGCGCTCCGGCTCGAGCGCAACGATGAGCGAAGCGCGTGGAAGCACGCGCGGCAACGGCACGAGCCGATCGACGAGCGCGGGCATGAGGCTTTCCATCCCCTCCACGGCCTGCCCCGCCGCGATGCGCGCGAGCATGTCGCCCGCATTGGGAAGAGTGTTCTGGAGTGAGGCAGCGCGCTTGCGAACGTCATCGGTGAGGACGAATTCGCGACACGGTGGCGCCCAAAACCGATCGACCTCGCTGAGCGAGCGCTGGTCCGCAACGGAAAATTGCCGCAGCGACTCCACTTCATCGCCAAAGAACTCAATACGAACCGGGTGCGGGTCCGTGGGAGCGAAGACGTCAACAATGCCACCGCGCACGGCAAACTCACCGCGCTTCTCGACCATGTCGACCCGGGTGTAGGCGGCGGTAGCGAGGCGCGCCGTGAGGTCAGTGAGGTCGATGCGCTCACCGGGGAGCACGCGGACGGGCGAAAGCTCGTCGAGTCCGGGAGCGAGCGGCTGCAAGGCGGCACGGAGCGAAGCGACCACAAAGCGTGGCGCTGGGAGCCCGGTCTCAATGGCGGCCTCCTCGGGGTGTGCGAGGCGGCGCAACGTCGCAAGGCGCGTCGCGACCGTGTCCGCGCGCGGGCTGAGGCGCTCATGCGGAAGTGTTTCCCAACTGGGAAACAGCGCGATTGTCTCTGGGTCCACATAGGCACCGAGTTCCGAAACAAAGGACGCGGCATCATTTCCCGTCGCGGCGATGACCACAATCGGAGCGTCCGAGGCGGTCTTCGCAAGGAGTGCCGCGGCTCCCGCGATCGGAGCCACTACATGCTCACCGTCGGCAACGGAAACAGGCGGCAACACCCCAAGAAGGGTCGAAAGCGGACGGGTCACAACGCCTCCAGGGCACGCCAAAAGACCGGATTTTCCGGCATCGTCCATCCTAAGCACACCTCACCGTCGGGTCCGCCGGATCCCACTGACTTCGTCTGCCTCCCTCTACATTTGCACGTCATCGCCATGTCTGACTTGACTCATAGCCTCTTCGCATGACGGTCGACGTAGAGAAGCGAACTCTCTACGTCTTTATGGACGAATCGGGGAACTTCGACTTCACCGACAACGGCTCGGACTACTTTCTCATCGCCGCCTATTACACCTACGCACCCTCCGCCATGGCAGCGTCAATCACGGCGTTGCGATACGCCATGCTCGCTGAGGGAATCGAAGAGGTCGAGTTTCACGCAACGAACAACGCCCAGGCCACACGTGACCGCGTCTTTAGGGTCATCAATGGAGCCGATCCACCAGTCACAGCTCGCGTGTTCTATCTCAATAAGCACAAGGCTCATCCGTCGAAGCACTCTGGAAGCGCGATGATGACCCTCGTCGGTACGGCAATCGCAAGGTGGTTCGATTCAGCCTTCGATGGCCAGTGCGACCGGGTGGTCCTGATCTTTGACTCTGTGCTGACGGGATCTCAGCAACGTGCGTTCAAGGCAGCAATCAAACCAGTACTGAAAGCTCGCAAGGTCCCGTTCCACCTAGCATTCCGTCCAGTCAAATCCGAGCCCTGTGGAGAGGTCGCTGACTACATCGCGTGGGCCTGGCAACGCCGACTCGAACGCGATGACCCACGACCTCAGCGACAGCTCTCACGCGCTCACATCACCGACTTCAACATGTTTCGTGACGGGCATACCCGGTACTACTGAACGCCATATCGGCGGCGAGGCGAAAAA
>JAEYUX010000017.1 GCA_023432235.1 Actinomycetes bacterium
TAAGGGCGCAGGCACCACGCTCGGTGCGCATGCGCCACTGGTCGTACTCTGACGCCATGCGATGCGATGTGGTGCGCTTTGTCGCCTTCGAAGACCTCGGCGTGTGGGAGGCGGAGCTCATTGCCCAAGGCTTTGATGTGCGCTACCTGGACGTGGGGGTCGACGACGTTGCAGAGGCGGCCGACGCCGACCTCACCGTCGTGCTCGGCGCGCCGATCGACGCGGATGACGACGCGCGTTATCCCGTTCTCGCCGCCGTGCGCGGGGCGCTCGCCGCTCGCGTGGAGCAGGACCGGCCGACGCTCGCGATCTGCCTCGGCGCACAGATTCTCGCCCAAGTGGTCGGTGGGACGGTGCAGCGAGGCACTCGCGAAATTGGCTGGGCGCCCCTGACGCCACAACCTGCTGCAGCCGCGAGTGCGTGGCGCGAACTCAGCGCCGCACCGGTGCTTCACTGGCACGCCGATGAGGTGGAGCTGCCTGCGGGTGCGTACGTCGGGCTTGCGAGCACGGCAGCAACTCGTCACCAGATATTCGAGGTCGGGCGCAGCGTGGGCTTCCAGTGCCATCCCGAAGCCGATCCCGAGATGATCGAACGCTGGCTCATTGGGCACACGGGCGATCTCACACGGTGGGGCGTCGACATCAACGCGGTGAGAGCGCAGGGGCGTGAGTTCGGCGATGCGGCCGTTGCCGCGGGCCTCACTGGACTGCGCCGGTGGCTACGCCAGGTGGACCTGGTAGCAGGGCGTTCGCTCTAGAGCGCGGTGGCGATGCTGCCCACCGCGTTTGCGCCGTACGAGTGCTCTTCGCGCCAGGCCGGAGTGGTGCGGAACACGATCGCAGGCCACAAGGGATCACTCATGAGGACGCGCGCGGCGGCATCCGCCTTGATCTGCGCCACCTCGTCAAACACGTCTTCCATGCACGCCGCCAAGCGGGAGTGCAGGTGCATCGGATCCTCGCCATCTTTGATGTCGACGAGGTATGTCGCCCACCCAGCCGCGCGCAAGAGGTCCTCGCGGCCAATCTCGTGGTCAAGCGACTCAGGGCCGGTGGCGGCAACGTGAATGATCGGCACCGCGACACCATCGCGCTGCGGCGAGATGAGGGCACTGCGGTGAGCGTCGAAGTCGTTCGCGTCCTCGAAGTCTGCTTCTTCGATCACCGCAACCGTTAGCGCCGCGTCGCGCCCCTTGACGAGCTTGATTGCTTCGCCGAGCGCAGTGGGCTCGGCCGTGTGCTGTATTGCGATCGGTGCCGGACCATATGCGTCATCGTGAAGCAGCGTCGCGATTGGGCTGGGCCCGTGGTCGTCAAGCGCGCACTGTGTTGAGCACACAAAGTGGGGGACATGGCGGCGCTTGTGAGCAGCGCGGTCAATGTGAACGAGCAGCAAACGGTGGAAAGAGGACGTGAGCCATGGACATCCACGCAGGGGGTCGTTGCCAAGCGGGATTTGGTGCCACCACTCATCCATGCCGGAGAGCAGCGCGGAACTTGGCTCTCGGTTGGCGTGTGCGACCCAACTCGAGATTGTCGACGTCACAGTTTCACTCCCAGCTGGCATCGCGCGTCAGTCACGACCGTTTTGTTTTGTCCGTGAACAAAATAAGGTGCGTCTGTTGTCTCGTCAAGACTAACGCGCCCGTGTCAACGCAGCGCGGCAACGGCGCGGATCTCCACCATTGGCCACAACGGCTCCACTGACATGAGGTGCTCAGCGGCGTCGGACTTGATCTGGACGATCTCGTCGAGCACGTCCTCCATGAGCAGCGCGAAGCGCACATGGTCGTCAGCGGTGAAGTGCTCGAGCGAACACTCAAAGGTGTAGCTCGTGTATCCGGCGGCACGCACCACGTCCTCGCGATCTTCGCGGTCACGGTCGCTGTCTTCGCCCTCGACGAGCATGAACGGGATGACAACGCCCGAGTAGCGCGCATTGAGAAGGCGGGACGTGTGGAGGTGGAACATGTCCGAGTTCATGAACTCGTGTTCGGTGAAGATCGGCACGAGTGCCGATCGCTCCACACTCGACGCGCGGGCAAGTGCCTCTGCGAGTGGCGATGCGGAGCCGGTGTGCTCGACCTGCAGGTCCTCAGGACCGCCGTCGCCGATGGTGACCAATTGACTCATGGGCCGCAGTCCGTGCCCCATGGTGGGGAGCAAATGGCATGGGCGGGACGTGAGGAATGTCGCGACTTGCCGGCGCTTGTGAAGCGCCCGATCAACGTGGCCTACGATGCCGGCGAACAGGGGATCGGTGAGGACCGGGCAGGTGGCCGGACTCATCGACATCAAGCGAACGGAATCGCCGATCCAGTCATGCAAGGCAGTGACAAGCATCCCGCTTGGCTCTCGCGAAGCGTGTGCTACCCATCCAGACGTGGTCGCCATGATGTCCTCCCGCGGTCCCTCGCGCCATCGGATGGCATGTCGCCTTCCTGGCGCCACTGTGCCCATCCGCTCACCTGATCGACGGTGCTGAGGGCGTTGTAAGGGGACGCCGCTCACATGTGACACATCGCACAGGCGGCGTGTCGGATTCGGAATGTGCCGGCCGCCCGTTGGGACGAGCCGTCAATGTGTGAGTTAGCCCCAGAGTGGGGGGCAGGCATGTCGACGACCGTGAGGCCGGTCACATGGTGAGTTCTTTGCGGATGGCCGTCAGGAAACTGCCGCGATCGACTGAAGCGCGATCTCTCGCTCCTCGTCCGTCGGCACGACCCACACCTGAACGCGGGACTCGTCCGCACTCACGAGCGTCGCTTCCTTCTTGCGCCCGGCATTGCGCTCGGGGTCCATGACGATGCCGAGTTCGTCGAGGCCCACAAGCGACTGGAGCCGCACCACGTCCGAGTTCTCGCCCACGCCGGCGGTGAACACGATGACGTCAAGGTGGCCGAGCTGGGCGTAATACTGACCCACGTAGCCCCGGATGCGACGGCAGTAGATCTCGAGGCCGAGCTGCGCGTCGTGAGAGCCTTCCTCGGCAGCCTGCTCGACGTCGCGCAAGTCCGAATATCCGGTGAGTCCGAGCATTCCGGATTGCCGGTTGAAGAGGTGGTCGATCTCGTCGAGAGTCATGCCTGCGGCGCGGCCAAGGTGAAACACCACGGCCGGGTCGATGTTGCCCGTTCGCGTGCCCATGACAAGTCCCTCGAGTGGGGTGAGCCCCATCGACGTGTCGATGGCGCGCCCTGCGCGGATCGCCGTCGCTGAGGCGCCGTTGCCAAGGTGCAACGCAATCATGTTGATCTCATGCGGACGCTTGCCGATGACGCGCGGCACTTCGTGGGCGAGGTAGGCATACGACGTGCCGTGGAAGCCGTAGCGGCGAATTCCGTTCTCACGTGCGACATTGCGATCGAGCGCGTAGGTGTACGCCGCCTCAGACAGCGTCTGGAAGAACGCGGTGTCGAAGATCGCGACATGCGGCAGGTGGGGGAAGGCCTCGCGAGCGCCCTTGATTCCGGCCACGTGACCGGGGTTGTGCAAGGGAGCAAGAGTTGATAGGAGAGCGATACGGCGCTCAACGTCATCGTCGATGATCGTGGGTGCCGTGAACTCATCGCCACCTTGGACGACGCGGTGGCCAACAACGGTGAGCGTCGAGAGGTCCACCCCGCTCGCAGGATCGGACAGGCGCGCGATCACTTCTTTGATCGCTTCCGAGTGGTCTGTCACGCGGTCCACGAGGCCTGAGGCCAAGGGCTTTGCCACCGATGTGTCGATCACTTGGTACTTCACGGTGCTCGATCCGGAATTGAGCACGAGAGCAACGCCCCGGTAGTTCACAGCCACGGGATTCCCTTCGCCGCTTAAGCGGTTTGTTGTTGGGCCTGGATCGCCGTAATGGCGACTGTGTTGACAATGTCTTGAACGAGCGCGCCTCGGCTGAGGTCGTTGACCGGCTTGCGCAGGCCCTGGAGCACAGGGCCAATGGCCACGGCGCCAGCAGAGCGCTGGACCGCCTTATACGTGTTGTTGCCCGTGTTGAGGTCAGGGAAGATCAGCACGGTGGCGCGGCCTGCAACAGGGGAGTTGGGCGCCTTCGACCTTCCAACCGACGGGTCAACGGCAGCGTCGTACTGGATGGGCCCGTCGACGAGAAGATCCGGCCGACGCTCGCGCACAAGTCGCGTCGCTTCCCGCACCTTGTCGACATCGGAGCCCGTCCCAGATTCGCCCGTCGAGTACGACAGCATCGCAACCCGGGGCTCGATGTTGAACATCATGGCCGTCTCGGCGGAGGAAATCGCGATGTCTGCGAGTTGCTCGGCAGTCGGATCGGGATTGACCGCGCAGTCGCCGTAGACGAGCACTTGATCGGCAAGGCACATGAAGAACACCGACGACACGATCGACACACCCGGCGTCGTCTTGATGATCTGGAACGACGGCGTGATCGTGTGCGCGGTTGTGTGCGTGGCGCCGGACACCATGCCATCCGCAAGCCCCAGTTGCACCATCATCGTGCCGAAGTAACTGACATCTTCAACGCGGTCGCGGGCGCCATCGAGAGTCATGCCCTTGTGCTTGCGCAATTCGTACAGTTCATGCGCAAATCGCTCAACGTATTGCGGGTCTTGGGGCGAGATGATGTGCGCGCCGTCGAGAGACAGGCCAAGTTCGCCAGCACGTGCTTGGATCGCCGTCGGGTCACCCAGGATTGTCAGTTCGACGACGTCGCGAGTGAGCAACGTTCCTGCGGCACGCAAGATGCGGTCGTCTTCTCCCTCCGGCAACACGATGTGTTGACGGTTGGCGCGCGCGCGATCAAGCAGCGTGTACTCAAACATGAGCGGTGTGATGACGTCGGTTCCGGCGACCTTGAGTTTGTCCATCAGCTCGGCGCCATCGACGTGACGTTCGAACATGCTGAGTGCGGTGTCCACTTTGAGGACGGACTCGCGTGACAGGCGCCCTCGGGTGTCCCAACAGCGCTTCGCGGTGTCGAACGTGTCCATGTCGCTCGCGATGATCGGCAAGGTGGGGCTCATGCCATCAATGAGGCGCTGAATCGACCGGTGCGGGCGGAAGCCGCCTGTCACCACGATGCCCGCAATCGCGGGGAAGCCCGCAGCCGAATGGGCGGTCAGTGCGGCCAGCACGGTGTCCGCGCGGTCGCCTGGTGTGATGACCAGTCCGCCTTCTTCGAGCCGGTCAACAAGGTGCTCCGGGTTCATTGCCCCCACGGTGATCGAGCGAACCTCGCGAGACAGGAGTGCTTCGTCCCCAGCGATCATGTGGCCGTTGATGGCATCGGACAGGGCCCGCAAGGTAGGTGCGTACAGCAGTTCTTCTTCCGGAAGAGCGGCGACGCCAATGTCTGCGGGAAGAGCGGCGCGCACGGCGTCGACCTCATCGGGATTGCACCGATTTGCAAAGGCCGCAACCACCTTGGCGTGATGCTCATCCATCTGGGCCCGTGCCTGGGCGATGATTTCGGCAATCTGGACCGGCGTGCGGTCAACACCGCGAACAACGAGAGCGACGGGGGCGCCGAGGTTCGCGGCGATCTTCGCGTTGAAGTCAAACTCTGTGGCGGCAGCGACGTCGGTGTAGTCAGTGCCAACGATGACGACGGCCTCGCACCGGCGGGCTACCTCGTGGTAACGGTTGACGATGCGTGCCAACGTGCCTTCAGGGTCGGCGTGCACCTCTGCATACGTGGCGCCCACGCATTCCTCATAGGAGAGGTCGACGCCATCGTGGCCAAGGAGCAATTGGAGGACGTAGTCAGAGCCATCGGCGACGCGCGCCACGGGGCGAAAGATGCCGACCTTTGACACGGTGCGCGCAAAGAGCGCGGTGATGCCCAAGGCGATCGACGACTTGCCGGTGTCGCCTTCTACCGAGGCGATATAAATGCTGCGAGCCACGCGTCTATCGTTTCATGTTTAGCGCGGGACCATGGGCCCAATGTGGGACCATCCACTCAAAAGACCCAGCGCCCCTTGGCTACGTGGCGATGTACCCCTACGTTTGAGCCGATGATGAGCCCAATCCTGCGCGACACCTATGTGCGGCTGAGCCGAATCGGCATTGAAGGTCGAGACCGGCAGACCGCACGTTTTGTCATGGGCGAGAACCATTACCTGGGCTTCGCGATCACCACCGCCATTCCGTTTACGCTCGCGCTCGCGGTGGTGTCTGGCGGCACGCTGTGGCCGGCGGCGCTTACCCACCTGGGAATCCTCATCGCATGGGTGTTGTGTTTGGTCGTTCACGTGCGGGGCGCGCTACGAACCGCCGCCGTCGCCTCTCTTGTTGTGCCCCTCGTCGGCTTCATGGTGCAGTCATGGTTCCTCTCCGCCGGAGCCGGTTTCATGCTCCCGATGCTGATGGCCTCCGCCGTGTCCTTTGTGACGATGGGGCCAACGATGATGCGGTGGCGCATCGGGCTCACGCTCGTCTCGTCGGCCGCTGTGGCGTACTCAGTGACGGATGATCGATTCGCGTTCCCGCACCTTGATGCATCGGGCGCCGTGGTCAACGGCTTCTTTGTCGCCAACGTGGCGCTCACGACGATCGTCATCGCGTCCACGGCCTGGCTCAACGACCATTACTTCACGCGCGAGCGGCGGCGCGCCGAAAGCCAGATCAGTTCGGCACAGCTGCAGGCGCGGACGGACACTCTCACTCAGCTTGTCAATCGTCGCGGGATGGTCGAGGCGCTGGCCGCCGTGCCGCGTGACAGGCCTTATGTCATCGTCATCGTCGATCTCGATCGCTTCAAGTCCGTCAATGACACCCTTGGGCACGTGCGCGGCGACGCGGTCCTCACTGAGGTCGCCCGAGTCCTTGAGGACCAAGTGGGCCCACGTGGCGTGGTGTCACGGTGGGGTGGCGAAGAGTTCCTCGTCCTCATGAAGGATGTCGGCCTTACTGCGGCGGTGAGCGTGATCGAGCGCGCGCGACGTCAGGTTGAAGAAGGCCTCGACGTGCCCGGCGTCGATTCGCAGGTGACGTTTTCCGCAGGCCTCGCTGCAGCGTCGGCCGGTTTGTCGTGGGAGACAACGGTGCGCGTGGCAGACGCGTTGCTCTATGAGGCGAAGGACGGCGGTCGCAACCTCGTCCGATACGCGCAGGTGCGCGCCGACGTCGGCAACTGGGATTAGTCGTCGCGCCGCGTCCTTCGCGTGAGTGACGAAGGCGCAAGCGATCTACGATGCGAGGGGCAGGTATCGCGCCCCAGTAGCGCGGCCATCGCGTGAGGAGTAGTGAGACGTGCCGAACCACTTCGACACCCCGCCGACGCCACGTCCACGCGGCCGGGTACGCGTGGGGGCCGTTCTCACGGCGTTTGTCATTGGGGCAATCGCTTTGGGCGTGGGCGGCGGTTTGGGAACGTGGCAATGGCAGCGCGCCAACGATCAAGCGACACCCATCGAGCCTGATCCGCGCGCTCCCATCGCCGAGGTGATGCGCCCAGGCGAGGGCGGCCGTGGTGAGGGCCGCCTTGTGGAGGCAGGGGGCCGCTGGTCAAGCGCTCCGGTGGGTCTCATCGCGGGCAAAGTAGTGGACGGCGCGGACGCCGTCTTGCTCGTCATGCCGCTTGAAGTCGACGCTGACCTCACCGGCACAGGCGACGCTGCGACGCTGCCAGTGCTCGCTGGATGGCTTCCGCCCGGCGAAGCGCTCGCTGCGCTACCCGAGGGTGGTGACAACGTGGTGGTGACCGGGTATGTGCGCGGCGGTGAGGGGACCGGCACGCCGCCCGATGCGGATGCTGTTGACGGAGTCCGGTGGCTCAGCACGATGTCGACCGCCAGCCTGGCTCAGGAATGGCCGGCGCCGGTGTACTCGTACCTCGTCGTTGCCGATGAACCAGCACCCGGCTGGAACGCCATGCCAGCGCCGCCAGCGGAGAAACGTATCAATCTCCAATCCGCGACGTACGCACTCGAATGGTGGCTCTTTGGCATCTTCGCGGCGGTGCTTGCCCTTCGGTGGATACGGGACAATGGCAGGACGACACCACAGGAGGACACTGCATGAGCGACAAAGTTCGGCCCGCTCTTACCCGCTATCGGATCATGGCGGTGGTGACCGGAAGCTTCCTGCTCCTGCTGACCGTGGTGACGGCCGTCAAGTACATCGGCCTTGCTGTTGATTGGGAGCACGAGGGCTTCACGTCCTTTGCCACATTTGTTGGCATCGTCCACGGGTGGATCTTCATGGTGTACGTCGCGACATGTGCCGACCTCTTTGTCCGGATGAAGTGGCCCCTGGCCCGCCTTGTCACACTTGTGCTCGGGGGAGTGGTTCCCGTCCTGTCGTTTGTGATGGAGCGGCGCGTTACGCGCGAGGTCGCCGCTAGCCTGGTCGCGTGAGCACCCAGCACCGTCCCGTCCTGGTCGTCGACTTTGGCGCCCAGTACGCGCAACTCATCGCCCGCCGCGTCCGTGAGGCGCACTTGTATTCGGAGATCGTGCCGCATTCGATGAGCGTGGCCGACATGCTCGCGAAGGACCCCGCCGCGATCATCCTGTCGGGCGGCCCGTCGTCGGTGTATGAAGACGGCGCCCCTCGCATCGATGAGTCGATTTACCGCGCGGGTGTGCCCGTCATGGGAATTTGCTATGGCTTCCAGTTGATGGCCGCAGCGCTTGGCGGTGCCGTCACCAAGACGGGCCTGCGCGAATACGGCCGCACGGTGGCAAGCGTCGCTCACGCAGGCACATTGCTTGGGGGGAGCCCAGCGGAGCAGACGGTGTGGATGAGTCACGGCGACTGCGTCGAGTCCGCACCCGAGGGCTTCACCGTCCTCGCTGGTACTGAAGGTGCTCCCGTTGCCGCATTCGAAGATGTGGACCGTGCTCTTGCGGGCGTGCAGTGGCACCCCGAGGTGAAGCACTCCCCGTTGGGCCAGGCGGCCCTTGAGAACTTCTTGTATCGCGTCGCGGGGCTCACCCCTGACTGGACCCCAGCGTCGGTCATCGATGAGCAAGTGCAGCTCATTCGCGCTCAAGTGGGCAGCGGGCACGTCATTTGCGGTTTGTCCGGCGGTGTTGACTCTGCAGTCGCAGCGGCTCTCGTTCATAAGGCGGTGGGGGATCAACTGACCTGCGTGTTTGTTGATCACGGCCTGTTGCGTCGGGGAGAGGCCGAGCAAGTTGAACGTGACTTTGTCGCGTCGACGGGAGTCCGCCTCGTCGTGGCCAACGAGCGTGACCGATTCCTCGACGCGCTCGCGGGAGTGAGCGACCCCGAGACAAAGCGCAAGATCATCGGCCGCGAATTCATTCGCGCCTTTGAAGAGCAAGCGCGCAAGTTGGTCCACGATGCCGCGCTCGGTGAAGAGGTGCGCTTCTTGGTGCAGGGCACGCTCTACCCGGACGTCGTCGAGTCCGGTGGCGGAGAAGGCGCCGCAAATATCAAGAGCCACCACAACGTCGGCGGACTTCCCGACGACCTCAAGTTTGACCTTGTCGAGCCGCTGCGCGCGCTATTCAAGGACGAGGTGCGCGCGGTTGGTCTTGAACTCGGACTGCCTGAGGAGATCGTGTGGCGGCAGCCATTCCCGGGTCCCGGCCTTGGCATTCGCATCGTGGGCGAAGTGACGGGCGCGCGCCTGGAGATTCTCCGCGAAGCCGATGCAATCGCGCGTGAAGAACTGAGCAAGGCGGGCCTTGACCGTGACATCTGGCAATGCCCAGTGGTGCTCTTGGCGGACGTCCGCTCGGTAGGCGTCCAGGGCGACGGCCGCACGTATGGCCACCCGATCGTGCTTCGTCCCGTCAGCTCGGAAGACGCGATGACGGCCGACTGGAGCCGCATTCCGTACGACGTGCTCGCTCACATCTCCAACCGCATTACGAACGAAGTGGCCGAGGTCAACCGCGTGGTGCTCGACGTGACGAGCAAGCCGCCGGGCACCATCGAGTGGGAGTAGCGGGGCTCAATCCTCGTCGAGTTCGATCGTGGCAGGCCCATCGCTGGCTACGGGCGTCGCATATGCCTCGGGCGCATTCGTGCGCCGCGCTGGCGTGAGGGCCGCTGTGAGGAGCAGCCACGCGCCCATTGCCGCGAGACCAATGATGAAGACGAGCTCCACATCGAGATTGGCGCCCGATAGCGCTGCAATTGCGAGGGCTGCGAGCGCAGTGATGGTGGCGCCCACCGCTGCGGATGTGAGGCGTTGAACGAGGCGTCGGCGAGTCATGGTGTGACCTCCGTCAAGACGATGGTGTTGGCGAACTCGTCGTCGTACACGACAAGCTCGAGGGTGTGGCTTGGGCCGGCAATACGGAGGTGCTCGCCCCCGGCGCCGTAGAAGTCGCAGG
>JAEYUX010000028.1 GCA_023432235.1 Actinomycetes bacterium
GCCGATGACCTGCTCCGCAGGCTCGGGATCGTATGACGCGGGCGCATATCGCACGGGTCGCCGCCGTCGCCTCGGCGCTACTTGTGGTCGGCTGTAGTGGCAGTGATACGGAACCGACCGGCAGTGCTGAAACGACGCAACAACAGAGCTCGTCGAGTGCAACTCAGGCGACGACTCATCCTCAGGTGCTCGTCGAACGCACGGTGAGCGCCTTGGACGCGAGGCGCGTCGGTGAGGGCGTCACTCCCCCCACCAACCGGTGGTACTCCTCGCTCGCCTTCGGCGAGCCGGGCTTGCCGATATACCCGAGGCCTTTGTCATTCCGCCCGCAAGAGGGCGGCTTCACCATGGGTCTCACCACCCCCGTGGATTCGGCCAACGCGATCGTTGCCGCAGCCAGTGATGACGTGGGCGTGACCATCGAGGGCGCCAGTGGCTTTGGTGAAGTGACGGCGGCGAGTTCAGTGGGGGCGGACCTCACAATAGGTCCCGCCGTCATCACCGTGGCCCAAGGGTGGCCCGCGATCGCGATGACGGCGAAGGACAGCGTGACAGCAACGCTCACCATCCCCTTCGAGGCGACAGACGCTGAGATTGCGGTGGCGGACGTCGGCGGCCGACGCTATGGCATCGCGGTGAACGACGGCTCGCTTGAGGGCACGACGCTGCGGCTCGAGGCGGGCGGCAGCGCAACGCTTTTCGCTGTGCCCGAGGGCACCGATGCCGAGACGTTCGGAACTGCCCTGGGAGCGTCGGCCCCCTCCCCGAGCGTCGCGTGGACGATGACGGACGACGCCGCCCGAACCGAGGTGTCGTACGGCGACTCGCCCACGGTTGTTGTTGTCCCTGCTGCCCGCGCGGCGCAAGCTGACCTCACGTGCGACCTGGGCGACTTCGCCACAATAGACGGCCCATTCATTGCCTGCGCCACGTCACAGGTGACGTGGGACGTGCCACGTATTGAAGCGTCGGCCGCAATCGACCTCTCGAACGTGAGCAGTGAGCACCGCGCGGCCATTGAAGCGGCGCTTGAAGAGGACATTGCCGCAACGCCGTGGACTCTTCCTGAAGACACGTATTTTGGCGGCAAAGCGATGTTCCGCATTGCGAATCTGCTGACAATTGCGGATGCGCTGGGCCGCACCGACCTCGCAGATGAGCTCGCCGTCAAGCTGAACGCTGAGGTGCAGCGGTGGGCCGATCCCGCTGGTTGCAATGAACGCCCGAGCGCGTGCTTCGTCTACGACCCTGCGGCGCGCGGCGTGGTGGGACTGACCCCGAGCTTTGGGGCCGAGAACTTCAACGATCACCATTTCCACTTTGGCTACTTGTTGTACGCCGCCGCCGTCGCCGGAGCGCGAGACCCGGGACTCCTTGAGGAGATCGGCCCTGCCTTTGACCTCGTTGCGGACGATATCGCGGCGCCTCATCCCACTGACCTCTTCCCTGAGTGGCGTCACTTTGATCCGGTGGCCGGCCACTCATGGGCATCGGGCACCGCACCGTTTGCCGACGGCAACAACCAGGAGTCGAGCTCCGAGGCAGTGGCGGCCTGGAACGCGGTGGTGCTGTGGCGTGAGTTGCGCGGCGAGGAGTACGAAGCCGACGCTGCACGGTGGTTGCTGTCGGCCGAGGCCGACGCTGCACAGCGGCTCTACCTTGCACCCGAACTGTCCGCTTCACCCGCTTACGCGCATCCGACCGTGGGGATCCAGTGGTCGAGCAAACGGGACTTCGCCACCTGGTTCTCGGCCGAGCCGAGCGCCATTGTGGGCATCCAGTTGATTCCGTTAGCCCCGGCCGCGCAGCCGGTGTTCGACGCGATGGACGCCGATGCGCTCGATGCCTTGGTGGATGCGGCGTGGACCGGCGGAACGCCCGCGCAGTTTGGCGACTACCTCCTCATGGTGCAGTCAATGTCTCCGGAAGGAGCGTCGTCCGCATGGGAGGCGGCTCGCGAGTTGTCGCCGAGCGCGATCGACGATGGCAACTCGCGCGCGTACATGCTCGCGTGGATCGCTTCGCAGCAAGCCTCAGGATGAGTGGCCCCCTCTAGAGGCGGCCAGTTGATGGGCTCGCGGCACTATGCACGAGTGCGACACTGCTGAACATGGGCCAGGAGATCGATCGGCGGGGGCTACTACTAGGCGCGACCGCGTACTTCATTTGGGGCCTCTTCCCCATTCTCATGAAGGCGCTCGAGCCGGCGAACGCCTTCGAGATTGTCGCGTGGCGCGCGTTGTCATCGCTCGTGGTCTGCCTCATCATTGCCGTCGTCATCAAGGCGTGGCGACGCATTTGGGCTGTGGCGTCGGATCGCCGCGTTCTTGGCCGCCTCGCACTTGCCTCTTTCTTCATCTCCGCGAACTGGGGCGTCATGGTGTACGCCGTCGTCACCGACCGCGTGAGCGAGACGTCACTTGGGTACTACATCAACCCGCTCGTCACAGTGGCGCTCTCGGTGATCTTCCTCGGCGAGCGGCTCCGGCGCATGCAGATCGTCGCGATTTCCGTTGCCGGCATCGCGGTCGCGTTGCTTGCCGTCGAAGCTGGCGGCCTGCCGTGGGTGTCAATCGTGCTCGCCCTGTCCTTCGCCTTCTACTCCTTCATCAAGAAGGGAATTGGCGACAAGGTTGACGCGCTCAGCGGTCTCACCGTGGAGACGGCGCTTATTGGCCCGTTTGCGGTGCTGACGCTGTGGCTCGTCGAGCGTCAGGGCGCCACGACGTTCTTGGCTCGCGACGGCGATGGCCTTGGCGCGTGGCACGACATCATGCTCATCGGCACGGGCACGTGGACCGCCGGGGCGCTCCTCATCTTCGCCGCCGGGGCGCGGCGATTGCCGCTCAACGTGACCGGGCTGCTTCAGTACATCGCGCCCACGATGACCTTTGTGCTTGCCGTCACCTACTTTGATGAGGCGATGCCGACCAACCGGTGGTTTGGCTTTGGGCTCGTGTGGATCGCGCTCGTCCTCATCACTCTTGACGCGTGGCGCACCCGCGCAAGCGTGGCGAAGCGGGCCGGAGAGCGTCGTGCCGAACAAGAGGACGACGAGCCGGTCACGGAACCCATCTAGCCCCACCCCCGGCCAAAGCTTCGAACCGCCAACGCCCCTACCCTTAGGCTGCGAACCGTTGGCACACGTGCGTTGCGGCGTGTCGCGCCTTGAGTGCCGCGACACGCCGAGATTCGGCCCTGCGAAAGGTTCGCAACCTTAGGAACCGCTGTCAGCGGTTCGGAGCTTCGAGGCGCTACAGGACCGTTGCGATGAGCATGCCGTCGTGGCCTTTGCGGCCCACTGTTTGAATGACCGTTGCGTCAACTCGTGGGTCCTGAGCCGCGCGTTCGATGACGGCACGTGCTCCTGCCGTGTCCTCTTCCGTGTCGCTGGGGTCCGCAATCGCCCCGGAGCGCACCACATTGTCGACAACAATGAGCGCGCCCGGCCGTGAGATCGCAACAGCCGCCTCGTAGTACGCCACGTTGCTGCGCTTGTCAGCGTCGATGAAGACCATGTCCACCGGAGCGTCGTCCGCGAGCGTTGGAATGAGCGAAATACCTGTTCCGACGCGGATCGTCACTTTGTGGCCAACCCCCGCCTTGTCGAGGCTCGCGCGAGCAACCTCGGCATGGCGCTCTTCACGCTCGATCGTGATGAGGTGACCGTCTGCGGGCAGTGCCCGGGCAAGGTGCAAGGTCGAGTACCCGCCCAACGTCCCGAACTCGACGACAGTGCGGGCACCGATCGAGCGAGCAAGCACCTCAAGGAGGCGCGCCTCGACGGGGCTGAGCGCGATGTCAGGCAACTCGGCGTCGTGCTGCGCGGCAAGGACGTTCGCGGCATCGCGGTCCTGAGCAATGAGATGGCTTTCAAGGTACTCATCGACCTGTTGCCAGCGGGACATGGTGTCAACGGCGTCATTCGTCACTCTGCGAGCGTAACGGTCTCGCTCTCACCTGTGCGAAACCGTAATCGCGCTGTGACCTGTCGTGCGGTGACCTGTTGCGCTGTGACCTGTTCTGCCGTGACCGACAAGCGGCTCCCGGCGTTAGCGACCCCTACCGCTTACGCAGCGCGGGCGACGAGCGCGTCGGCAAAGGCAACGAGCGCGTCCTTGACGTCGCCTGCAGGCAAACGCGAGATCGCACCAACGGCACGGGCGCTCCACTGACGCGCGAGGTCCGACGTCTGCGCGAGAACGTCGTGTTCGCGAAGGCGAGCCACAACGGAGTCCAACGCGGCGTCGTCCGACAAATCGCTCTCGATGTCCGCAAGCAACTCAATGTCGCTCTGCTCCGCCTCGCCGCTGTCAACAAGACGGCGCAGCAAGAGAACAGGCATCGTCGCGACGCCTTCACGCAAATCGGTGCCTGGCGTCTTCCCGCTCACATCACCATTCGAGCGGATGTCGAGGACGTCGTCGGCAAGCTGGAAAGCGACGCCCGCGTACTCGCCGTATGCGGTCACCTGGTCCACCACAGTGCGGTCGCAGCCGGCAAACATCGCGCCAAATCGGGCCGACGTTGCGATGAGTGATCCGGTCTTGTCAGCCAGAACCTGAAGGTAGTGGCGCACCGGGTCCTCGCCGGGGCCGGGGCCCACGGTCTCGTGCAGTTGCCCAAGACAGAGGCGCTCGAAGGTCTCAGCCTGAATGCGCACCGCAGTGGGGCCAAGGCCCGCAACAACGTTTGATGCACGTGCGAAAAGAAGGTCGCCGGTGAGGATCGCCACCGAGTTGCCCCACACTTCGTGCGCCGAGGGAGCCCCGCGCCGCGTGGGCGCGGAGTCCATCACATCGTCGTGATAGAGCGTCGCAAGATGGGTCAGTTCCACGACGACGGCGGCATCGATGACCTCGGGGCGAGACGCGTCACCAAGCTGGGCTGCAAGCAGCGCGAGCATGGGGCGAAGGCGCTTGCCGCCCGCGTCGACAAGGTGGCGGCTCGTCTCGTCGGCGAGGCGGTCCGACTGTGCGACCGCATCACGCAGGCGCTCCTCAATGAGTGAGAGTCGAGGCGCAATCGCCTCTTCCAGCACCTCATTGCCAAAGGGGAGCACCGCAGCCACGTTAACCGCCCAACATATTGGCGGCGACAGGACCGAACAGTTCGCCTGCAGATTCCGTGATCTCGAGCGCCCACGCGGGCAGCACGCCGAGGACGAACGTGAGGAACGCCGTCGCCACCACAACGCCCCTGCCGAGGCCGGTGGGGTGTACGGCGACCCGCGGCGAGACATCGTCCGGGGCGTCCGTGAAGAACATCAACACAATGACCCGGATGTAGAAGAACGCCGACGCTGCAGAGGCCAGGACGGCAACGACCACGAGCGGCCACGCTCCGGCCTCGATCGCGGCACGGAATGCGACGAACTTGCCGATGAAGCCGGCGGTGAGCGGGATACCGGCAAACGACAGGAGGAACAGCGCCATCGACCCGGCAAGCAGCGGGCTGCGCTTGCCGAGACCGGCCCATTGGCCAAGGCGCGTGGCCTCAGCCCCGGCGGCGCCATCGGCGGTCAGTTCACGCACCTGCGACACCACGGCGAAGGCGCCGATGGTCGCAAGGCCGTAGGTCGCGAGGTAGAACGGCAATGCAGAAATCGCGCTCGGCTCGAAGCCCGCGAAGGCAACGAGGATGAAGCCCGAGTGAGCGACAGCCGAGTACGCCAGCATGCGCTTGATGTCGGTCTGAACGATAGCGAGTGCCGTACCGAAGACCATCGAAGCGATCGCAACCGACCAGATCACCCAGTTCATCTCCCACTCAAAGCGGAAGAGCACGAGGTAGGCAACGCGCACAAGCGCAGCCACTGCGGCGGCCTTCGTTGCCGCGGCCATGAAGGCCGTGACGGGCGTCGGCGCACCTTGGTAAGCGTCCGGCACCCACAGGTGGAACGGCACGGCACCGATCTTGAACAGGAGACCGACGACCACCATGAACAAACCGAAGAGGATCACGCTGTGGTGTGCCGCAAGGTCTGGGATCGCGATGCCGAGTTCGTACAGCCCGGTGATGCCGGGACGTGACGCGCTTCCCGTTGCACCAAAGATGAGCGCGACTCCAAAGAGGAGGATCGCCGAGGAGAACGCACCAAGCAGGAAGTACTTAAGCGACGCCTCTTGACTGAGCAAGCGGCGCCTGCGCGCAATCGCCACGAGGATGTACAGCGGCAACGAGAACAGCTCGAGGGCGACAAAGAGGAACAGCAGGTCATTGACCGTCGCGAAGAGCATCATGCCGCCCACCGCGAAGAGCATGAGCGGGAAGGCCTCGGTAAGGGCAAAGCCCTTCTGGCGCGCTACCGTCTCCTCGCCCGAGCCGGGAGCCACCGACGCGAGGGGTGCGAAGGCGTCCTCGCCCTCCTTGCCACGGGCCGCGGACAGCAAGATGCCGCCGACGCCAAAGATGACGATGAGTGCTTGCCACAGCAAGGATTGGCGATCGAGAAGCAACATGCCATCAAGCACGACGCGTCCGCCGCCGTCAAGGCCCACCCACAGCCAGATGACGGAGAAGAACGACGCAGCCAGCGCGACAACCGACAGTTGCAGTTGGAACATCCGCCGGTCGCTGGCGTTGCGCACAAAGGCCTCGATGAGGACGCCAAGCACGGCGGCCACGAGCACGATGAGAACCGGCGTGAGCGAGGCCCACGCGATCTCGGGCGCTTGGTACGTCACTGTCCGGCCTCCTCAGAAACGATCGTCACCGCGTCAGCACTCGCGTCTCGCAGATAGTCGACGCCGAGAGCTGGCACGACGCCGAGCACGAGCATCACCGCGATAAGCGGCCAGATGACGAGCCGCTCGCGCACTGTCAGCTCCTTGGTGGCCTCCATCGCGACCGGAGTCGGGCCAGTGAAGATCCGCTTGTACGTGAGCAAGATGTACAGCGCCGCGAGGATGACGCTGAGGGTCGCCACAATGACGGCCCAGCGCGCTACCTCAAAGGCGCCAATCAACACCATGATTTCTGCCGCGAACGGCGCAAAGCCGGGCAGCGCGAGGGCGGACAGACCCACCATGAGGAAGGTGCCTGAAAGTACCGGCACCACCTTCTGAAGACCGCCAAACGCGGACACGGATGCGGTGCCGTGGCGCGCCTCAAGGAATCCAACGAGCCAGAACAGCGCCGCCGTCGACAGGCCGTGGCCGAGCATGTAAAACGCGGCACCCTCAATCGACGTCTGCTTGAAGGCGAAGATGCCGAGCACCATGATGCCGAAGTGGCTGACGGAGGTGAAGGCGACAAGGCGGTAGAGGTCATCCTGACCAATCGCAACGAGCGCTCCGTACACCACCGAGATGACGGCGATGATGATGATCGCGGGTGCGGCCCACCGTGAGGCATCGGGGAACAGCGGCAGGCACAGCGTGAGCATGCCGAAGGTGCCGATCTTGTCGAGCACAGCGACAAGCAACGCCGTGGTGCCAGCCCGCGCGGATTCAGCGACGGTGGGCAACCACGTGTGGACGGGCACGAGCGGCGCCTTGATCGCGAACGCGATGAAGAACGACACAAAGAGGAGGTTCTCCACCCACGGCTCGGGGTAGCTCCCGCCGATGAGGTTGTCGAGCAGATACGCCTCAGAGCCACCGGGGCCCGCGAAGTACATCGCGATCACACCGACGAGCATGACAAGGCCGCCGACGAGCGAGTAAATGAGGAACTTCACTGCTGCGTAGCGACGCTGGGCTCCACCGAAAGCCCCGATGAGGAAGTACAGCGGGATGAGCATCGCTTCAAAGAGGAAGTAGAACAGCACGAGGTCGCGCGCGGCGAAGATGCCCACCATGAATGCCTCGGTGAGCAAGATCAAGCCGAGGTACTGCGCCCGACGGTCAACAGCGTCGTCCTCCCGCCACGCCGCGAGCACCGCAAGGGGCGTGAGGAGCGTCGACAGCACGATGAGGGTGAGGCCGATTCCGTTGACGCCAACGGCCCACGACGTACCAATCTGCGGGATCCACGAGTACTTCTCGGCGAACTGGATTGCTCCAGCGTCCGAGCGGTCGAAGGTCGCAAGCAGGCCGACGGCCATGACGAGTTCGGCGAGAGTCGCACCAAGAGCGACCTCGCGTGAGTACGCGCGAATCTGGGGCACGAAGACGAGCACCAGACCGGCCACGATCGGCCACACGATGAGGATGGTCAGAATTGGCATGGCCTTAGCTCCCCACCACGAGAATCGCCGCTAGCGCCACGAAACCAAGGAGCATGAGGAGCGCGTACGAGCGCACCTTGCCCGACTGGAATCGGCGGTTCGCCTCGCCAAAGGAAGCGATACCGGTTGCTTGCTTGTTGACGGCGCCGTCGATGATCGCAGCGTCGGCGTACACGAGCGTGCGGGTGAGGTGCGTGCCAGGGGTCTGGAACACGCCTCGGTTGACAGCGTCCTGGAAGAAATCGTTGCGCGCGAGGAGCGTGCCCACCGACGGCGGCGGGGCCTCCGTCGGCACATCGCGTCGCCAGTACATGAGGTACGCCGCACCAGCACCGAGGATGACGAGCAAGAGCGTGAGCGTCGTGATGACCGGCACCGACAACACCGGGTCGTGGTGACCGTGTTCGCCAACGACAGGCTGCAGCCAGTGCTGGAAACGGTTGCCAAGCCCGAGGAAGAGGCCGAGGAAGGCCGAGCCGACCGCGAGCACAATCATCGGCACCGTCATGAGCAGCGGCGATTCGTGCGGGTGCTGCTCGTCGGTCCACCGCGCCTTGCCGTGGAAGGTCATGAAGAACAGACGCGACATGTAGAACGCGGTGATGCCTGCGCCGATGAGCGCCGTCAGGCCGAACACCCACGGCTGCCATCCCTCGCCAACAAAGGCGGCCTCAATAATCTTGTCCTTGGACCAGAAGCCCGAGAACGGCGGGATACCGAGGATCGCGAGCCAGCCGAGACCAAAGGTCACCCACGTCACGGTCATCGCCGTGCGCAGCGCACCGAAGCGGCGCATATCGACCTGATCGTTCATGCCGTGCATGACCGAACCGGCGCCGAGGAACATGCCGGCCTTGAAGAAGCCATGCGTGACGAGGTGGAAGATCGCGAAGGCGTAGCCGATCGGCCCAAGGCCCGCGGCGAGCATCATGTACCCGATCTGGGACATCGTCGACGCTGCGAGCGCCTTCTTGATGTCGTCCTTCGCGGTACCGATGAGCGCACCAAGAATGAGGGTGATCGCACCGACGATCGCGACCACAAGACGCGCGTCAGGAGCGCCCTCGTAGATCGCACCGGCACGCACAACGAGATACACACCCGCGGTCACCATCGTGGCCGCGTGGATGAGCGCCGACACGGGCGTGGGGCCCGCCATCGCGTCACCGAGCCACGATTGCAAGGGGAACTGCGCGGACTTGCCGGTGGCGGCAAGGAGCAACGCGAGCCCGATCGCGGTGAGCGTGGCCTCGGAGGCACCGCTCGCCCCGCCAAGCACGTCCGCGAAACCGACCGAACCGAACTGAGCGAACATCAGACCCATCGCGATGATGAGGCCAACGTCGCCGACGCGGTTGACAACAAAGGCCTTGTTGGCGGCCGTCGCGTACTCGGGCTTGTGGTTCCAGAAGCCGATGAGCAGGTACGACGCCAGACCCACGCCTTCCCATCCCACAAAGAGAAGAAGGAAGGAATCGGCCGTGACGAGTAGCAGCATCGCCGCGATAAAGAGGTTGAGGTACGCGAAGAACAGCCGACGCCGGGGGTCGTTCTCCATATACGCCACGGAGTAGATGTGGATGAGTGTGCCGACGATGGTGATGAGCAGCACGAACGTGATCGACAACGGGTCGAGCAACAGACCGAGGTCCACCGACAGCTCGCCGCCGCTAATCCATGAGTAGAGACGGATTGCTTCGAAGCGGTCGGCGCTGTCGCGGCCCAGCATCTCGAAGAACGCGCCCAGGCCCACGATGGCGGCCACGGACGACGCCGCGACACCTACCCAGTGGCCCCACGCGTCGGCGCGACGGCCAGCGAGCAGCAGAAAGAAGAAACTGGCGAGCGGGACCGCGATCAACAGCCAAGAGACGGAGAGCATCGATTAACCCTTCAGCTCAGCGGGCTCGTCGAGCGAGATGGTCTGACGCGCTCGGAACACGGCGATGATGATAGCGAGACCCACCACCACTTCAGCGGCGGCCACCACCATGACGAAGAACGCCATGATCTGACCATTGACATTTCCCTGCATGCGCGAGAACGCGACGAGTGCGAGGTTGGCGGCGTTGAGCATGAGCTCCACACCCATGAACGCAATGATCGCGTTGCGGCGCAACAGCACCGTCGCGGCGCCGATGGCGAACAGCACCGACGCCAAGTAGACGAAGTTGATGGGACTCACGCGTCGTCCTCCTTCGCGCCCAGTTCACGGCGCCGGGCACGGTTGTCGTCGCGGTACTGGATGCTGTCCACCGTCTGCTGGCGCGCCTTGAGGACGCGGGAGACGGACTCTTCGATCGGCTCACCAGTCGGGTCAAGCGCGGGAGCGTCAAGTGCGTTGTGGCGTGCAAAGACACCAGGGAAGGTCTTGTTGACGGGGTTAGCGCCTGCGGCGATACGGGCTGCCTGCACTTCCTTCTGCGTCCGCTTGGGGAACAAGCGCGGCACGTGGGTGAGAACGAGCGCGCCCACCGCAGCCGTGACAAGGAGGAAGCCAAGCGTCTCAACAACGAGCACGTACGGGCCGAACAGTTCCTTGGCGATCGCCTGCGGCTCACCTGTGGTGGGGGTCGAGTCAATCGACAGTGCAAGTCGCGACACCACCGAGATGAGGAGCGCGCCCACGCCGATTGCGAGAGCGAAAGCGAGCCACTTCTGACCCGTGATCGTCTCCTTGAGGCTCTCGCGCTGATCAACACCCACGAGCATGAGGACGAAGACAAACAGCATCATGACCGCGCCCGTATAGACGACGATCTGGACGATGCCGAGGAACGGCGCCTCGAGAGCCACATAGGCCGCGGCGAGACCAACCATCGCGGTGATGACAGCCACGGCAACGTAGACGGGCCTGCGTGCAAAGAGGAGTCCGAGCGCAGGAATCACCGTCAAGAAGGCGACTGTCCAGAAGAGGATGGGCGAAATCATGAGGTGCTTCCCCCTGCCGTCACGGCGGATTCGTGCTCATGCGACGAGGGCTGGGCATTTTCCGGAAGAGTCGCGTCATCAGGACGGTGCGCACGGACCCACGCCTGCTGCTCCTCGGTTACTCCCACCACGTTGCCCTTGTAGTAGTCGTGGTCGGTGGTGCCGTCCACCATCGGGTGAGGAGCGGCGAGCATGCCCTCCTCGAGCGGGGCGAGCAGATCCTTCTTCTCGTAAATGAGGCCCTCGCGCGTAGGCCCTGCGAGTTCGATCTCGTTGGTCATCGTGAGCGCACGCGTGGGGCACGCCTCGATGCACAGGCCACAGAAAATGCACCGCAGGTAGTTGATTTGGTAGACGCGGCCGTAGCGCTCGCCAGGGCTCATCTGGTGGTCGGGCGTGTTGGAGTCGCCCTCCACGTAGATGGCGTCTGCCGGGCACGCCCAAGCGCAGAGCTCACAGCCGATGCACTTCTCGAGACCGTCTGGATAGCGGTTGAGCTGGTGGCGCCCGTGATAACGAGGTTGCACGTTCGCGGGCGTTGTCGGGTACTGCTCCGTCACGGTGGGACGGAAGAAGTTCCGCAACGTCACTCCAAACCCGGCGACAGGGAGGAGCGCTCCCCCGACGCCACCCGGGTTCGGCAGGTTAGAGACGAACTC
>JAEYUX010000061.1 GCA_023432235.1 Actinomycetes bacterium
CATGCGGATCGCACCTCGGCCCGCATGCTCGCAGCGACGCAAGGAAGCGATGTCCGCCTCGTCATGGCGATGTTTGATCTCGATAACTTCAAGTCGCTGAACGATGACTTGGGCCATGTGGTGGGTGACAAGGCACTGGCGGAGATCAGCCGTGTGCTGACGAGCGAGATCCGCGCTTCAGATATGGCGGTCCGTTGGGGCGGCGATGAGTTTCTGGCCGCACTCATGGTGCCGCAACATGAGGATGCGGGCATGGCGGTGGAGCGCATCCGCGCCCGGGTGGAGCAGTCGTTGCTCCACTCGTTTGGGGTTGAGCGCGGGCTGGGCGGGACGGCGGGGTATTGCGTGAGCGAGAGTGCGGCCGACGCTGCCGATGAGTTGATTCGTGCCGCAGACCGCGCGCTCATCGCAGGAAAGGCACGTGCCAAGGGCCGCACCTATGCGGGGACGGTGACGGACGAGGGTTTCGTTACTGAGGACGATTCGGTCGCTCCGACGCGCTGATAATCTCGACGCCGTGACCGAATCTGCTGAGAACCGAGTCCGACTCAAGCTCGAAGGCGCCACCGCAAAGGTGGAGGTGGACGGAGCGCTCGGCATCGTCGCGAAAGTGCTCGTCGATGGCAACCGGGCTGCGCCGCAGCGGGGCGGCTGGGCCATCCCCACACACAAAGGAGATGAGCGCCTCGCTGTAAAGGGCCTCATGCCCGGCTTCCAGTCATTCATCTGGCGCGGCAAGGTGGTCCACAAGCTCGGCGGTCACGTGGGGCTGCCCGAGAAGATCACGCTGTTCTCGCCTGCGCTGCTCGTCATCCTCATTTGGTGGACGGTGCCGATCGCGCTCGCGCTGTTCTTCATGGGCGTGCCGATTGTGAAGAACCCGCAGATGCCGCGACTCTTGCGCATTCTGTTGCCACTCATCAATACGGTGGCCGTGTTCTTCGCGGTCATCGCCGTGGTGACGATGCTGCGCTAACTGCGCGTGACGAGGCGTCAGCCGTTGCGGCCGCCTTCAAGGAGCGCGATCAGCGCGTCGAGGTCCGTGGGCAGTGCGGCTGAGAGCACCTCACGCATCCCTGCTTCGTATTCAGCGGCGCGGGGACCCTCCAGCCATGCGCGGAGCTCAACCCGTGTGCCCGCTGGCGTTGGGCGTGCCTCGTGATGAACCGTGAGTTCGACGCCTTCCAGTTCCGTGGTGTCGGCGTACACATGGGGCGCGTCCAGCGACGTCACCCGGAACGGTGCGGGTTCGTTACCCGTCGACTTGGAGACGCCTCGGCTGCCCACGCGAACAGGTGTCTCGATGTCGAACCACTCCATGCTTGCCGCCCACTCAGGGTGACTGGGCAAATCGATCCAGCGCTCAAAGAACGCCTCACACGGAGCGGTGGATGTGCGGACAACGCGGCCAACTTCGATCACGTCGTCACTGTAGCGACGCAGGGCACGATCGGCCGCAGACGCGCGAGTACACTGCCCGTATGAACACAGCCGCGCCCCGAGCCATCTCGCTCGCTGTGGCGCGCGCTCGCGCCGGTGACGTGAAAGCGGCCGCGGTCTCCAGCGTCGGCCGATTCTTTAGCTAGGCCCGGGGAGACCCGCCGGGCCTGATTTCACGCGCCGTGACCCCTCCGGGCGAGGCCTCGTGGCGCCGCTAGAATTCACACAAGTCTCTTCCCTACGAGGGGTAGTCCATGCCTGAACTGTCACCGCTCGACGCTGCTGGCGTTGATGCGGCGGTCGAGGTCGCGCTCGCGGCCATCGCTTCCGCCACCACGTTGGATGCGTTGAAGGATTCGCGCCTTGCCCACACGGGCGACAAGGCGCCGCTGACGCTCGCAAACCGTTTGATCAAGGATGTGCCGCCGGCTGACAAGGCCGTCGCGGGCAAGACGATGGGCAGCGCGCGTGCTCGCATCGCGCGGGCGCTCGATGAGCGCCAAGCCCAGCTTGAGGCTGAGCGGGATGAGCGTGTGCTCGTTGAGGAAGCCGTTGACGTGACCCTGCCGGTGCTGCGTGCGCCGCTTGGTGCCCGTCACCCGCTCGAGACGCTCCAGGAGCACATGTGCGACATCTTCGTCGGCATGGGCTGGGAGGTTGCCGAAGGCCCTGAGGTCGAGGCGGAGTGGTACAACTTCGACGCCCTCAACTTCGACCCGGACCACCCGGCGCGTGCCATGCAGGACACCTTCTTTGTCGCGGCGGGGGAGCGGGACGACGCCGGGGCTGAGACGGGGCCTGGTGGTGAATCAGCGCAGCCGGGCACCTCCGGCATCGTGTTGCGCACCCACACGTCGCCGGTTCAGGTGCGTGCCGCCATTGAGCGCCGTGAAGCGCTTGTCAAGGAAGGCCGCGGCATCTATGTGATCTGCCCGGGCAAGACGTTCCGCACGGACGAGCTCGACGCGACTCACACGCCGGTGTTCCACCAGATCGAGGGTCTCGCCGTTGACAAGGGCCTCACGATGGCAAACCTCAAGGGCACGCTCGACCACTTCGCACGGGCGTTGTTCGGACCAGATGCTGTGACGCGCCTGCGCCCGTCGTTCTTCCCTTTCACCGAGCCGAGCGCGGAGATGGACCTGCGTTGCTTTGTGTGCGGCGGTGAGGACGCCAACTGCCGCACGTGCAAGGGAACAGGGTGGATTGAGTGGGGTGGCTGCGGCATGACCCACCCCAATGTGCTCCGTGCCGCTGGCATTGACCCGGATGAGTACACCGCCTTTGCCTTCGGCATGGGTATTGAACGCACCCTGATGTTCCGTCACGGGGTGAAGGACATGCGTGACATGGTCGAGGGCGATGTGCGCTTCTCGCAGCAGTTCGGAATGGAGGTCTGAGCAATGCCCAAGATTCCTGTGAACTGGCTGCGCGAGTTCGTCGACCTTGTTGACGACGCTCCCGAGGCGATTGCCG